>JBCBSN010000032.1:0-25914 GCA_039819225.1 Bacteroidota bacterium | reverse complement strand
GTTTAAACCTTTTCAATTGGCTAAAAAATGATGCTTTTTCACCCTTTCTTCAACTTTTTTTCCTTCCGTAGCCCTGCTATGCAATTCAAAAAAAGGTTTCGAAAGGGCAAAAAATCATGAATTTTCGCTTTAATCCAAAAAGCTTAAACCACTTCAATAGGTCGAAACCTGATCATCAATCCTAACCCTTTTTGTATTCATTTAAGACCCATTCAAAATAGCCTTCTAAACCCTTTGAAATTGCCCTCCCGATGGTTTTACTCTACCACCTCCAATATCGCCTCGGCATTTAATTCCGCCGCACTGTTCTTATCCCAGATACGTACCTTCCATCGCACCGGATTGGCCAAGCTCCCCTTACCGATATGCAGGGTGGATGCTACACCGGCCTTAAGCTGTTGTACGTCCAAGGTCTGCCCTTCAAAGATATCCTTCTGCCGTACAATGGCCCTCCCATTATCGTCCGTCACCAGTACGCTTAAGCCCAGAGATGCCCTGCCTTCCCTTATCCTATACCCCCTAAGGCCCTGAAAATCCATCCAGGATTCCTCATCAAAATAGAGTTTGCCCTCGGCAAGAGCCTTTTCCGTCGTCTTTGAAAAGAGATAGGCCTCGTTAAAATCAAGACCGTTGGGGGTTACCAAAATATGGTCATCCCTAACTATTACAAAGTCCATAGCACTATTTAAGCTCCCCTTGCCCTTTGTGTCATAAAGAGTATAATGCGCGGTATACTCCTCTCCGGAACGCATTGGATTCGCCAAAATGAGATGTCCGTGCAAAGCGGTCTGGGCAACTTCAAACGACGTATCCTTAGGAAAAAGATTTTTTTGGCGAAAGACGGTATCCCCTCTTTTGGAGACCACCAAGACTTCCATCTCGGGATAGTATTTCCCTTCGTGAACGGTAAAACCGGATATCCCCTCAAAATTGGTGAATATCTTTTGGGCATACTTAAATTGCCTACTTTTTATGCCCTTATCACCATCGGTAACATACACCTGTTCTGCCTTGATGCCGTTCGCCGAAATCTCAATACCCTTGGAGTAGGCCTCCATGGATACCTTATCCAACTTACAGGAAAGCAAGAAGACACCAAATGCGGCAATTACCAAAATGCGATTTTCGATTTTCATAAGGATTCTTTTTAGGGGCACTCCAAAAACACCAATACCAAATGTTTTCCCCGGGCAACTAGGTCCAAACCATTCCCAAATGTATGCACTGAAATTAAGCATGCCACCACAAATCTCGTTAAAAGTTACCGCATTAGATGCTCTCTCCCGGGGAAATTTCCATCGTCTTAAGATAAGAGGAGGGTAGGCACCCGTACAGGTTAAAAAATCAATAAATCGGTCAATTGAATTTCTGGTTGAAACCCAATTTTGCGTACTTCGCAAAAAATTTTGAAATGACCTTATTTGTGGATATGGACGAGGTGCTGGCGGACACTTATGGTGCGCACATCGAAATTTACAACAAAGAATACGGACAAAACCTTACTGCGGAACAATGTGCCGGCAGGGAGGCTTGGCATTCTGTACCCAAGGAACATCAAGAGAGTATTAAAAACCACGCACGCAGGCTGGGCTTTTTTCGAAATCTTAAGCCAATGCCCCAAAGTATAGCGGTGCTCCGAGAACTGCAGAAAAAGTATGAAATCTATATCGCCTCGGCGGCCATGCAGTTTCCGGATTCGTTAAAGGAAAAATCGGATTGGCTTGATGAGTACTTCCCTTTTATTAGTTGGCAAAGGCGTATCCTATGTGGCGACAAGCATATTCTTAGAGGAGATATCCTTATTGACGACCGGGGATACAATCTTGAAAACTTTACCGGAAGGGCCCTGATGTTCTCTTCACCACACAATCTATACACCAATGGTTTTGAGCGCGTAAACGATTGGATGGAAGTTGCTGGAAAATTGCTCTAGAAAACACGTTTTTTGGGTATCCCCATAGTAAACCATAGCCCCGTTTTGGGTTTTGTACTATTTGCCGCAAAAATGTCTTTTACAGCCATACCATTCCTACCCGTGGACGGGCCTTGCTTTTTCTTCTTCCGTTGGCATGACTATGCCATAAAAAACACTTCATTAAGGCGCACAGGCCCTCATTCTAATTAACAGACCAAAACCCAAGACAAACTCACAACTTAAAAGGGGATATCCATCCCTTTAATTGGAAATCGTTTAAATTACTGGAAAAACCTTCTAAGACATCAAGGAGTGTTGTATATTTAGAACAACTTTGTGAAAGTTCCGTGATATATTTTGACGTATTTTGATAACAGGCAAAAGAAAAAAGCAATGAATGGTTCATTGCACATGATTCCGATAAAAATCCCCCGATTATGGCAGTTCGAAAATTCCCTCCCGAAAATGAAAACATGCAAGTTATTAAATCAAATTCACGTACTTTGAGCATTGAACAATCGAACATCAACACGCATGGATTGCATCCGGAGAATTGGATAGATCTGTATGCGGATTATCTTTTTAACTATACCGTGACCCGGGTAAGCGATACCGAAATTGCCAAAGATTTGGTACAGGAAACATTTTTCGCCGGTTTAAAATCCGCGGATAATTATAAAGGAGATGCGGCGGAACGCACTTGGCTCGTTGCTATCCTGAAGCGAAAGATAATCGATTATTACAGAAAAATAAATTCAAAGAAGGGCAAGGCCGAAATACGGATGAGCTACAACTCGGGCGCTGACTCTGAAGGCGACTGGTTAGAGGAAAGGGTGGCAGATCCTTTTAGCAATTATGAAAACGATAGTATTGAAAATGAGGAATTAGGACTGGCCATTCAGGGTTGTATCTCCAAATTGCCCAAAAAACAGGCCCAGGTCTTTACCATGAAAACTATACGCGGTATGAGTACAGAAGATATTTGTAAGGAGCTCAACATTAACCCGTCCAACCTATGGGTAATGATCCATAGGGCTCGGACGTCTCTTATGGGCTGCCTGAATCAAAATTGGTTTTAAGTGAAAATATCTTCTGAAAAAGCAGCGATTTTATGCAATAAGGTCCAATACGGAGAAGCTTCATTTTGGGACAGGATCAAACTACGTTTGTATCTTATAACTAGCAAATCCAGTGCTAGCTATACCAAAAAAAATACCCGCCTTTCCGCTCTTTGCCAACAAGCAGACCTACACAGCCTTTCCGAAAAGGAGAAACTTCAGATGAAACGAGAACTGCAAAAAAGAATCTAGTTTGCCAACGCCCATAAGAACGTTCCCCAAAAAATGGGAACGGCCTCTACCCAGAATGTAGCAAAATACTTCCCCTGGCCCCGTTTCATAGTGCACAGTAGAAAAGTCAAGAAAACGGACAAGATTCCCTTGGTCATTGGCTCATATTCGCCTGGGGTATCCTTGAAAAAGGTAAGAAAGAAAAAAAACGCAACGAAGCCAAGGCCAAACATTCTGGTCTTTCCCAGCCCAAAGCGCCTTGGAAAGGTCTTTAAACCCGGTGGATCATATTTCATATCTCGCACCTCAAAGGGGAGCATTAGAACCACTATCAAGATAAAGCGTTGAAGCACCTCTATGCCCATATCCCAAGAAAAATCCAATTGAGCGTTAATTATCGGTAAGATTACCGTAACCCCTGCCCATACCAATGCCACCAAGATTATCTTCAACAAGCCAAAGTCCCTTAGATTTCCATTGCTAGGCAATACCGGAAGCACATAAGCAGCAGTAAATAGGAACAAAAGTGCCAATACCAGAAAAAGTGAAGGGCTCCAATACAAAGACAACGAACACCATAGGCCTGCTCCGGAACAAATAACAGCAAAAATTAGCAGGCATCTATGGTTGTGTTGCAATGGAAGGTAATATTTAAATCTCGTGGAAACGTATCTGATAAAAAAGTAAGCGGATACTGTGGCGAAGAAAACGAAACAGTTCAACTTTGCATTCATGGGAATATCTAAATAAAAGGAAGTAATCCAAAGCAATGCCACTACGGACAATGCCACGTGGATATTGCTATCCAAGTAAAAATCGAAAAGCCTTCCCAAGAGCTTCATCGGATAAAAGTAGCTAAACTGTTCATAATCCCTTTTTTGGTTGAAAACTTTTGTTGACCCTATTTTTGCAAACCCTGTTATACCGCATTTTATACGTAATTTTGCACATCTTTTATTGGAACCCTATGAGGACAGATGTTTTCGCATTTAGACATATCGGCATTACGGAAAAAGACTTGGGCCCTATGCTCAAGACGGTAGGAACCGAAACCCTGGATCAACTTATTAAAGAGGCCATCCCGGATGACATTCGACTAAGAGAACCCTTGGAATTAGCACCACCAATGAGCGAACAAGAATTCCTTGGTCGGATTCAACTCCTTTCGGAACGGAACAAGGTCTATTCATCCTATATTGGCCTAGGTTATCATGAGAGTTTTACCCCGCCCGTAATCAAAAGAAACATCCTGGAGAATCCTGGGTGGTATACCGCCTACACCCCCTATCAAGCGGAAATCGCCCAGGGCCGTTTGGAAGCACTATTGAACTTTCAGACCATGGTCTGTGACCTTACGGGAATGGAACTGGCGAATGCCTCCCTTTTGGACGAAAGTACGGCTGCTGCCGAGGCGATGACCCTTTTGCTAGATGTGCGGACCCGGGATCAGAAGAAAAACACGGTACAAAAATTCTTTGTCTCGGAAGAGGTTCTGCCCCAGACCCTTTCCCTTTTGCAAACACGTTCCGAGCCTTTGGGCATTGAATTGGTCGTAGGCAATCACCAAGAATTTGCTTTTGGAACGGATTTTTATGGTGCCCTGTTGCAGTATCCCGGCAAGTACGGCCAGGTACATGACTATACCAATTTTGTAGCCAAGGCCAATGAAAATGATATCAAGGTTGCCGTTGCCGCGGATATTTTAAGCTTGGTGTTGCTTACCCCCCCTGGGGAGTTTGGCGCGGATGTAGTAGTGGGCACCACACAGCGTTTTGGCATTCCTTTGGGATATGGAGGACCACATGCCGCATTTTTTGCAACAAAGGAGGCCTATAAAAGAAGTATCCCTGGACGCATTATAGGCCTTACCAAGGATACGGATGGAAAACCGGCCCTTAGGATGGCCCTACAAACCCGTGAACAACATATAAAAAGGGACAAGGCCACTTCCAATATCTGTACCGCCCAAGTGCTTTTGGCTGTCATGGCAGGTATGTATGCCGTTTACCACGGCCCCGAAGGACTCCAAAATATAGCGAATAGAGTACACCGGATGACGATATCCCTAGGACAAGCTTTGGAACAGTTGGGACTTTACCTCGCCAATACCTCCTATTTTGACACCTTAGAGGTGAAATGCGATGCAGAGGTAATAAGGCCCGTTGCCGAAGCGAATAAAATCAATTTCCTCTATATTGATAAGGAGACCCTGGGCATAAGTATAAACGAGGCAACTTCCCTTAACGACCTTAATCAGGTTCTTGCCGTCTTCGGGCAAGCCCTGGGCAAAACGATGGAGCCCCTAGAAAGCATATTGGAGGGATCCGCTATTCCCCTGCAGGTGGCCCGGACTTCCCCCTTTCTGGAAAACCCCGTATTTAACTCCTATCATTCCGAAACGGAAATGATGCGCTATATCAAAAAATTGGAACGCAAAGACCTTTCCTTGAACCATGCCATGATAGCGTTGGGATCCTGTACTATGAAACTGAACGCGGCATCGCAGATGCTGCCTTTGAGTATGGAACGATGGGCCAACATACATCCTTTTGTCCCCCTGGAGCAGGCAGAGGGTTACCAAACGGTTCTAAGGGAATTGGCCAAGGACCTATCTACCATTACGGGCTTTGCCGCTACTTCCCTACAGCCCAACTCCGGTGCACAAGGTGAGTTTGCGGGCCTAATGACCATCCGGGCCTATCACGTATCCCGCAATGAAGGCCACCGCAACATCTGCATTATTCCGGCATCGGCCCATGGAACCAATCCAGCCTCTGCCGTGATGGCTGGTATGAAAGTGGTAGTCACCAAAACCGATGAGAAAGGAAATATTCACCTGGAAGACCTTAAGGAAAAGGTGATGCAACATGCAAGCGACCTTGCCGCCTTAATGATCACCTACCCCTCTACCCATGGCGTTTTTGAATCCTCCATTAGGCAGATTACAAAGTTGGTGCACGATCACGGCGGACAGGTATATATGGACGGTGCCAATATGAATGCGCAGGTGGGCCTTACCAATCCCGCCTCTATAGGTGCTGACGTGTGTCATCTTAACTTGCACAAGACCTTTGCCATTCCACATGGGGGCGGAGGACCCGGAGTGGGCCCTATCTGCGTGGCTAAACAATTGGCACCTTTTCTTCCCGGAAATCCGGTAGTACCCACAGGGGGAGAAAAGGCCATTACGGCCATTTCCGCAGCTCCCTGGGGCAGTTCCCTTGCCTCCCTGATCTCCTTTGGCTACATTAGAATGTTAGGGGAACCCGGACTAACACGTTCTACCAAAATTGCTATCCTCAACGCCAATTATATCAAACATCGCCTCAACGGGAGCTACGATGTACTGTACACGGGCGAAAACGGACGGGCGGCCCATGAGATGATCATTGATTGCAGGCCCTTTAAAAAGAAAGGGATAGAGGTAACGGACATCGCCAAACGCCTTATGGACTATGGCTTCCATGCCCCTACCGTTTCCTTTCCCGTGGCGGGCACCTTGATGATAGAACCCACGGAAAGCGAGAGTCTAGCGGAATTGAACCGTTTTTGTGATGCCCTCCTGGGTATTCGAAAAGAGATCGATGAGGCGGGCCCGGACAATCCGAACAACGTACTAAAAAACGCTCCGCATACCCTGGCCATGATTACGTCGGATAACTGGGACTTTCCCTATAACAGACAAAAAGCGGCTTTTCCCCTGCCCCATTTGGCCGAAAACAAGTTTTGGCCCACGGTAAGAAGGGCGGACGATGCCTATGGTGACCGCAATCTAATCTGTACCTGTGCCCCCATCGAGGCCTATGCCGAGGTGGAGTAAGATCGGTTTCCGGTTCTGGTTTTCAAGTTTTGGGTTATGCCAAGTACATCAATGATGCTAGAAAAATTCAAAAGTCCTTTGTAATAATGTACGAGAACACCTATCCCAACAAACGTTTTAAGCATACCTTGGCATTTCTTCAAAAGCATATTGGTACGGCAGAACCCATTTTGGACCTTGGTGTGGACAATCCGTTTTCCCAGATTATGCGGAATCAGGGTTATGCCGTGGAGAACACCAATGGGGAAGATTTGGACCTTAACTTTGAATCTATCCGAAATTCGGATGCCGATGTGGTCACCGCTTTTGAAATATTTGAGCATTTGGTGGCCCCCTTTAATGTGCTCAGGGAAATCCAAGCCAAAAAACTGGTAGCCAGCATTCCCCTACGCCTTTGGTTTTCCCCTGCCTATAAAAGCGAGACGGACGCCTGGGACCGACATTATCATGAATTTGAGGATTGGCAGTTTAATTGGTTGTTGGAAAAATCCGGTTGGCAGATCAAGGATAGTAAAAAATTTGCCAACCCCATAAAAAAAATAGGGGTCAGGCCTTTATTGCGCAGTTTTACCCCTAGGTATTATTTAGTTTATGCCGTTAAAAATTCCAAATAACAAGCACCAAATTCCAAAAGTCGATTTGGAATTTGAGATTTGGAATTTGGCATTTAATCAGTTATGAAATACTACATCATTATTCCCGCCCATAACGAAGAAGCCTTCCTGGCATTGACCCTTGAGTCCATTCTATCGCAATCACTATTGCCCAAAAAGGTGGTAGTTGTGAACGACAATTCCAACGATGGTACCGAAGGGATTATTGAACGGTTTAAAGAAAAACATCCCATATTCGAAAAAATCAATTGTACTTCATCCCCTGAGCATATGCCGGGAAGCAAGGTTATTAATGCCTTTACCAAGGGGCTCAAACTTATTGGGGACGACTATGATTTTTTGGTAAAGCTAGATGCCGATTTGATTTTACCTGACCGTTATTTTAAAGAAATAGCGGATATTTTCACCTCTAATCCCAAGGTTGGCATCGCCGGTGGTTTTGCCTATGAAAAAGGAAGTGATGGCAATTGGCGGTTGAACCACCCCATGAACAAAGACCATGTTAGGGGGGCCTTCAAAGCGTATACCAAAGCCTGCTTTACCGCCATAGGCGGTTTGCGAAACGCTATTGGGTGGGATACTCTGGACGAGCTTTTGGCGCAATACCATGGTTTTGACATCCACACCCGGGAATCCTTAAAGGTAAAGCATTTACGCCCTACCGGAAAGGCCTATAACAAAAATGCCCGATTGTTACAAGGCAAGGCCATGTACACTATGGGATACGGATGGCTCCTTACCTGCATTGCTTCGCTTAAAATGGCCTTGAAACGGGGTAATCCAAAAGTATTTTTGGATAACCTCAACGGATTTCTAAAAGCCAAACATAACAAGGTACCCCTGTTGGTAAATAGAGAGGAGGCGGACTTTATACGAAAATTAAGGTGGGCCAATATCCGGGCCAAGTTTTAGGAAAAGCATAAAAAAACCGTGCTGTTCCCAGCACGGTCCCATAATTCTATATATGAAGCCGGGATTAGATTCCCAGTTCTTTCTTAACATCGGGCAAAAGATCCTTTCCATTGGCCACGATTAACCCGGCTTGTGGTTGTGCGTCCATTACATAATCAAACCCTAATGAACTGGCCACCTTTTCAATGGCGGCCTTTGCCTTTTCCAAAATTGGAGCAAGAAGCTCTGTCTCTTTTTTAGCCAATTCTTGCCGAGCGGCCTGCTCGGCCTCCCCAATGTTCTTTCTAAATGTTTGTAGCTCTACGGCGCGTTTTTCATTCTCCTCCTTGGTCTTGGAAGCGGCCTCGTTCCCGTATTGATCATATTTGTTCTGTAATTCCGTCATGGACTCCTCAATATCCGCCGTATAGGTTTCCTGAAGCTTTTTCAATTCTGCCTGTGCAGTCTTCATCTCCGGCATTGCGGAAAGCAATTGGGTCACATCTATATGCGCCACTTTGCTCTGTGCGTTTACAAAATTGGTAGCTATAACAAATAGAATGAGTGCTACAGCTATCTTTTTTACGTGTTTCATGAGTTAAATTTTAATTGTTCGTGTTATCCCGCATAAGTCCGGCTTATCAAAAAGACGTGCAAATTTAACATTCATTTGATAAAACCCTACTATACAATCTTCAACTTTTGAGTGTTACTATATAATTATCGATTTGTTCCTACTTTTCGGATTCACTTTCCGTTTCGCTCTCCTTTTTATTGCGTTCTTCCAATTTGGCCTTCTTTTTCGCTTCCCGCTCCTCCAAAAGCATTTTTCGCCTTGCCTCATAGGCTTTCTTGCGCTCTTCCCTCAACTTAAGCTGTTCCGCCCTTTTCTCCTCGGCCGTCTTTGCCCTCGTCTCGGCGGCTTGCTGTGCTCTGGCCTGCCTTTCCTTAATGGCATCGCTTACCTCTTCTTCGGCAGCTTCTCCTTCAAAATCCTCAAGCCGGCTTTTTTGCGCCTCCTTTTTCTTAGGCTTACTTATTTTGCGGGTCCTGGAAATGGCCCTTAGAACCAAATCGCTAATATCATGCCTTTTTTGGGAGTACAACATTACGACATCCGCGGATTTATCAAAAATAAAATCATACTTTTTGTTGGTCCCAATCTTCTGAACCTCATTGAATACTTGATCCTGTATGGGTTGTATCAGCTGACGCTTTTGTAATACCAGATCGCCCTTGGGTCCAAACCTGTCCTGTTGGTACTCCAGCATTTCCTTTTCCAAAATTTGTATTTCTTCCTCCCGTTCAGTGATGAGTTCATCGGTCAGCAAAACCTTTTCAGCCATTAGATCTTTTTTCATCTGTTCTACGGCACTCTGTTTTTGCTCTATCTGCACCTTCCATTTTTGGACTTTTGTATCCAATTGTTCATTGGCGTCGCGGTATTCCTCCACATTCTCCAGAATGTATTCCATATCCACATAGGCGATCCGTACACCCCGTTGCGCAAAGGAATTACAGACACATAATACCAATAACAAAACCAAGGGAACCTTTTTTGTATGCCTCATCGTATTTTCGTTTTATCCCATTGAAAATATCGTGCCAAAATTACTAAAACTTTCAAAATGAAAAAGTTAGCAACAAACACGATAGCCTAATTAAAACTGCTGGCCAATAATGAAGTGGGTCTCAAATCCATTGGGGCCCACCGATCCCGGTCTAAGGTCAGAATCGAACCCATACCCAAAATCGATACCCAATAGACCAAATGCCGGCATAAATATCCGAATGCCCGCCCCGGCCGATCTTTTTAACTCAAACGGATTAAAGTCCTGAAAATTGTCAAAAGCGTTACCAGCCTCTAAAAAAGTAAGAAGATATATAGAAGCGGACGGTTTTAAGGTAAGGGGATAACGGAGCTCCATGGAGAATTTATTATACACCAGTCCCCCTACGGGCCTACCGGTCTGGTCTACCGGGGTTATGGACTGGTTTTCATATCCCCTTAGCTGAATAATTTCCCTTCCGTCCAGGGTAAAGTTCCCTAGGCCGTCCCCCCCCACAAAAAAACGTTCAAAGGGTACATCCCCAATATCCGGATTATAATTCCCCAAAAAACCAAATTCCGCATTGGTACGCAAAACCAGATCACCTACCAAGGTAGTGTACCAATCACCTCCAAATTTTATTTTGTAATACTCCAACCATTTAAAGCGCTCCTCCTCCAACGCCTCTCTCCTTGCGTTTAGCTCTTCAATCTGCGGATCTCCTTGGGGCAGTCCCTGTATCTCTTCCAAAAGATCCTCGCTCTCTTCGCGTATGGCCTTGAAATCTTTGTTGCTGAACATGGAATAAGGCGGGGTAAGCTTTGCGCTAATGGCAAAATTGGAACCTCCTCGGGGAAAAATTCGACCTCCCGAAAGGGCATTCCTGGAAATGCCAAAGGTATAGGTGAAGGCATTGGCCTTGCCATTCCCGAAATTAAAAAGGCCAATATTATAGTTCCTAAAATCATATAGTTGATAGCCAAGTCCGTGGGATACCGTAAAAAAGTCATCTGGCCATTGTACCCTTTTGGCAAGTCCTAGATTAATACCGGTTATGGAAAATTGTCGATCCCGGTCCGGACGGATCCGGCCCCGGTTTCGCTCTTCAAAATCAAGAGCAAATTGTTGGGTTCTGGAGAGCGACATATTAAAGCGAACGGGTTTTTTACCTCCCAACCAGGGTTCCGAAAAATTAAGACTATACACCCTGAAGGTCCTACTGGCCTGCAGGCGAATGGAAAAGGTTTGGCCATCCCCCATGGGCACTGGTTTGTAAGCCTCCCCGTTTAATATATTTTTTATGGAAAAATTATTGAACGAAAGGCCCAAAGTGCCTATAAAACCGCCACCTCCGTAGCCACCCTGCAATTCAATCTGGCTAGATCCCGATTCCACGAGGCTATAAGCGATATCCACAGTACCCTCATTGGGGTCCGGGTTTTGGATATCCGGCTTTATCTGTTCTGCATCAAAAAAGCCCAATTGCCCCAATTCGCGTATACTTCGGATAATATTGCTCTTATCATACTTTTGGCCGGGCCTAGTACGAAGTTCCCTAAAAATTACATGATCATTGGTTCTATCGTTCCCTGAGACGGTCACATGGTCCAGAAAGGTCTCCTTTCCCTCAATGATCCGAATCTCAAAATTGATGGTGTCGTTTTGGGCGGAAATCTCAACCGGATTTATACTGGAAAAAAGATACCCGTTGTTCTGGTACAAACTAGTAACATCCTGTGGATCCGGTTTGGAATCGTCAGCTATACGCTCCCGCAACAATACCCCATTATAGGTGTCCCCCTTTTTTATGCCCAATACCTGGGCCAGTTGCCTATCCGTATACACCGTATTGCCCACAAAATCAATATCACCAAAATAATACTTATTGCCTTCCTCAACCGCTATTTTTATATTGATGTTATTCTCGTCCAACTTTATTACCGAATCCGAGAGTACCCTAGCATCCCTATATCCGTTTTCCGCATATTTGTCGACCAACTTATCCAGATCTTCCTCATATTCGTCCTCGATGTATTTTGACTTTTTCCAGAACCTATAGAATTTCTTTTTCTTCGTCTTTTTTAGGGCCTTCCGCAACTTTTTGTTGGACAGTTTGTCGTTTCCCACAAAAATGATGTCCCTTATCTTTACCTTATCGCCTTTATCTACATTGATGACCATTTTCCGCGCGTTGGTCTCCGAAGTATCATTTGCTGTAATTATGGAAACCCTGGCATTCAAGTAGCCCTGTTTTTTGTATTTGTTTTGAAGGTAATTCCTGGTATTGGCGATCAGACTCTCAGTAATCTTTTTCCCTTTTTTAAGATCGGTATCCTCCAGGATATCATCTACCTTGCGCTGCCTGATGCCATTGATCGTAACTTTGGACAGGGTGGGGCGCTCTATTATATTGAGCTCAAGGAATACTTGGCCATCCTCTATGTTGGTGATGTAGAAATCAATATCGGTAAAAAGCTCAAGGCCCCAAAGCTTTTTTATGACCTCACTTATCTTTTGCCCGGGAATAGTAATGGGCTGGCCTACCCTAAGACCGGTATAGGTCTTAACGGTCTGCTCATTATAACTCTGCAAGCCCGTTACTTCCAAACCGCCCAATATATACCTTTTTCCATCTTCGAACGAGGTGGAGGCGGGTTGCTGGCCTAAGGCCAAAAAAGTGGTAAAAACAAGGAGGAGGGCAAGCAGTGGTTCAAGAGATATGAACCTTTTCATATCGCTAGTAGAGTTGTTCGCTAGTTTTTCCAAATCGTCGTTCTCTGTTCTGGTAATTCCGGATGGCCTCCGCCAAATGACGAGCATTAAAATCTGGCCAAAATACGTCGATGAAATATAGTTCGGCGTAGGCAATTTGCCAAAGCAAAAAATTGCTGATCCTATGCTCCCCACTAGTGCGAATCAACAGGTCCACATCTGGCAAATTGTGCGTGTAAAGATGACCATTTATAATGGTTTCATCAATGTTTTCGGGAGAAATTATATTATTTTTAACTTTGAAAGCAATCTCCTGCAAAGCGTGCTTTATCTCTTCACGGGCACCGTAACTCAGTGCCAAGGTAAGAGTCATTCCCGTATTATTTTCCGTCCTTTCCATTACCTCCAACAACTCGTCCCGGGCACTCTTGGGAAGGGAACCAATGTCCCCAATAGTGTTTAACCTAACGTTGTTTTCCTTAAAGGTGGCCAGTTCTTTCTTCAAGGAGGACACCAAGAGTTTCATTAAGGTATCGATTTCAAATTTTGGACGTTTCCAGTTCTCGGTGGAAAAAGTATACAAAGTAAGAAACCTTATTCCGATCTTAACGCAGTTTTCTACCGTTTTCCTAACGGTACGTACGCCATTCTCATGACCAAATACCCGCAATCTTCCCCTTTCCTTGGCCCATCTTCCGTTGCCATCCATAATAATGGCCAAGTGTTTGGGAAGGTTCTCGGAATCTATGTCTTGCAAAATGTCCATGTGCAAAGTTACTCAAAACAATCAAGGCATGGTTTCCTTCCAAAAGTATATGTAAGGGTAAGGCCGGAAAAAACATACCAATCGTCACTTAGGATATTCCCAAACTCCGGGGAAGGATCCAGTTGCTGGGTCTCGGGAAGGTTTACCGGATTACTAGCATCCAAGTTGTCGGTAAGGGTGTAACGCGCACCTATTTCCGCGCCCAATATCAGATATTGATTGATCCGCAGTTTTGCGCCCACCGTCATGGGAATGGCGAAGGATCCATCGGTCTGCCCCGTATCCACAAACTGCCCCGCGTTAAAATAGTTGTAATCATAGCGGAAATAGGTCAGCCCCGTGTACAGATATGGCGTAAAGGCGGGACCCAACTTATGAAGATTGTATTCTACAAAATTGAACTCCAAACCCGCTGACATTTCCAAAACCGAATTATCCACCACAAAACCCCTTTCTTGCCTTGATTCCATGCTGGACTTGGTATCGTCCGCGGTAAACCTACCATAGATAATGCTGCCTCGCCAAGCATAGCGCTTACTCTTGTTCCATTTAAAGAGCGCTCCCACTGCCAGATCGGAAGGGAGGATATAATTGGTACGGCCCACATCCCCAATATTATTGGCCCCGCCCAAGAACATGCCTATTTCATAGGTCTGCGCCATGGCCTGTGTCCCGACCCACAGAAGAATTACAAAAATGCATCCCCTCATACGTATCAACAGTTTACGAATACCCCAATTTGAGTATTATGGGCTGCCCCAGGGACAATATTCGTGTTCCCTTTGATAAACAGTATTTCACCGTATTTATTGTTCCCCGGGCGGGTCAATTACGTCGATCCTCGCCCCATAATAATTTGTTCCGAAGGGTTTTTAGAAAGCTTTCCGAAGTATACTCGATCATTTTAATGGTAAAATCGGTTTTTTGAACCGTAATTTCCTTCCCGTTTTCCACGGAGGCTATTCTGGAATCCAGGGAAATCAAATGGTTTTCCTCCCGTCCTGAAACCCGCAGCCGTATTACGGTCTCATCTGAGATGACCAAGGGTCTTGCATTTAAGTTGTGCGGGGCAATGGGTGTCAATACCAAGGATTTTGCCGTAGGCACTATAACCGGCCCTCCGCAACTTAAGGAATAACCCGTGGAACCCGTTGGCGTGGAAACGATTAGACCATCCGCCCAATAGGAAGTAAGATACTCCCCGTCCAGATGGGTTTCCACGGTAATCATGGAGGTGGTGTCCTTTCTACTTACCGTTATTTCGTTCAAGGCAAAATTTAGCTCTGCAAATTCCGGGATAGCCGGATCGGAGCTTACGGCCACAAGGCTCCTTTCCAAAATACGATAGTCCCCCTTGAGAAACTCCCGCACCACTTTGCGTACATCCTCCTTTTTAAACGTGGATAAAAATCCCAGACGACCCGTATTTACCCCAACAATCGGAATTCCCAAATCCTTGACATAGGTAGTAGCTCTTAGAATACTACCGTCCCCTCCAAAGCTCACGAACATATCAAAAGTCCCATCCAACCCTTCGGCAAGCGTAAAAGTGGCGTAGCCCTTAAGGTCAATGGTCGGGGACAAAAAGTTACGGAAACCATCCTCAATGGAAACCTCGGCAGAAGCCTGTACCAACTCCTCCAACAACTCCGCAACAAACCCAGCGGTAGTCTCTTGGTACGTTTGCCCATAAATGGCAACTTTCATCCGTTCACATTTTATTTTTTGGTCGATGCAGGATATAACGCCTTTTTAGGTCTTATCCTTCGGTTTTATTATAGCCCAATTTAAAATCCAAGAATTTGGCAATTGAACGGGTTTTCCAGGGCGGGTTCCCATCTGTAAGTCCTCTAGATCAAAGTACGTCCTTTTAATCAGCCTCTAAACGTTCAAATATTTATCCAGGTAATCCGATCGCTGTTTAAGATCCTCCAAAAACTGATCGTCCTTGTTCCCCAAAAGTATATTGTAATTATATCTCCTGAAGGTCTGCAATACTTCATTTAGACTGGCCGTGCCGATCTTTAGGGTCAGTTGCACTATGTCATTGCGCATATCCGTAATAAAGGCCCCTATAATCTTGGCGTTATTGCTTTCCACTATCTGGGCAATCTCGCTAAAAGCATAATCCTTTGCGCCCTTGGCTATCACCACAATATCTCCAGGCTCCGTAAAGAAGGGGGTGTCTATAAAAGCTGAGACGATCTCGGTCAGGTCATAATATCCCAAAACTTTTTCATTATCATCCAATACGGCCAAAAGATTGGCATCGTTTCGGGAAAATGTGGTAAGGACATCCAACCAATTGCTTTCCTTCCGAACAAAAAAGGCCTCCAAGTTATAGCGATACTCCTCAATTTTGACTCCCGGTTTGGCACCATCTAGTTCATTCTCCCCTAAAATCCCCAAAAAATTTCCTCCTTGGGAGATGGCAACATGCGAAAATGCAGTATCCCGAAAAAAATGGATGGCCATATCCAAAGAATCCTCGATATCAAAAACCGGTATTTCCGTAAGTATATGAGACTGAATATGCATAGGTCTAAATATAGCGCAAAATAACAATTTAAAGTATCAAAAGGTATGCCTAATTTGTATTTTTACGGCATAACGACAACTAAAGCCGATGACCCAACTTAGTGTTAACATAAACAAGATAGCCACCCTTCGCAACTCAAGGGGCGGTAATGCCCCCGACCTGCTTAAAACAGCTATGGACATCCAGGAGTTTGGCGCCCAAGGCATAACCATACACCCTAGACCGGACGAAAGGCATATTCGGTATCAAGATGCCATAGACCTTAAGGACATGGTACGTACGGAACTTAATATTGAGGGCAACCCTATCCCGAAGTTTATGGATTTGGTGCTTAAGGTGCGACCCGCACAAGTTACCCTGGTCCCGGATGCGGAAGATGCCATAACGTCCAATGCGGGTTGGGACACCTTGTCCTATAAGGATTTTTTAAAAGAAGTCATCGCTACCTTTAAGAGGAACGGCATACGCACCTCTATTTTTGTAGACCCCCATATCGCTATGGTAAAAGGGGCTGTGGAAACGGGTGCCGATCGTATTGAACTGTATACGGAAAGCTATGCAAAAAGCTATGGGGCCAATAAAAAAAGAGCGGTAAAACCCTTTAAGGACGCGGCCGAAGTAGCCCATTCGCTTGGGCTGGGCGTCAATGCGGGACATGACCTTAGTCTAGAAAATATTCGTTTCTTTAAAGAGAACGTTCCCTATTTATCGGAAGTTTCAATTGGGCATGCCCTTATCTGTGAATCCCTCTACCTAGGGCTTGAAAATGTAGTTCGCATGTATCTGGACAAATTGCAATGATGGAGGTACTGCATTCAAAAATTATGGGCAAGGGGGAGCCCTTATTGATACTTCATGGGTTTTTGGGCATGGGAGACAACTGGAAAACCCTAGGCAACCGATATGCGGAAAATGGTTTTGAGGTATACCTGATAGACCAGCGCAACCATGGACGCAGTTTTTGGGCCGAAACTTTTCATTATAATACCCTTGCAGAGGACCTATACGACTTTTTAACACATCATCAAGTGGGAAAGGCTCATATTCTAGGCCATTCCATGGGCGGCAAGACCGCCATGCAATTAGCCTGCTCCCACCCCAAGATGGTGCATAAATTAATCGTAGCGGACATAGCCCCTAAATATTATCCGCCGCATCATCAACATATCTTTGATGCCCTCAACGCCCTGGATTTAAGCACCATGCGTTCCCGAAGTGAAGTAGATGAAGCCCTGGCAAACTATATTTCCGATAGCGGTATCCGGCAATTTCTACTCAAAAACCTATATCGCAAGGACAAGGATCGGTTTGCTTTTCGATGCAACCTTGCCGTCCTGCGCCATAAAATGGAAGAAGTTGGTGAAAAAATTGGTGATTCCCAACGCTACAACGGCCCAACGCTATTTCTCCGGGGGGAACGATCGGATTATATTTCCCATGAAGATATGGGTGCGATCAAAACCCATTTTCCCCTGTCAAATCTGGATACCATCCCAAACGCCGGTCATTGGCTCCATGCCGAAAACCCCGGCCAATTCCTTGAAAAATCCCTAGAATTCCTAACTTCCTAAAAAAAGAGCTTATTTATTATGCGTGCATAATTTTTTGGCCCAAAAAATTGTGCGTCCCGTAATTTTGGTTAATTTTGGATTTACATTGACTTTACTTTCACTTTACAAAACTAACACTGACAATATGAAACGTTTTATTGCTACGCTTGCTTCTTTTGGACTACTTATGGTCTCCTGTAGCGACGATGACAACACCCCTATAGATTCTGGAGGTAGCGATCCGGACCCGGTAGAGTACAGTAATGGTAGCGCGGATTTCTCGAATTATGTAGCCGTGGGCAACTCGCTTACCGCAGGCTTTTCGGATGGTGCCCTGTTTGCCGCCGGTCAAATGGCCTCCTTTCCCAACATGCTGGCCACCAGCTTTGCGGAAGCGGGGGGCGGAGCTTTCAACATCCCCTTTATGGCGGACGACCTGGGCGGGGCTACCCTTGGAGGAGAACCTGCCCTGGAAAATAGGTTCATTCTTTCGTTTGCCTCAGGATCACCGGCACCGGCAAGATTGCAAGGCATGGGCACAACTGAAATAGCAAATGTGCTTACCAATGGCCCCTTTAACAATATGGGGGTTCCCGGAGCCACTAGCTTTCATTTGTTGGCCCCCGGTTATGGAAATGTCCAAGGAGTGGCCTTAGGTGCAGCTAATCCTTATTATGCTCGCATTGCCTCTTCACCGGATGCAACAGTACTGGGGGATGCGGCCGCCCAGGGCGCTACGTTTTTTAGCTTATGGATCGGCAATAACGACATTTTGGGCTATGCCACTTCTGGAGGTGCGGGTATCGATCAGTTGAACAATCTAGATCCTTCCACATATGGAGGAAACGATATTTCCGATCCCAATGTGGTATCCGGTTCCATAGATGCCATTTTGGAGACCATGACCGCCAACGGTGCCGGGGGTGTTGTTGCCAACCTCCCGGATGTGATCACCATTCCTTATTTTACAACCGTACCCTTTGCCCCTTTAGATCCTACAAATCCCGATTTTGGCAATTTAATCCCTGGCCTAAATATGACATTTGGCGGCATAAACCAGGTATTTGACGCATTGGGCGTTCCGGAACGCAAAATTGAATTTTCAACCTCAGCGGCCAGTGCACTGGTCATTCGGGACGAAGACCTTACCGATCTTTCCCAACAGCTTACGGCAGGCCTTATCCAAGGTGGTCTGGATGCCCCAACAGCAGGCGTGCTAGGATTTCTTTATGGCCAGGCAAGGCAGGCCAACCAAGACGATCTTGTGGTCCTCCCGGCCCAAAATGAAATAGCGCAGCCAAACGAGGCGGCGCTGGCCACACTATTGAATTTGGGTGTTCCCGAAGCACAAGCGGCCCAGCTTTCTGTTAACGGAATAACCTATCCCATGGAAGACCAATGGATCCTCACCCCGGAAGAGCAGCAAGCGGTAGTTACCGCAACCACTGCCTATAATACCGCAATACGGGCCTTGGCCACGGAATACGATCTGGCCTTTGTAGATGCCAACTCCTATCTAAGAACCGTTGCTACCGAGGGAATACCCTTGTCCGATGGTAGTATTGTAACCGCCATTTTTGCTACAGGTGGTGGGTTTTCCTTGGACGGTGTACATCCTTCCCCCCGGGGATATGCCCTCCTGGCCAACCTATTTATCGATGCTATTGAAGAAAAATATGATGCCTTACTTCCCAGGGTGGATCCTCTCGAATTTACGGGACTCTATATAAATTAGAATCGGAGAAGAATACTTACTTTTAAGGTACCGAAACATCGGTACTTTTTTTGTTCAATCTCAAAAACCGATCTTATGAAATTTGTCCTACGCCTTCTTCTCAGTGCACTTGCCGTAGTGGTACTCTCAAAAATCCTTCCCAACGTATCCGTGGAAAACTACCTAACCGCCATTATCGTGGCCTTGGTACTAAGCCTTTTGAATTTTATCGTAAAGCCTATCCTCGTTATCCTTACCCTACCGGTGACCCTAGTTACCTTTGGACTCTTCCTTCTGGTAATTAATGCCTTGGTGATTTTACTGGCAGATAGACTTGTTGACGGTTTTTACGTAGATGGCTTTTGGTGGGCCCTGCTATTCAGTCTTTTACTTTCATTTTTACAATCCTTGCTGTTCTCCCTATTGAAAGAAGGAAAGTAAGGCGATACCCTTTTAGGGATCACTGTTCCAAAACTTGGCGGGATGTTGAAATTGTGCTACTTTTGCATCCCATTTTACATTTCTAAACTACATTCACGAAATGAACATCACCAAGGAACAGATAGATGAGTTGAATGCCATTGTAACCGTGGCCATAACCAAGGAAGACTATCAGGAGAAGGTAAACAAGATTCTTAAAGACTACAAAAAACAGGCTAATATTCCTGGTTTTAGAAAGGGCCATGTCCCCATTGGGCTTATCAAAAAGCAATATGGCAAAGCGGTTTTGGTCGATGAGGTAAACAAGCTTTTACAAGACAATCTCAATAAATATCTCACCGAAGAGAAGTTAGATGTCCTGGGCAACCCTTTGCCTCGTCAACAGGATAATTTTGATTGGGACAAGGAAGAACTTGCGTTCGAGTTTGAATTAGGCCTGGCTCCCGCGTTTGAGGTTCCCCTTAAAGGCAAAAAGGCCATTACCCACTACAAGATTGTAGCGGATAAAAAAATGGTCGAAGAACAGGTAGAGCGCATTCAAAAACAGTACGGTAAGTTGGTTTCCAAAACCGAGATCGGCAAAACGGACGAGGTCACCGGAACGTTTAAATATGAAGAAGAAGAGATAGACAATACGGCTACGGTGGAACTTGAAAAGATAAAGTCCAAAAAGGCCTTAAACGGCCTTGTAGGCAAAAAAGTTGGCGATACGATAGTGCTTAATACCGAAGGACTATTTACCGAAGACTATTTATTGGCCAGTGTTCTTGGCGTATCACAGGAGAAGGGAAAGGATTTAAAACTGGACGTTCCTTTCACCATCGTTGAAATCAATGAGCGGGAGCCTGCGGTATTGGACCAAGAACTGTTTGACAAACTCTTTGGGCCGGATGCGGTTACATCGGAAGATGGACTAAGACAACGGATCAAGGAGGATTCCGAAAAGCAGTTTGAACAACAGTCCGATCAAAAGCTGCTGAACGATATCACAGAATACTTTATTGCCAATACCAAGTTTGACCTGCCATCAGAGTTCCTCACCAAATGGATCCAGGTCACCGGGGAAAAACAACTTACTGAGGAAGAAGCTTCCGAAGAATTCGAAAAATCTGAAAAAGGACTTCGTTATCAATTGATCGAAGGCAAAATCATAAAGGACCATAACCTGGAGATGCAGTTTGATGAACTAAAGGAGTTTGCCAAAGGATTCGTAAAGTCCCAGATGGCGCAATTTGGCCAGACCGACCCATCGGAGGAGGAATTGGATACCATTGCCACGAGGGTCTTAAGCAATCAGGACGAGGTAAAACGACTTTCCGAACAATTGATGAGCCAAAAATTACTAAACCTTTACAAGGAAACTCTCAATCTTAAAGTGAAAGAGGTCAACTATGAGAGCTTTGTCAAGGAAGTCTATGGCTAATCCTTATTATGGATTCGGAACCTCGAATGTAGATTTTATAATTGACCAGAAGATTTCCTGCCCAACGATTTCACTACAGGGCGACACAAAAAAATAATACCTATCTTTACGGTGCCGAAACTATAGTTTCGGCACCTTTTTTAGTGAACTGTTTAGGTTTTCTTGGATTGAAGCAAATACTAGTCACTTTTTGCCCAGGTAAAAGCCTTTGATGAGTCGTATCCGCCCACCCAATATGGCCCTGGCGGAGCTTGCGAAGAAAAAAGAGGAAAATAAGCGATATTAAATCCTATCTCAAAGAATGAATTACGCAAAAGAATTCAAAAATTACGCCATAAAGGATCGCGGCATAAGCAGCACCTATTACGATACCATCCTTACTAGTATGTATCCCGTTGGACTTACCCCTAACATCATAGAGGAGCGGCAACTTAATGCTGTGGCCATGGATGTTTTCTCAAGGCTTATGATGGATCGCATCATATTCCTTGGGACGGGAATCAATGACCAAGTGGCCAATATTGTACAGGCTCAACTCCTATTCCTGGAAAGTACGGATGCCTCCAAGGATATCCAAATCTATATCAACTCCCCGGGGGGCAGTGTATATGCAGGTCTAGGTATTTACGACACCATGCAGTTCATAAAACCCGATGTGGCCACTATTTGTACCGGAATGGCAGCTTCCATGGGAGCCGTGCTCCTTTGTGCCGGCCAAAAGGGAAAGCGAAGCGGTCTTACCCATTCCCGGGTCATGATCCACCAGCCGATGGGCGGGGCACAGGGACAGGCCAGTGATATTGAGATTACGGCACGTGAAATCCTTAAACTTAAGGAGGAACTGTACCAAATCATCGCCAAACATTCCGGACAGACCATTACGAAGGTACAAGAGGATAGCGATCGGGATTATTGGATGAAAGCCGAAGAAGCCGAAAAATATGGTATGATCGACGAAATACTAGTAAGGGACAACGATTAATTTCGACAGATCGCCCTGAATAGCGGATATTGCCCGGACAGAAAATGAACCCAAACTAAATCACCAGCAGGTGTATTAGGATAGATGAAAATAATATGGCCAAGGAAAATCTAGAATGCTCCTTTTGCGGAAGAAAAAAACCGGAAACCAATCTTTTGATCGCCGGCCTGGACGCGCACATATGTGACCGATGTATAGAGCAGGCTTATAGTATCGTTGCAGAGGAATCCCGGCAGACCAAGACCAATGACCTCTCTTCCGAGCTTGTACTAAAAAAGCCACTGGAAATCAAGGGGTTTCTGGACACCTTTATCATAGGACAGGAACGCACAAAAAAAATTATGTCCGTAGCGGTCTACAACCACTACAAAAGATTATTGCAGCCCAGTTCCAAAGAGGATGAAATAGAGATACAAAAGAGTAACATCATTATGGTGGGGCAAACGGGCACGGGAAAGACCCTAATGGCCAAGACTATTGCACGCATGCTCAACGTACCCTTGGCCATAGTGGATGCCACCGTACTAACGGAGGCCGGTTATGTGGGAGAGGACGTAGAGAGTATCCTTACCCGACTGCTACAGGCAGCGGACTACAATCTGGAGAAAACGGAACGCGGTATCGTCTTTATAGACGAAATCGATAAGATCGCCCGTAAAAGCGACAACCCTTCAATTACCCGGGATGTGTCCGGGGAAGGGGTACAGCAGGGCCTTTTAAAACTTTTGGAAGGTACGGTAGTCAATGTACCTCCGAAAGGGGGCAGAAAACATCCTGACCAGAAGTTCATAGAGGTGAATACAGAAAACATTCTATTTATTGCCGGCGGGGCTTTTGATGGCATTGAAAAGGCCATCTCCAAACGCCTAAATATGCAGGCCGTGGGCTATAGTGCCTCCAAGGCCGACGAAAATCTGGATGAGGATAATATCCTGCAGTATATTATTCCGAAAGACCTTAAGGATTTTGGACTTATTCCCGAGATTATTGGAAGGTTGCCCGTACTTACCCATATGAACCCCTTGGACAAAAGGACCTTGCGTGCCATTCTTACCGAACCCAAGAATGCCATTATAAAACAGTACGAGAAACTGTTCGCCATGGATGGCATCTCCTTTACCATTACCGAACAGGCGTTGGATTATATTGTGGACAAGGCCATTGAATACAAGCTGGGGGCAAGGGGCCTGCGTTCTCTCTGTGAAGCCATTTTCACGGATGCCATGTTTGAGATGCCGAGCACCGGGGAAACGGAATTTAAGGTAAGTAAACCTTATGCCGAGAACAAACTTTCACACGCCACTATCAAAAAGCTAAAGGCGGTATCATAGATAACGCTCAATAGAAAGCTTTGTTATGGGAAGAGCCCTGTACCACAATGTACAGTTTCCAAGAAAGAAGTGGCCACCGACATCATCATCCGGCCATTATCCCGTATCCAATATTCATATTAAATAAGAACGTCCAAAAAAGGAGAACGGCGGGGAAAATGCTGACATTTTCCCCGCCGTTCTCCGTTTGTTCCAAGGCAAGGTCTCTATCCCACTTTCTTGGCCTTGGCGGACTTTTTGGTTACCCTATCCAAAAGCAGTTGACAAACTCTTTGGATTATCTTTTCGTCCGAATATAAAGAGTGCCCAAAATTATCAATGATATCCATTTGCACCCCAACTTGCTTGGACCACTCCTTAGTAGGTCTATAAGCATCATTGGCCCCATAAATAAGGGTTAACGGCGTTTCCGGGCTTTTGGCCTCATGCCTTATCCTAGTGGGTGATATGGCCACCAAAGACTTCATGGGAAGACCAAGTAAACCTGCTTTCCAAGTTATTGTGCCACCTGTGCTAAAAGCCAAATAATGGCTCGGTTCCGTTTCTTTTTTTAATAGATGGGATACCGCGGTGTCTATACCCCCGTTTACAAAGGCTTCATGGATATTTTCATCGGTATTTATGGTAAGGTCCACATTGGCCAGTTGCTGGCAATCATGGAACACAATGGTATAATACTGTTGCAAATATCCGAGATATGAAGTGATCCAAAGACCATTTTTTACGCCCCACATATCCGATATAACGACAAGCCGTTCTGACATAAGAATTCTGTTTTTAATTATGGGATTTGGTGAAATTCTTTGTCAAATTGACCATTTACGGTCAGAAATCCTTATTTATTTGTTCATTTGGAGCAATTCATCGATGTAGTCCCTTTTATTGGATAACCTTGGAATCTTATGCTGGCCGCCCAGCTTGTTTTTGGATTTTAGCCAATCATAAAAAAGATGTTCACGGGCCACATGTACTTTGGGCATTTTTAAAGTGATATTGTTGTAACGCTTGGCCTCATAATCCGAATTCAGGGATTTTAGGGCATTGTCCAAGAGTTCCGTGAAGTAATCGGTCTTTTCCGGTGGCCTTCTAAATTCTATGACCCACTCATGGGCCCCTTTTTCCATACCGGACATAAAAATGGGTCCGGCGGTGTAGTCCTTGATCTCCGCTCCGGTCTTTTTACAAATGCTCCTCAAAGCCTCCTCGGCATTCTCAATGATCAGTTCCTCCCCGAATACATTAATGAAATGCTTAGTACGCCCCGTTACTTTTATCCTATAGGGATTTGTTGAAGTAAAACGAACGGTGTCCCCGATAGCATAGCGCCACAGGCCAGCGTTGGTGGTAATGACCACAGCGTAGTTAACGCCGATACATACTTCCCAGATGGGAATGGCCCGTTCCTCCAGACTCCCAAAGCAATCCATTGGGATAAACTCATAAAAAATGCCATAGTCCAGCATCAACAAAAGGTCATCCGCATTATTCCGATCCTGGATGGCAAAAAAACCTTCGGAGGCATTATAAATTTCATAATACCGAAATTTTTTCCTTGGCAATAATTTTTGATACTGCTCCTTGTATGGGATAAAACTGACCCCTCCATGAAAATAGACCTCCAGATTTTCCCAAACTTGGAAAAGGTGTTGTTTTCCCGTTTCCTCCAACACATTGTTGAGCAGTACCAGCATCCACGAGGGAACACCGGCTAGACTTGTAACGTTTTCCTGGGTACTTTCATGAATAATGGCCCTAAGCTTCGTTTCCCATTCACTCATTAGCGATACCTTGCTGCTCGGCGTACTGCTCAACTCTGCCCATAGGGGCATATTGTCGATTAGGATAGCGGATAGGTCCCCAAAAAAAGAGCCGTTGTCCTCATAGAGTTCCTTGCTACCTCCCAACCTAAGGCTTTTGCCCATGAACAACTGGGAATTCTCATTATTATTAAGATACAGGCATAACAGGTCCTTGCCGGATTTATAATGACAGTCTTCCAAGGCCTCCGCACTTACAGGGATAAACTTGCTCTTGGCGTTGGTGGTTCCACTGCTCTTGGCAAACCATTTAATGGCCGTGGGCCAAAATATATTCTGTTCGCCTCTTCGGGTACGTTCTATCCGGGGTTCCAAATCCTCATAAGAGGCCACCGGGATCCGCTCCCGAAACGTTTCGTAATCCGAAATAGATTCAAAATCATAGATCTTCCCGAACTCCGTATCCTCCGCAACTGCCAATAATTGCTCCAATACCTCCCCCTGCACCTCCCCGGGGTATTTTAGGAATAGCTCAATTTGATGGTATCGTTTCTTCAGCAGCCATGAAGCAATTGAGTTGATTATTGGTATTGGCATTTTAGGTATCTTTATCCGCTTAA
>JBCBSN010000031.1:0-26413 GCA_039819225.1 Bacteroidota bacterium | reverse complement strand
GCAATTGACAGGTGCTGTGTCCCATAGAAACTCTGTACGTCAGCATTGCTGATGTACTGCGAGCTTATCCTGGCAATTGCCACACTGAACAAGTTTTTGCTAGATGGTAACGAATTTTTCTATCCAGAGATTAGTAATACTGAGGAGTCTTCGAAAAACAACGCCCTCTTCGGGATCCTAAACTAGAAAAATGGAACCCCAATGGATCGTACTGCTCTGCTATCTCCTGGTTATGGGATTGGTACGGTCCATTTATTTACGCCATAAGAAAAAATAATCATAAGCCTCCGAAAGTTGGATATAAGACCCCCGAAGACTCAGGCTATAAGACATAAGAACAAAGACTTTTATATTTTCTAGAGTTCCAAAGAATAGCATGCCCTAAGTAATTCCTTTTATTTTATTCTCTATGGTCTATGCTCTTTGGTCTATTATCTCTGCACCAACCACACAACAGTCTATCTTCCAAATTTTCGGATGCTTAAAAAAAAGACAAGTTATGTTAAGTACGACCTGGTCACATTTTTGGATCAACATTGCCTTAGCCTTGGCCGGGCTGGCCATTTATACCCTTTGGAAGGCACGGGGACACTTGAATCATTTTAACTGTACCACCTTCTTTAAGCGCAATCGCGTTTTCTGGGCCTGGGCCTTTACCTTACAAGTTATTTTTGCGCTCTTATTGGTGTTGGCCCCAGAATCTGCGGCCGCTATTAAGTCGATCACCGGGATAGATCTCTCGGAGCCTATGGCCTTTGTCACTTCCGGAGCGGTACTCGGGGCCGCGGCCACCCGGGCCGCAAAGGCAAGCAAGAAAAAACCAAGGAATCCCTGAGACAAAATCTGAACTTGTACATTCCTGCAGAACTATCCGAAAGTTAGAATAGAGACCGCTGTGCTTCTAGAGACTAGAACCTAGACTAATTGATTTTCAAGTGCTTAAAAAAGTATTTATTTGCAAACAATTGATTTTCAATATATCTATTTTCTAGGCTCTAGCAGTGAAACGGTCTAGTTTCAAAAGTTTCGGACGGCTATGGCATTCTAGGTCGACGGTCTTGGGAATATACCATTTCGGTTTATCTTTAGGGATAAAATCCATGTAAATGATACGTGCCGTAGTTGTCCTTTTGCTCGCTTTTTGCCCTTTATCTGTCTTCGCCCAAAAGAAGATGCTGGACCATCCAGATTTAGGGCTTTGGAACACCATTGAGGATGTCGCAATAGCCCCCAATGGAAAGTACATAGCCTATGACCTGGAAAAAGGGGAAAAAGACCATTTGCTAAAGGTAAAGGACGCCAAGGGCACCTTGGCCCTTGAACACGAAAGGGCGCAAAAGGGGCAATTTACCTATAACTCCCAATTTGTGCTGTTTACCATTAAAGCTTGGGCAGATAGTGTAACGGCCTTAAAAAGCCGAAAAACCAAAAAAGAGGATTTGCCCAAGGATTCCTTGGGCATTTTTAACCTAAAGGAAGGTCGCCTTGTAAAAAAAGGCCATATCCGATCTTACACCATTCCCGAAAAATGGTCTGGCTATGTGGCTTATGCTCTGGCCGAAATCAAGGATAAAAAGGAAGCGGAAAAAGATACCGCAGCTTCCAAGGCTGAAAAGAAAACCGACAAGCCCAAAAAACCAAGCAAAAAAAATGGATATCATGTAATCCTTCGCAATTTGAGTACCCAAAAAGAGGATACGCTTAAATTTGTTACCGACTTCATCTTTGCCAAAAAAGGCAAATGGTTTGCCTATACCAGTACGGGAAAGGATAAAAAAGCCGATGCAGCGGTCTTTGTCCGTAACCTGGAAACCGGGGAAAATTCCCGGATCCACAGTTCAAAAAAAGGGAAGTATTCTCCGCTAGGCTTTAGTGAATCGGGTACCAAACTGGGCTTTGTTGTAGATACGGATACCACCAAAGTACAACTACGCCCCAACACCCTTTTTCTGTGGAAAGAAGGAAATAACCTCGCCCAAAAAATGGTGGATCCCAATACGGCCCCGGAGGGATATCAGGTTTCCTCTCATGGGGAAATCGATTTTTCAAAGGACGAATCAAAGCTATTCTTTGGATTGGCCACCCCGCCGATCGAGAAAGACACCACCCTCACCGAGGATGAAATCGTGAATGTGGAAGTCTGGACCTATGACGAGCCCCGGCTGTACACCGTACAGGAACTGCAGTTAAAAAAGGATACGGTACAATCTTTCCGTACCGCCATTGATCTTGGGAACAATACATTGATCCAATTGGGAAATGCTACTTATACGGATACCCAATTGGCTGACGAAGGCAATGCCGCCTATGCCCTATCCGGTACTTCCCTACCCCATGAATTGGAAAGCCAATGGACGGCAAGGCGTTATTATGACTATCAGGTGGTACATACCGCTACGGGTGAGATTCCCCTACAATTGACCAAAGTGCCTTCCTTGCAACTAAGTCCTAAGGGAAATTACGCCTTTGGCTATAGCCGATTAGATAGTACCTGGGTTACGTATACCCTCCCTTTGGGCAAATACCAAGCCTTGACGAAGGGAAAGGTTTTCTATAACGAACAGAACGATTATCCCAATTATCCCTTTTCGTACGGCCATGCCGGCTGGACCAAGGAAGATGGGCACCTTATCCTATATGACCGCTATGATCTATGGAAGTTTGATCCGATTACCGGGGAAGGTACAAGACTCACCCAGGGCAGGGAAACTAAAACGGTGTATCGCTATATACCCCTGGACGAGGAAATAAAATACCTCCCCATGGATACCCAATGGCTGCTGTCCACATTCAATGAAACGACCAAAGAGGGTGGTTATGCCCGATTTGATGTAAAAAGGAATCGTCTAAAATCCCTACTGTCCGGTCCTTTTCAATATGCTACACCTCAAAAGGCATTACTGGACGATGCCCTGATCTACACCCGGGAATCGTACCAGCAATTTCCCGATTTGCGATTAACCGATCTGAACTTCAAAAAAGACCTTAAACTCAGCCATGCCAATCCACAACAAAAAGACTATCGTTGGGGAAGTATGGAACTAATCAATTGGACTTCCTTGGATGGCAAACCGCTCCAGGGCATGTTGGTAAAACCGGAAAATTTTGACCCCAACAAAAAATATCCCTTGTTGGTGAATTTTTATGAACGCAGTTCGGACGAACTCCACCGGCACCGGTATCCCAAGCCGGAACGCTCTTCCCTTAATTACAGTTTTTACGCCAGTCGTGGCTATCTTATTTTTAATCCGGATGTGCATTATACCATCGGATATCCGGGTGAGAGTGCCTATAATTGTGTTATCCCGGGAATTACGGCCTTAATAGAAAAAGGCTTTGTGGATCAAGACAATATTGGGGTACAAGGCCATAGTTGGGGCGGGTACCAGATTGCGTATTTGGTAACACGAACCAACATTTTCAAAGCGGCAGAGGCGGGTGCTCCTGTACCCAATATGATCAGTGCCTATGGCGGAATCCGCTGGTGGACAGGTCTAAGTCGTCAATTTCAATACGAGCATACCCAAAGCAGAATAGGCGGTACACCTTGGGAATACCCGATGCGCTATATCGAAAACTCGCCCATTTTCAACGTCGATAAAATCAACACCCCCTTGTTGATCATGCACAATGATGCGGATGGCCATGTACCCTGGTATCAGGGTATCGAATTCTTTGTAAGCCTTCGTCGTTTGGGCAAACCGTCCTGGTTCTTGAATTATAACGGGGAACCCCACTGGCCTTTGAAAATGCAAAACCGGAAAGATTTTACGATCCGGATGGCCCAGTTCTTTGACTATTACCTTAAAAGGACGCCAAAGCCTCAATGGATGGAGCGTGGTCTTCCCCCAATGGAAAAGGGCATTCATTTGGGGTATGATCCGGTTGAGGAAACGGTTAAAAATCAGTAATGCTGGGTAAAGATGGAAGACCGCTTCGCTTCTAGAAGTAAGACATAAGACTTTGTCACTAGTTTATTATTGCTAAGATTTTAAAGAATGTGATTTTTGATATTTTATCACCCGCCAAAAACGGGTCGGTGAAAAACGAAGTATTGAAAATCCATCTTTAAGTGAAATTTGGATGCTTCTAATTTTCATTTTGCCACCTTTAGTAAAGCTCAGATCCATACCGCTAAAGCGATTGCAAAACCTAATTTTGTTAGGTTTACCCAAGTCCTATCATGTCTTGATCGGACGCCAGTGGCTATAAATTAAAGCTATTTGGTAAAATGTACCGTGGACTGTCGATTCCGATTTACGGTCAATTGGGTCACATCAGGTCGGGAATAATGTCCCACGGAATCAAAATTCTGTCGTTCTTCATAGACCCTATTAAAGTCCAAGGTTTGGTAAAAAACGCCCTCCTGGTCGGCAATGGGTTCCATAATCCATTCCCCATCGGGGCCGGCAATACAGGATCCCCCATTGGCCAGCACCTCCGAGGCCTTTGCCAGAATCTTGTTCAGATGCGGGGTACTTTTGGGAAAGTCGGTCTTCCGCATCAATGAGGAGACGGAAATCACATAGCTTCGGGACTCCCTTGCCACAAATCGGGTAATATCCTTGGTATTATGCACACTTCCCGGCCAAACGGCCACATGGAGGTTTTCGCCTTGGGCATAAAGCGCGGTACGCGGCAGGGGCATCCAATTTTCCCAGCAATTGAGTCCGCCTACGGTAAACTGCTTTAATTGATGTACTTGTAGGCCGTTACCGTCCCCTGGGGCCCAGGTCAATCGTTCGTCGTAGGTGGGCTGCAGCTTGCGGTGTACGGATTTAATATACCCCTCTGGGTCTATATAAATCAAGGCACAGTACAGGCTATGACCCCCACGGTCTTGGGCCCGTTCTATAGCCCCCAGATACACGGCCATTCGATGTTCCCGGGCCAGTTGGCATATCCTGTCCAAATCCTCTACTTGAATGGCATTACGGGCATAATGGGCATGGAGTTCCTTATTGACCTGCAAGTTCCAGGCGGCACCATTAGTAAGGGCCAACCAAAACGGATATCCCGGCAAAAGGGCCTCCCCAAAAACAAGCAGTTCCGTTTTTTCCTCAGCGGCCTCCTCTATGACAGCTTCAATCCTTGCCAGTGTAGCTTCCCTATCTAGCCAGACCGGAGCAATTTGGGCCAAACCTACCTTCAAAAAGTTATTCGTCTTTGAACTCATTTAAGCTGTTTCAATTTGCTAAAAAATCATTGTTTTCAGTCCTGCTTTCCTCTTTTTTTCATTCCGTAGGCCCTGCTATGCAACTCAAAAAGGCCTTCAACAGAACTGAAAACCTCTAATTTTCGCTTAAATCCAAACAGCTTAAATGAGTTCATAGAATTCGATTTAACACCAGATCCACATCGATCAATAAAATACTAAAGACCCCAACCACAATAATCAGTTTTAGGATGTTGTGAAGTCCCACGTAATGCAATTTTATTTTGGCCTTCCAGAGCATCACCACGAAAAGGCCCAGCAATACAATGGAGCCCATAAAGTAGAGGTACATATACCCCACATCAAAATGATAGATCAATAAAAGCGAGGGCAATAGGGTAAACAGTATAAGTACGGTAATCAAGGTTTTAGAGGTCCTTGTGCCATACAGTATTGGGATGGTACGATAGTTTTGTGCCATATCCCCTGTTATATTTTCCAGATCTTTGATCATCTCCCGGGCCAAAATCAACAAAAAAAGGAACAGGGCATGCACAAAAATGCTGGTCTCAAAGTTTTTATAGTACACAAATACGGCAAAAAAAGGGGTAATCGCCAAAGTGGCCGACACAAAATTTCCTATGAAGGGAACTTTCTTGAGCTTGTGCGAGTAGAACCATATCCCAAAAATATAGGCCGAAAAAAAGAGCACGGCTTTAAAAGAAACGTAACTTGCCACAAAAACCGAAAAAAAATTCAGTACAAAATAGGTAGTGAGTTTAAACCGCTGGCTTACCAAACGATCCAACATACTTTTCCTGGGTTTGTTGATCAAATCCTTTTCGGCATCGTAAAAATTATTGATGATATACCCCCCTGCGATAACAAGGGCCGAAGCGGTAACGATCATAAAAAGATTGAAATCAAAAACAACCTTGCGCAAAGGCATATCCGGAGCCAGGATGTATATGGCGGTCAAATATTGCGCCAAGGTTATCATAAGGATATTGTACCCGCGCACCACTGAGAACAAACTCAATAACTTTAGCAGTAGGAGCTTGTTCTTTCTGCTGAGCATGAAGTAGAGATCTAGAAGTTATACACCACCTCCAAGTTGAAGTCTTTCAAGGTTTTTTTGGCCTTGTCTATGTCCTGGGTAAAGCCCAAAATATAGCCGCCGCCGCCGGAACCGCATAGCTTAAGGTAGTAGTCATTGGTACGGATCCCCTGCTCCCAGAGTTCATGGAACTTGGCCGGGATCATGGGCTTAAAATTATCCAGAACCACATGCGACAGTTGTTTGAGGTTGGTGAAAAGGGACTTTATATTGCCATTGATAAAATCTTCCACACAGGCATCCGTATGCTTTATAAACTGGTCTTTCAACATATTGCGGAACCCTTCCTGCTTCATTTTCTCCATAAAGAGTTGTACCATAGGGGCGGTCTCCCCTGTGGAACCACTGTCCAGCAGAAATACGGCTCCCTTGCCCTCCCGGTGTTGCGAAGGGATACTGGTAGATTCTATATTGTCCTTGGAGTTGATAAGGATGGGCAGACTTAGATAACTGTTCAGGGGATCTAAGCCGGAGGACTGTCCGTGGAAAAAGGATTCCATTTTTCCGAAAATGGCTTTGAGTTTCAATAGCTTTTCCCGGGTAAGGTTTTCCAGGACGGTTATCTTGTCCTGCGCATATTTATCATAAATGGCGGCAACCAGCGCTCCGCTGCTACCCACGCCATATCCTTGGGGAATAGAACTATCAAAATACATTCCGCCGTTCACATCCTTTCCCATGGCCTCAAAATCAAATGAAACCAATCCCGGGAATTCCCGGACCACCTGCTCCAGATAGAATATAAAATCCCGCAGATTTTTATTGGATTCACGGGAAGTTACTGAAAGTACCCCATCAGTTTTGAGAGCACCCTTAAAAAAATTATAGGGGATGGAAAGTCCTTTGGAATCCTTAATGATACCATACTCCCCAAAAAGGAGAATCTTGGAATAAAATAACGGTCCTTTCAATTGTATATCGTATAAAATGAGTCCTCTACATTCAAATTGTAAGGTTTTAAACCTAACCAATTTAATTTAAAAAAATCAAAACAATTTCAAAATTAAATTATTTTGTTCATCCAAAATAGTATTAAAGATAAACAATATCCTTTTTGAAATCAAAAACTCTTCGTTCAAAATCCATTATTTGCCAGTCTATAACGCCTTTCCCACGGAATAATTATTCCCCAACACCCTTTATTCTTCTCGCTCCTGTTCCAACCCGATCACAAATAAACTGCCCATTCTCGCAAAACCGGGTAAGTTTTTCGGTCAAAAAGGGATATACGGTTCCCTTTTCCGATTCCGGGTAGAGCACATGTACATTGGCACCGGCATCCAAGGTGAAACATAAATGAGTTCCTGATAAGCGCCTAAACTCCCAGATACGATCAATAATTTCCAGGGTATTGGGTTTCATTAATACAAAATAAGGATTACTGCTCATCATCATGGCATGTAATGTAAGGGCTTCGCTTTCCACAATCCGGATAAATGCGGGCACATCGCCTTGGGCAAAAATCCGTTTTAAATCGGCTATATGTCGATGAGCCTGTCCAAAACGTTTTTCGGCAAAGGGATGGCCCTGCATCAGACCGTGCCCTACAGTACTACTTACCTGCTTCTTTCCTTTGTCCACCAGCAGGATAGTATCATGAAAACGGGAAAAAACGTCATGGATAGCAAATGGACGGGCTATCCCATACAGATCGGAGCTTCCTTCAACCTCAGTATGTTTTCCCCATTGGACAATATCGCCCTGTATGCTCCTACAGGCACTCCCGGATCCCAAACGCGCCAGGAACGAGCTTTTTTGATAAAAATAGTCCCAGGCCATTGTTGGGGCCATAGCCCTTTCTATCTCCATAAGGCAAAGGGAAAGTGCCGCCATTCCACTGGCAGAAGAGGCAATCCCACTGCTATGGGGAAAGGAGTTTACAGTTTCTATGGTAAGATGATAGTCCTTTAAAAATGGCATATACCGTAGGATACGCTCAAAGAAGGTCTGGATCTTAGGTTTAAAGTCCAGCTTTAGTTTCCCATCCAGAAAAACGTCAAAAGAGAAGTCGGGATTCCTTTGTTTCAATTTTGAAAAGGACAACTTGGTCGTTGTGGCAGAGGCATCCAAGGTAAGGCTAACAGAGGGATTGGCCGGGATCTGCCCCTCCTTTTTCCCCCAGTATTTGACCAAAGCGATATTGCTGGGGGCTTTCCAAACTACGCTCCCCTGGGCGATGCTTTTGGAATACCCGGAAGGCGCAAAGTCTTTTTCCGTCATGGGTGCAATGGTTTGGGCAAAGATAGTTTTTAAGGTCTTTGCCTTCCAAGCAATTAAAATAAATCGCTATTTTAGGGGAATACATCGGCCAATTTGAAACGAAAAATCTTTTGTATCGGTATCTCCATAGGGGTTTGCCTTGTTATTGGTTTTCTGTCCGGTTTTGCTACGCAGAGTTCTATAAATGATTGGTATCCCACTTTGGAAAAACCCAGTTTTAATCCGCCCAACTGGATTTTTGCCCCTGTCTGGACGGTCCTTTATGTTTTAATGGGAACGGCGGCCGGTATCATTTGGGCCAAGGGACTGCATCACAGGTGGGTAAAGACGGCTTTATACCATTTTGGCTTTCAACTGTTGCTCAACGGGGCCTGGAGCATTGTGTTTTTTGGGTTAAGGTCACCTTTTTGGGCCTTATTAGTCATCATGGCCTTACTGATTCTTCTAGCGCTTACCCTAAAATGGTTTAGGGTGGTAAGTAAATGGGCCGCTTACTTAATGATTCCCTATGTGCTCTGGGTGTGTTTTGCTACGGTATTGAATTATAAGATTTGGGAACTTAACTAATGTAGAAATGTGTTAATGTTTAAATGTAACAATTGATTCGTTGATCCATTGATCCATTGTTTCATTAACTCATTAATTCATTGATTCATCGTACTCATCTCCAACAATTTCATCATGGTCTTATAATTTCTCGTGGTAGCGGACACCTTTAGTTTTCGTTCCAAAAGATTATTGTCCAGCTTTGCCTTACCATACCCTTTTAGGCACCCCAGATACACACAATTTTCCGTGATAGTGAACCTTTCATTGGGATAGTCTTCACTCTGCAATCTATCTATCTGCTCTTGATCTGGCCGTTGCTTGAGCAATACAAAGTAGAGGTAGTTGTTTTGCAATAGTTCCGGATCGGTAAAAGGATTTTCATCCAGGATTTTTGCAAAGTCGCTTCTTGATTTCACCAAAACGGGCACCTTAAAACCATAACGATTAGCAATACCTTGATGGATGGTGTGCGCCACGGTTTCCTCGGTTTCCAAATTGGAGGTAAGCACAATATTTCCGCTTTGGATATAGGTCGCCACATCTGAAAAACCTAATTTTTCCAATAATGCACGTAAATCGGCCATTTTAATTTTCTTTTGCCCGGACACATTTATCCCGCGAAGAAGAACGATATAGGTTTTCATATTTCTATGGTTTAGAGGTTTAGGAGTTTATGGGTTTAGAAGATCTCCCTTTTTAATGATCTTTCAAACCCGGACCGACACCGCTCCTTATTGCCGCACAGTGATAAAATTCCAAATCCTAAATCAAAAATTGGCCCCATTTCGAACCTTGGATATAAAACTGTAGATTACTGCAAACTGCCACTGGCAACTGTTTACTGACTGACTTCGTGCATCGCACATCCCGGCTTAACAACCCGAAACCTATCCATCTATAATTCCCTGGGCAGCGATAAACCCAGTGGTCCAAGCATTTTGAAAATTGAATCCTCCTGTAATAGCATCCACATCAATGACTTCCCCGGCAAAAAACAGCTGTGGCAACACCTTGCTTCGCATGGTCTTAAAATCGATTTCGTTGAGTGCTACCCCTCCGGAAGTAACAAATTCCTCCTTAAACGTGCTCTTTCCCGTGACCAAAAACTCGCTTTCGGTGAGTTGTTCTGTCAAGTGCTGTAATTGTTGTTTTGTGGCATCCGCCCATTTGGTTTGCGGATCGATCCCAGAAGCGCGCACCAAATTGGTCCATAAGCGGCGGGGGATATCCACAGCCCTTGTTCGCAGTACCGTTTTTTTGGCCTCCACTTCCTTTATTTCCATTAGCATTGGCAAAACGGATCCCGAGTGATATTCCGGCAACCAATTTACGCGTATCCAAAAACGATAGTTGTATTCGTTCAATATTCGGGCGGCCCAAGCGGAAAGCCTTAAAATGGCGGGGCCACTCATCCCCCAATGGGTAAACAGTAGAGGGCCTTCCGAAACCAAAAGTGTTTTTTCTGCCACCTTACTGCGCAGCGATATGGTAACCTTGGGGGCATGTCCCTTTTTTAAAAGGGTTACACGGGCCGGGTTACTAACGCCCGGTATCCCCGTAATGCGTTTATCCTTTATGTTGAATGTAAAGAGGGAGGGAACCGGGGGCACCAAGGTATGCCCTAAATCTTCCAATAATTTCCACATCTTGGTACTGCTCCCTGTCGCAATCAATATCTTTTTGGATATATATGTGCCCTTAACGGTGGTTACCTCCCAAGCCACGGATTTTCTACTATCCATAATTGGAATAATCCGATTCACTCCGCTATGCCGAAGTACTTGTATCCCCAGTCTATGGGCTTTCTCCAGAAAAAAATCGATAATAGTTTGTGAAGAATCGCTTGTGGGGAACATTCTGCCGTCCTCCTCGATTTTTAAAGGGATACCATGTTCCTCAAAAAATGCCACTGTATTCCCGGAACAATGCCTATGAAAGGGGCCGAGCAATTCTTTTTCGCCTCTGGGATAATGCTTCACCAGTTCTGCGGGATCAAATTCGGCGTGGGTGACGTTACATCTTCCCCCTCCCGAGATTTTAACCTTGGAAAGTACCTGTTTACCACGTTCCAGAATGGCTATCTTGGTTTTGGGTCTGGCCTGTGCCACATGGATAGCGGCATAAAACCCGGCGGCACCGCCTCCTATGACCAAGACATCGTACACTACTTTACCCGTTCCGGAAAATTGGTGATAATACCGTCCACTCCCAAGCGTTTCATTTGTGCGATATCCTCCAAATCATTTACCGTCCAAGGGTATATCTTAAACCCATTCTCCCGAATGGCTTGAGCCTTTTCTTGATCTAACTCCTTAAAATAGGGATTTACCGCTTCGGCGTTTAGTTTTTGGGCCATGGGGAGGGCCTCCAAAGGATTGCCCTCTACCAAAACCGCTATGGGAATATCGGGGTTAATTTCCCGTATACGTTCCAGTTCTTCCCAGGCAAAGCTAGAGACGACCACCTTATCCAGCTTCCAGCCCTTTTCATCCACATAGGTTTGTACAAGGGTGTTCACCTTGTCCGCCGTATTCCTTCCTTTAAGCTCAATATTAAGGCGCACGGTATTGCCATCCAGAAGATCCAAAACCTCGCGTAACAATGGAATCTTATGATTGCCGGTCAGCGTTAGTTTTTGAAGGTCTGTCCAGCTATAGTCCTCGATAGGGCCTCCCCCATTGGAAAGACGATCTACCGTACGATCGTGAAAGACCACGATTTCACCGCTGGCAATGGCAAAAACATCGATTTCTATCATGTCCACACCAAGCTCCAATGCCTTTTGGACCGATGCCAAGGTATTTTCGGTTACATGGCCCATGGCACCTCTATGACCAATGACCAAGGGGGCGTGTTTTTCCATACAATGGGATGTCAACAAAACAAGTATTACCGCAGCAAACCAACCTAGGTACTTCATCCAGATGGTCTTATTCCAACTTAAAAATAACAGATTCCAACGGTTTCAGGGAGATATCCAGTCTTCCTATTCCATCAACTACGCTCATCATTCCTTTTTCCCCATAGAGGGCATCCACAAACTCGTAATTGCCATCATTCAAATTCCACGTTTTGACAATATCCGGTGGAAGCTTCAGTTCAAAAACCCGGGAATCATTGGCCTCAAAATTGGAAACAACAATCAATTTTTCCGAAGGGGACCATCGTACGTAGGACAAGACCCTATGATCATAACCTGGGGAATTGTCCTTGTTGTGAAAATGGATATCCCGGTATTCGCCCATCAGTGCATCACTGTTTATGGTAAAGTTCAGCAAGCGCTTATAGAAGTCCCTAAGTTGTTTTTCCTCTTCGGACAATTGCCCACCGTCAAACTTTTTATCGTTTATCCAACGTTGGTGATGGGGCACCCCGATATAATCAAAAATCGAGGTACGCGTAGGGCTTCCAAAACCGGCATTCTCCTTTCCGGGCTCCCCGACTTCCTGTCCAAAATATACCATAAGTGGCGCCGTGGTCATGGTGGCGGATATTACCATGGCCGGTCTGCCTTTTTCCGCATCCCCCGCAAAATCCGGGCTGGCAATGCGCTGCTCATCATGGTTCTCCAAAAAATGGAGCAAATGGTGTTCAATATCGGCAGTGTTTCGCTTTACCACGGGAATATGATCCGTCCATCCATGGCCTTGCATAATATGCTTTAGGGAATCGTACATTTCCACCTTATCGTAGAGGTAGTCCATTTTCCCCTTAAAGATATAATCCCTGTACAGGGAAGGGTTGTATACCTCGGCCAATAGGAAAGCTTCCGGGTTTTTGTTCTTTATATGACTGTTCATATAGGACCAAAATTCAACGGGTACCATTTCGGCCATATCAAAGCGAAATCCGTCCACACCCATTTCCAGCCAATATAGTGCGATATTCTTAAATTTGACCCAGGAATCCGGGACATCTTTATCTTTCCAAAACTGAAAGTGCGCAGTATGGTCCTTTGATCCAAAATCCTCCGGCAGGGTTTCAAAATCATAGGAACCGTCCGGCCGAACGCCATAGTTGATTTTTACGGTCTCATACCAATCGTGAAAATCGGGCTGGGCCAAGCGAGACCCATTTCCTGTCCATTTAGCGGGTACTTCCGTAAATTTTCCATCGACCAAGGCGTGGGCTTCCCCACCCAAGGGTCGGTATCCATCCCGCCATTCCGGCACCCGGAATACACTATCCGGGATGTAATAAAAATTGTTGTTCCTTTTATACACCAAAGAGGTATCATCATTGGCCCCAAAGGGTTTCGATCCCTGAGGTGTAGAGGCACCCTCATAGTTACGTGCCACATGATTGGGCACAATATCGATCAACAACTTTAACCCGGCCGCATGAGTACGTTTTATCAGTGCTTTAAACTCTTGCAATCGCTTCCGGGGATTATCCGCTAAATCCGGGTTTACGTTGTAATAATCCTTTACGGCATAAGGCGAACCGGCCCGGCCCTTTATGACGTCCGGATCGTCATTGGAGATACCATAGGCCGAGTAATCCGTTACCAATGCATGGTGCGGGACCCCGGTATACCAAATGTAGGTAACCCCCAAATCCCGGATTTCCCGTAAAGCGGTCTCCGTAAAATCCGAAAATTTGCCTACCCCGTTTTCGGTCAAGCTGCCCCATGGGGCATTAGTGGTATTCGTATTTCCAAAAAGGCGGGTAAACACCTGGTATACTACTTCTTTCTTGGCCTTGCCATCTTGTTTCTCCATATTCAAAGGGTTTTTTTGCTCGTGCTTGCAAGCCACGAATACGCAGATTACCAAAAATATCCCAAATCGTCCCATTGGCATTGCCCTTTATGCGGGTTGATTTTCCAAAACGATCTCTTTCTCGGGAAAGAGCACCACCCGATCTCCGTTGACCCTAATAGACATCTCCTGTTTACCTTCCAATAAAAAGGTAATCTTCTTTTTGTCCACACTTACTTTTATGATCCGATGCCTAAAGTTGACTTTAAAGGAATATCCTTCCCATTGTTTTGGCATCCTTGGGGTAAAGGACAGTTTATCCTCCTTGATCCGCATTCCTCCAAAACCTTCCACAATACTCATCCAAGTCCCGGCCATGGAGGTAATGTGAAGGCCTTCTTCCACCTCTTTGTTATAATCGTCCAAATCCAATCGGGAAGTCCTTAAATAAAAGGCGTAGGCCTGCTCCATTCGGTTCAATTTAGCGGCCTGGATACTATGCACACAGGGCGATAGGGAGGATTCATGTACGGTAAAGGGTTCATAAAAGTCAAAATGCCGTTCCAGTTCTTCTTGGCTAAAATGATCTTCAAAAAAGTAAAACCCTTGAAGCGTATCGGCCTGTTTGATATAGGGCGACCTTAGGATACGGTCCCAGCTCCATTTTTGGTTGATGGGCCGTTCCGCTCTGGGCAAATTCGCCACCGTTATGAGTTCTTTATCCAAGAAGCCGTCCTGCTGAAGGAAAACCTGGTGCTGCTCGGAATAAGGAAAATACATATTCTTGGCCACCTCTTCCCATTGATCGGTCTCGGACTCCTTCAAATGGGTAACACCAATTATACGATCGTAATCCTCTGGATATCCATGTTTTACCTTATCCAATTGTTCCAGCGCATATTCCAGGCACCATTTGGCGATATAGTTGGTATACCAGTTGTTGTGTACATTATTCTCATATTCATTGGGCCCAGTAACCCCAAGGATTACATATTTGTTCCTTGGTTCGGAAAAATTGGCCCTTTGTTCCCAAAAGCGGGCAATGGCTATAAGTACTTCCAACCCCATCTCCGGGATATAACTGTAGTCTCCGGTAAAGCGGTAATAGTTATAAATGGCAAAGGCGATGGCCCCGTTCCTATGGATTTCCTCAAAGGTTATTTCCCACTCGTTATGGCATTCCTCGCCGTTCATGGTCACCATGGGATACAGGGCCGCCCCATTGGAGAACCCTAGCTTTTCTCCATTTTCAATAGCCTTCTCCAAATGATTATATCGGTAGGTCAACAGATTACGGGCCACTCTTTCATCCTTTGTGGCCATATAAAAGGGAATACAATAAGCCTCGGTGTCCCAGTAAGTACTACCGCCATATTTTTCCCCGGTAAACCCCTTGGGGCCAATGTTTAATCGGGAATCCGTGCCCAGATAGGTCTGGTTCAAGTGAAAAATATTAAAACGGATACCCTGCTGCGCCTTCACATCGCCCTGAATGGTAATATCGCTCATTTCCCAGATTTCTCCCCAAGCCTTTTTCTGGGCTTCAAGAAGTCCCTCGAATCCAAGTGCCAATCCTTTTTTCAGAGTGGTTTTGGCAGCTTGGATCAATTTATCCGCTTTATGGTCCCGTGACACGGTGTACCCTGCAAATTTCACAAGGGAAAGTGTTTGCCCGCTTTTGACTTCCGATACATACTCATGGCCTACCCACAAATCTTTGATGCATTCGGAAGGGGATTGATCTAATGCTTTGCCTTCCAGGAACAATTGGGACTGCATAAAGGTACAGGTCTCAAAATGGGTCTTCATAGTATGGGCCTCTATAAAGGCCTGACGTCCTTCAGAAACCACATTAGTGGTATTCCAAAATTTATCGTCCCAATTGCTATCTTCATTGGTTATTCCACTATCTAGATAAGGGGTCATTGAAATATTGGCATCGGTATCAACGGGGAAAATTTCAAACTTTATGGCCCCTAGCTCGTCCAGTTCCAAGCTTAAAAAACGGGTTATCCTTACTGAAACGGCTATGTTGTTTGATGTAACCGCCGAAAAGGAACGTTGGTACCATCCTTCCTTCATATTGAGTTCCCTACGGAAGCCTTCCACTTTTCTACAGGTATTCAGATCCAAGGGGACGCCATTTATCTCCACGTTTATCCCGATCCAATTGGGCGCGTTGAGTACTTTGGCAAAATACTCGGGATAGCCGTTTTTCCACCAACCAACCCTGGTCTTGTCCGGGTAATAGACTCCGGCCATATAACTACCTTGAAAGGTAGGTCCGGAATAGCGTTCCTCAAAGTTGGCACGTTGCCCCATGGCTCCGTTTCCCAGACTAAAAAGGCTTTCCGACGATTTTACATTCTCAGGGTCAAATCCCTCTTCTATAATGGACCATTCATTGGGCCGTATATAATCCTGATTCATTGTTTCAATATGTTTAGCTTTTTACTTTTTTAAGCCAATTGTAGCTATTCAATCGGTATTATTATGGGTCAATGTATCTAAAAAATCCAATTCAATTTCAGTGAAATCCGTAAAATTATACCTGGCTTTGGAAAGTATCTCTGGATTTCCGATACCTATACTGGTCATTCCCGCCGTATTTGCTGCATCTATCCCAGCTAGGGCATCTTCAAAAACCACGCAGTTTTTAGGTTTGGCCCCCATTTTTTCACTTGCCTTGAGAAAAACCTCCGGATCAGGTTTTGCCTTGAAAACCTCGGTCCCATCTACGATGACCCCAAAATAAGACAATAATGATACCTTCTCCAATATGGGTCGGGCATTTTTACTGGCCGATCCCAGGGCCATGCGAATATTTCTACCCTTTAGATATTGGAGCACCTTGGGTACATCCGGAAGCACCTCATCTTTATCCATAGTGTCTATGTAAGCCAAATAGTCTTTGTTCTTCTCTTCCAACCAAGTGTTAAACTGTTCATCCGGCACTTTTACATTTCCCATTTCCAAAAGAATCTCCAGACAACGCCTTCTACTTACTCCTTTAAATTGTTCGTTGTCTTCCTTGGTAAAAGGTATCCCAAGTTCATCGGCCAACTTTTTCCAGGCCAGAAAGTGATATTTGGCGGTATCCACAATGACTCCGTCCAAATCAAAAATAAATGCGGTTTGTTCCTTTTCCATAGCGGTTACTTCTAAGTTTTATGAGTTGAACGATCATGTACACGAAGGGTGAGTAATCCAGCCAATATCATGGCGGCCCCACCCACGACCAAGGCGTAAATGGGTTCCGAACCGAAAAACTCACTTACCATAAAACCAAGGATTGTGGCCGCTATCATTTGAGGGATTACAATAAAAAAATTAAAAACTCCCATGTAATATCCCATTTTAGCGGGTGGTAGGGCCCCGGCGAGCATGGCATAGGGCATGGAAAGGATACTTGCCCAGGCAATGCCCACCCCTATCATAGATACAATTAACATTAGGGGAGCCGAGATAAAGTAAATGGATATCAACCCAAGTCCCCCAATGGTCAAAGCGATAAGGTGCGTCATTTTTCTACTGGTGGCTTTGGCGAGGACAGGAAGCAGGAAAGCGACCAGGGCGGCCACCCCGTTGTACACTGCAAAAAGAAATGTAACCCAGTCCGCCCCGTCATTATATAGCTGTGAAGTGGTATCGGTAGTTCCGTAGATATGTCTAGTGATGGCTTGGGTGGAATAAATCCATAACGAGAAAAGGGCAAACCAGGAAAAAAACTGTACATAGGCCAATTGCTTCATAGTCTTGGGCATATATAACAAGTCTGTCATGATTTCCGCAAAACCGGAATTGCCCTTGTTCTTTCTAATCCAAGAAGCAATTACGAACAAAAGCCCCACAAGGGCAATCCCAACGGTAAGGACATAGAGCTCTTTATGGAGATTATAATAATAGGGTATCAGGGTAGTCAAGGATCCCAAAAGGAACATTCCCGACCCATATGCCCGTAATTTTTGTATTCTTTCATCATTGCCCCCTTCGGAAATGTCCACCTCATGCACTACCCTATTTTCGGCAAAGGCACTTAGTTCTTCCGGGCTGTATTCCTTAGAGCGAAAAACGGTCCACAAAACGGATATCAAAAACACCAAAGCCCCAATATAGAAAGACCACTTCACGGAATCCGGGATAACCCCTTCCGGAGCGGTATTGCTAATTCCGAACCAATTCGCGAACACATAAGGCATAATGGAACCTACTACGGCCCCCGTGCCTATAAAAAAGCTTTGCATCGCAAAACCAAAGGTCCGCTGTTCGGAAGGAAGGTTGTCCCCTACGAATGCCCGGAAAGGCTCCATGGAAATATTTATGGAAGCATCCATGATCCATAACATTCCGGCGGCTACCCAGAGCGTAGGGGAATTGGGCATAATACAGAGCGCTATGGACGCGAGAATGGCCCCTACCAAAAAATAGGGTCTTCTTCGGCCAAGTCTGGTCCAGGTGCGGTCACTGAAATAACCTATTAGCGGCTGGACTACCAATCCGGTAACAGGTGCCGCAATCCAAAGGATAGGAATATCATCCACTTTGGCACCTAATGTTTCAAAAATCCGGGAAGTATTCGCATTCTGAAGGGCAAAACCAAACTGTATACCAAGAAAACCGAAACTCATGTTCCAGATTTCCCAAAAACTCAAATGACGCTTTTTCATAATCGCACACTAATAAAAAACGTATTACGACAAGCGGTCAAACTCGTCAAAACTGTTTCAAAGAAGAGAAGTAAAATATAAGTCTTGACGCGGCAAAATTAGGTTTTTAATTGGAAACGAAATCATTTTTTTCGTTAAAGGCTTATAAACAGGGCTATTTTAACGCTTTTTTGGGATTATAGAACTATGGAAAAAGAGCTTTCTTATACCAGCTTTACCTTTTTGGTAGAATCCCTTTCCAAAACCTCGGTCTTTATGACCCTGGTTTCAAAAGGGGTTCCTTCTTCCCGTCCCTCCAATCTATCCAAAAGCATATGGGCCGCCGTTTCCCCGATGGTCACCGCACGCTGATCTACCGTGGTAAGGCTAGGGCGTGAGTGCCTGGATATGATCCCATTGGAAAAACTGATGACGGATAGATCTTCGGGAACTTCCAATCCCCGTTTACGGGCCACATTAAGGGCCGTAATGGCATATAGTTCATTGACCGCAAAAATACCGTCAATATCCGGAAAAGTATCGAATATTTTATGGATATCCCTTTCCAGTTGGGGCTGGTATTCCTCAAAATCGCTTAGGTCGTTTACCTTATGGATCAGTCCGGCTTCCACGGGTATCCCTTTCTCCTGGAGCACCTCTAAATAACCTTGTGTACGCAGTTTGCCTATATGGATGTAGTCCTTGGTGGTCAGCAACAATATTCTTCTACATCCCGTTTGCACCAAGGTTCCTACCGCATTTTTGGCGGATTGTATATCGTCTACCACAACCTTGTCGCAATCGATTTCGTGAATCACCCTATCGAACATGACCAAGGGAATGGCTTCATCGGTAATTCCGTGTAAATGTTGGTAATCGTTGTTGAGCAAGGTCTCCTTGGAGGCAGATATGATAAAACCATCTATACTCCCGTTAACCAACAGGTCTATGTTCATCACCTCCTTGCTCAAGGATTCATTGGAGACCCCAATAATTACGTTGTACCCCCTTGAATTGGCTACATGTTCAATACCGCTCATGACCTTGGCAAAAAAGTTATGGACAATCTCCGGAAGGATAAGGCCAATGGTTCGGGACTGTTGGTTCTTTAAACTCAGGGCCACCCTATTGGGGCGATAATTGTAAAGTTTGGCGAAAGCCTGAACTTTGTCCCTATTCTCCTGACTTATTTCCGGATTGTCCCGCAGTGCTTTGGAAACCGTTGAAATGGAAACTCCCAGTTCTGCCGCAATCTTCTTCAACGTCATTTTTGGCTTCATAGACAATATAGATTTATCAAAAATAGCTGCTTTAAATTCATTAAATCACTCTTAATACACTAGATTTTTACAGAAAAAACAGTTAAATTAAAAAAGTTATCAACCCGAAAACGTTGTAAGTGCCTGTAAACATTGAGGTTATCCAAAATTAACATAAAGTTTACATAATTTTGAGACCGAGAGGTAAAATATGGGAAAACTTTAATACTATTTTAAACATTACAGGTTCTATGAAGACTATCAAGAAATATTTATTGTTGTGCCTGTTTCTCATCCCCGTATGGGGTTTTGCACAGACATCGGTCAGTGGTACGGTTACCGAAGAAGGTTCGGGCCTTCCGCTACCAGGGGTGAACATTGTTGTTAAAGGAACAACGGTGGGTACCGTCTCGGATTTTGACGGGCTCTACACTATTGAGGCCAACGAAGGGGATATCCTTCAATTTTCATACATTGGGTACAAGAGCCAAGAAATCCCGGTTACGGGTAGCTCTTTGGACGTTGTTATGGGAGAAGATGCCGAGCAATTGGCGGAAGTGGTGGTTATTGGATATGGTACCACCACTAAAAAAGACGCTACCGGTTCCGTGGATTTGGTAACCACGGAAGATTTTAACAAGGGAGCCATTGTTTCCACAGATCAGTTGCTTAACGGTAAAGCCGCTGGTGTACGGATTACCAATACGGGGGGGTCTCCGGATGCCGCTCCCAATATCAGGATTCGGGGAGGTTCTTCCCTTAGTGCCCAAAACAATCCCTTGATTGTAATCGATGGGGTTCCCATTGCCCAGGATAACCCAGCAGGGGTAGCCAACCCGTTGAACCTAATCAATCCCAACGACATTGAGAGCTTTAGTATTCTAAAGGATGCTTCGGCGACCGCTATCTACGGTTCCCGGGCCTCCAACGGGGTATTGATAATCACTACCAAGGGAGGAAGTTCCGGGGAGGTAAAGTTCAATTTTTCTTCTGATGTCTCCGTGAGTACGGCAGGTGAAGGTCTGGATATGATGACCAGTGCCGAATATGTCCGCTTTGCCAATACCTTTTTAAACGGGCAAAACGGCACGGAGGACATAACAGATCTCTTAGGGGTTCCTGCGGGTTCCGTGGTTACCGACGAACCCGTTGCCCAGGTTATCAATGGCCAGGCCATTTACGATACGGACTGGCGGGATGCCGTATTGCGCACCGCCTTTACTTCCAACACTAACTTTAGTGCAAGGGGCACCATAGGGGAAAAGCTACCCTTTAGGGCTTCTCTGGGGTATACCAGTGCCGAGGGGGTGGTACGGACGGATGATTACGAAAGGGTCACCGCTTCCTTTAAGTTTACTCCCCGATTGTTGGACGATAATCTAAGGATAGACATCAACGGTAAGGGGATCTATGCCAACAAAAATGCCATAGATGCCAATGGGGCAATGCAAGGTGCCCTGCGATATGATCCTACCAAACCGGTTTTTGACAATTCCCCAAACAATCGTTTTGGAGGCTTTTATACCAACACTCGGGTAGATGGAACCCGTTTGATCGAGGACGGACAAAGAAACCCCCTGGCCATTTTAGAGCAACGTACCCGTCCAGAGCAGGTATATCGGTTTCTGGGAAATGTAGAGTTTGACTATGCCCTACCTTGGATAGAGGGGTTGAGCGCAGTAGTCAACCTGGGACTGGACTATTCCCGAGCCAATATTGAGGAGGTCTTTAGTGATAATGCCATTGATACCTATCGATTTGAAGATGGCAATAACGACATTAACAACAACTTTGTTTTTAATCCTGGAGTAAACTATGCAGAAGAGCAAGATATCACCAACACCACCTTGGACGCCTATCTCAAATATTTAAAACGTTTTGATACCGGACTCATCACGAGAATTGATGCCCAGGCCGGCTATGCCTACCAGGACTTTGTCAACGAAGGCACCAAGGATGAATTTATATATGATGATGATACCGGGCTACGGGTAGTCAATTTTGATCCCCTTAACCCGGAGAACAGATACTTTAATCCCTTGAATCTGCAATCCTTTTTCGGACGGGCCAATATCGCCTTAGCAGACAAATATCTGTTTACCTTTTCTTTTAGGGCGGATGCTTCCTCCTTATTCACCGAGGACAATCGCTGGGGTTACTTTCCAGCCGCTGCCTTTGCTTGGCGGATAAAGGACGAGGCCTTTTTGCAGGACGTAACCTTTATCAATGATCTGAAATTACGATTGGGCTGGGGAGAAACGGGACAACAGGACGTTACCGCCCGCGCCGGTTTCTTCCCTTCCCAACCGCTCTTTCAGCCTGGAGGGCCCAATAGCCAGTTCCTCCCAGGCGTTCCCCTATTTTCCGCAGATCCCTTTAACCCAAATTTGACTTGGGAGAAGACCACTACCTACAACGCGGGAATCGACTTTGATCTCTTTGCCAAAAATTTCATCTCAGGCACTTTTGATGTGTATTGGAGGGAAACTACGGACCTATTGGCCGAGGTCTTTGTACCCCCAGGGCAGAATTTTTCCAGCTCCTTTGTGGACAACGTGGGATCTACAGAAAGCTATGGGGGAGAATTGAACTTAAACCTAAATGCTGTTCAAACAGAGGTATGGAACCTATCCTTGAACTCCAACCTTTCCTATAATTTTGTGGAGGTGACGGATTTGGAGGATTCGGACAATCTTCCGGACGATAATGACGACAACAACTTACGTGGAACCGGGGCGTCACTATTATACAATGCTGTAGGACAACAACCCAGAAGTGCTTGGGTATTTCGGCAGTTGTACGATGAAAACCAAAACCCAATTCCCAATGCCTTTGTAGATCGTAATGGTGATAATATCATTAACGACCTTGATCGCTATCATGTGCCCATAGTGCCCAACTGGACCTATGGCTTTGGCCTCAACGCCAACTATAAGAATTGGGATTTAAGTGCTTCTTTTAGAGGGCAGATCGGGGGCCATGTCTATGACTTTAACGAACTGGAGTTCGGCTGGATTGAAAGTGCCGTACCCGTTAATGCCAACAGCCCGACCAACGTGCTCAATTTTTTTGATGGGTCGGCCAATCCGGTATTTCAAAACGTCATAGGGAACATCCAATTCTCAGATTATTATTTAAGGGATGCCAGCTTCCTACGTTGTGACAACATTGCCCTAGGCCATCGTTTTAACAACCTGATAAAGGACAGTTCCGTTCGCTTTTATGGTGCGGTGACCAATCCCTTTATCATTACGGATTATACGGGCCAAGACCCCGAGAATTTTTTGGGGATAGATCGTAATTTTTATCCAAGGCCAACCATTTATACCTTTGGAATAAACGTTGATTTTTAAAAAAGCTACTATGAAAAGAGTATTGTATGTTATGATGGGATTGGTGATCTTGGGAATCACCGCCTGTACGGATGACTTAAACACGGTACCGGAAATTGAATTATCGCTGGACCGCTTATTAGAAGAAGAGGAACAGGCCATTGAGGGTATCGTCTCTAGACTATATGCCACCTTTGCCTTATCCGGTCCGGACGGTTCCGGTAGTTCGGACATTGATGATGATGCCGGGGAATCCCCGTTCTTAAGGGGAATCATAAACCTTCAGGAGTTTACCGCGGATGGAATGAAAAATCGTTGGGGGGATGATGGTCTGGACCAATTGACCACGGCTTCCAATTGGGACGGCAACAATAAGTTCTTTAGATATCTTTTTAATAGGGTATACTATACCATCCCTCAATGCAACAACCTTTTGGTTATTTTGGGAAGCGAAGATTTCCCGGATGAAGAAATCGTGGCCAGTGAGGCCCGTTTTTTGCGTGCCCTGGCCTACTACTATCTTATTGATACGTTTGGCAAGGGTGTATTGGCCACCGAGGAGAATTTGGGTCAGGTAGAACCACTGCCCGAAGCTTCCCGACAGGAGTTGTTCGAATATGTGGAAAGAGAACTCTTGGAAATAGAACCCGTAATCCCTGAAAACATTGGTTATGGCAGGGCCAATCGCTATGTGGTAGACATGCTATTGGGTAAACTATATATGAATGCCGGAGTCTACACCGGAACGACCCGTTGGGACGATGCCGTACCTTTTGTAAACAAGATTATCACGGAAAGTTCCTATTCCCTGGATCCTGATTTTGTGCGTATCTTTTCCGGGGATAATAACGATTCCCCAGAGATTATGCTCCCCTTGATAGCTGACCCTATTGACAGTCAAAGTTTTGGGAACACTACCTATTTAGTAAACGGGAGCCTTAGTGCGGAAACAATGCCGTTGGCAGAGTTCGGAGCAACTGATGGTTGGCAGGGACATAGGGCCACTTCTGCATGGTATGGGCTTTTCGGGAATCTGGCTGCCTCCCCGGATGATAGGGCCCGACTCTTTTGGACAGAAGGACATAACTTTGAAATGAATAATTACCGGGAATGGACGGACGGCTATCCCGCCATTAAGTTCCGAAATGCCGGTTTTAATACCCAACTTCCCGTAACCAATTTTTCGGGCACCGATTTTCCTTTGTTCCGCTTGGCCGATGCTTATTTGATGTATGCCGAATTGGCCATCCGAGGAGCCACAGGTACGGATATGGCTACCGCGCTCGACTTGGTCAATGCCGTTCGGGAAAGATCAAACGCCACCCCCATAACGATGGGAGAACTTGATTTGGACTTTATTATTGACGAAAGGGGCCGAGAGCTTATGTTTGAAGGCCATAGACGCAGTGATCTTATCCGTTTTGGCCGGTTTACGGGATCCTCTTATCTCTGGCCTTGGAAAGGTAATGTGGCCTCTGGGACATTTGTACCGGAACATTATCGATTGTTCCCCATGCCACTATCAGCCTTGCAAGGGAACACCAACCTTACCCAAAACCCTGGTTATTAAAAATTGGAAATGATGAAAAAGTTAAAGATACTAGCACTAAGTGTACTATTGACGGCGGGTCTTACCTCCTGTGAGGATGATGACCAGATTGTAATAGCATCGGAAAGCAGTCCCACTTTGTTGGAAGCGGACGTGGACAGATTTGAACTGGACCGGACCAATACCGCCAACCCCGCGCTAACGTTAAGCTGGTCCAGCGCAGAATATTCGGAGCAGACACCGTTGAATTACCAAATTGAGGCTTCCAGTGATGAAGCTTTTACGGAATCGGCTACCAGTAATCCCGTTTCAGCCACCAATTCCATTACCTTTTCCGTAAGCGAGTTGAATTCCTTGGCCGCCCAGGCAGGACTTCCCCCCTTTGAATGGAATACCATTTTCCTAAGGGTCAAATCCTTTTTGGGCGATGCTCCCGGTAGCGTACAATCCCGTTCAAATGCCATCGACTTGGAAATCTATACCTACTATGACTACCCGGTAACCGATTTTTTTCTGGTAGGACCTGCTAGTGCTTCGGATTGGAACAATGACAACAACAATGCCGTTGTATTCAGGGATGCAGCTAACACCAACTTGTACAATTATACGGGACGCTTTAACAGCGGTCCGCTAAAGATTCTGGAGCAACGCGGGGCATGGGCACCCCAGTATGGTGAAAACGAAGATGGTGGCGGTCTTGTTTTAAGGCCAACAGAAGCCGCAGATGACCCACCGGCCATAAATGACTTGGAAAGTCTGGGTGAGGGATATTATACCTTTTCCGTAAACGCGAGCAACCTTACCTTTACCGTTACACCTTTTGATACCGGATCTTCCACCCCACTTGGCAGTTTGTCCATTAGCGGTTCCGCTTTAGTGAACGGAGAAGCCACTTTGACCCAATATGACATTGGTGGGGAAGTATTTGATGAGTTCATCTGGTACATTCCCAATGTAGTCATGGCACCCGGGGAATTTACCTTTACCGCCAATGGCAGCCAACAATGGGGCAGCACCACAATCTTTTCCGGGACAGCTACCCCCGATGGGGGCAACATCCCTGTAGATGTAGAGGATGAATATGAAGTGTGGTTCAACTCCCTGACCGGGGAGTATCAATTTATTCCCATCAATCTATCTCAACTTTAAAAATTCGTATGATGAAGAAAATAACGACCCTATTTGGTATACTGGCCCTCCTATCTTTTACGGGCTGTATAGAAGATGGTGATTTTGATGTAACACCGGCGCCGGAGACAGGCTTTGCGCTTATTACACCCACTATCACTAATATCAACCTTAATTTTGCCTTACCGGACAACCCGGCTTTTACCCTATCTTGGACGGATAGTCCATCGGGCAGCGGTCCCTACACCGTGGAAGCCTCCACCGAGGAAGACTTTAGCGCTCCCATGACCCTGGGCAGCTCGGAAGGAAGGACCTTTACGATGTCGACCGCAGAATTTAACTCCGTGGTAATCGGCGCGGGTGCCGAGGCCTTTGAACCTTTTATGATACATATGCGGGTATCCAAAGGTGCAGATACCTCCGAAACGACCACCTATAGTGTTTCTCCGTATACCGAAACTCCTCCAGTGATAGCGTCACCGGAATCCGGAACAGCGGTAGTGCTCTCCGATCTAGATCCGGCCGCTACGGCCATCACCATGGAATTTGAAGACCCAGATTTTGGGGATTCCAATGGGATGACCGTGGACTACACTTTGGAATTTGCAGCTGTAGGTACGGATTTCGAGACTGTTTTTGAAAGTGAAACTACCAATGAGCTATCCTTGGCTTTAAGCAATGAGGCACTTAACACTATAGCTCTCGAAGCAGGTTTAATTCCCGAGGAGGCAGCAAACCTCGAAGTTCGTTTAAAGGCG
>JBCBSN010000030.1:0-26496 GCA_039819225.1 Bacteroidota bacterium | reverse complement strand
ACGGGCTATAACAACCCCTTTGCCCCCGCGATCAACGGCTATTATACCGGCCCCTCGGTACGCCTTACGGTGGACATCCCCTTTAACAGGCCCAATCCCAGGGCAATAGGGGGCGATGGCTCCTTTACATGGAGTCTGGGCTAAATACCGGTCGGCAAGACCTCGTTGTCGACAGGCCCGGACTGGGCAGACCCGATCCGCCAGGACGACGACGAAAAACGGGCCACCGGCCAAAAGACCGGCAAGGCCGATGACTGCCCGGAAGGGGAGCTGTTGCTTCCAATACGCCCGGTACAAATACTAAACGAAATAAACGATCCCTGTGCCGCAAGAATCGTAAGCGAAGCGAATTTGATGGATAGTGATATTGCTGAGGCAATGGAGAGATAATATGGCCTTGTATAAAAGGGGTCAGGCTAGGATTACCTCGATAAGAGCGATTATGCTCCTAAGAATCCTTTGTAAAGTCCTGTACTGTACTTTTTTTCATAAAAAAGTGTGGTAAAAAGTGTGGTGAAACACCTTGTGAGCCTTTGAAAACACTTGTGTTTATTGGGATATCCGAGTTTCCATCAAATGAAAAACTCCGGTAATCAGCCGGAGTTTATTCATCAATCAAAAAACGAACAGTCATAATCAACTGTTGTTATCCATAAAATTACAACTTATATGCCATAAATCCAATTTATGGAATATTTAACAGGTAATTTTATCCTGGATCAACCAAGATAGGTCTTTAAAATCTTACTTCTAGAGGTATGTTTTAACCTTCTGATCGCTTTTTCCTTAATCTGGCGTACCCTTTCCCTGGTAAGGTCAAAGGTTTCCCCAATTTCCTCCAAGGTCATGGAGTGCTGCCCCGCCAGACCAAAATAAAGGCGGATAACATCGGCTTCCCTAGGGGTCAAGGTTTCCAGGGCACGTTCAATTTCCGTCCGTAGGGATTCGTGCAACAAATCCTTATCCGGATTTGGGGATTCCCCACTTCGGAGTACATCGTATAGATTGGAATCCTCCCCATCGATAAGGGGGGCATCCATGGATACGTGGCGTCCGGAATTCTTTAAGGACTGTTTTACGTCTTCCACGGTCATATCCAACTCCTTTGCGATTTCCTCGGCAGAGGGCACCCGCTCATGGGCCTGCTCCAAAAATGCAAACGTTTTGTTGATCTTGTTTATGGAACCGATTTTGTTCAGCGGTAGGCGAACAATACGGGATTGCTCTGCCAGGGCCTGTAATATGGACTGACGGATCCACCAAACGGCATAAGAAATAAACTTAAAGCCACGGGTCTCGTCGAACCGTTGGGCGGCCTTGATCAATCCCAAATTGCCCTCGTTGATTAAATCGGGAAGGGTCAACCCTTGATTTTGATATTGTTTAGCGACGGATACCACAAACCTAAGATTGGCCTTTGTGAGTTTCTCAAGAGCGATCTGGTCGCCTGCCTTGATACGTTGGGCCAATTCTACTTCCTCGTCCGCAGTAATCAGATCTACCTTACCAATTTCCTGTAAATACTTGTCCAAAGAGGCGGTCTCCCTGTTGGTGACCTGTTTTGTAATCTTTAGTTGTCTCATCTAGAATTTTCCTTTCTGATTAAGTTCATCGCGCCTAAGCTGCATATACTTATACGTAAAAAAGTTGAAAATGTTACAATTAGGTAAAAAAAAGGTGATTTTTTCGGATAAAGCGTCATGAAACGGGAACATAAAAAAGCCCCGACGAAGAGGTCGGGGCCATTAGTTTGCTTACCATATATGGACAACTTAGTCCCTTCTGGGCTTCCGATCACGGTTATCCCTTCGTCGATCGTCCCTGCGCTTGTTGTCACGGGGAGGGCGCTCCCTGTAACCTTCGGGTTTTGGAAGCAACGCCCTACGGGATACGCGTTCTTTTTTGGTGCGGGAGTCAATGCCCATATACTTTACATCAAAGACATCCCCCATGTTCACTACGTCGGAAACATTTTCCGTACGCTCCCAGGCCAATTCGGATACGTGTAGTAGAATCTCGTTCCCCGGAGCCTCGGCATATTCCACAACAGCACCAAAGTCCAACATTTTAATGACCTTCACCTCGTAGATACTGCCCATTTCGGGCTTAAAGGTAATGGAATCTATTTTGGCCAGAACGGCATCTATACCGTCTTGATCGGTTCCCAAAATTTCTACCAGTCCTTCCTCGGTAACGGGATCTTCGTTTATGACAATGGTGGTCTTGGTCTCTTTTTGGAGTTCCTGGATCACTTTTCCACCAGGTCCGATCAAAGCACCTATGTACTCCCCGGGAATGGTTGTGGTTACCATTTTTGGAGCGTGCGCCTTAACATCAGGGTTGGGTTGGGCTATGGTGCCCGTTAATTTTTCAAGAATGTGTAACCTTCCATCCCTGGCTTGTTTAAGGGCTTGGACCAGTACTTCATAGGACAACCCTTTGATCTTAATGTCCATCTGGCAAGCGGTGATGCCATCTGCCGTTCCAGTTACCTTAAAGTCCATGTCGCCCAGGTGATCTTCATCTCCAAGAATATCGGAGAGTACCGCGTGTTTTCCGCTATCCGGATCGGAAATAAGACCCATAGCGATTCCCGAGACGGGCTTTATAAGCTGTACCCCGGCATCCATTAACGCCATTGTTCCCGAACAAACGGTGGCCATGGAGGAGGAACCATTACTTTCCAATACCTCGGAAACTACCCGAACGGTATAGGGACAATCTTCCGGAACCATGCCTTTTAAGGCACGCTGCGCCAAGTTTCCATGCCCCACTTCCCTACGGGACGTACCGCGAATGGGCCTGGCCTCCCCGGTAGAAAATGGAGGGAAATTATAGTGCAGGTAAAAGGTTTCCTCACCTTCATAGGAAGGCATATCTATTTGGTTGGCCTCCCTAGAGGTTCCCAAGGTTACCGTGGCCAGGGCCTGCGTTTCTCCTCGTGTGAAAATGGCGGAACCATGTGTGGAAGGCAAATAGTCTACCTCGCACCAAATGGGTCGTATCTCGTCCGTTTGTCTGCCGTCCAGTCGCAGGCCATCGTTCAGGGTAAGGTTCCGTACCGCCTTTTTCTGGGCCTTGGCAAAGTATTTATGGATCATCTTGCCAAGCTCGTCCTGCTCCTCTTCGGAAAAACTCTCAAATACTTCTTCCTTTAATGCACTGAAGGCTTCACCTCGTTCATTTTTGGAACTGCCGTTTTTTGCTATGGCATACGTTTTATCGTACACCATATCATGGATTTTTTGTTCCAAGGCCTCATCCTCATCTTCGGGATCGTATTCCCGAACCTCTTTTTTACCTACGGCCTCGGCCAGCCTTATTTGTGCTTGGCACTGCAATTTAATGGCCTCATGGGCAAATTTTATGGCCTCTGTCATTTCCTCTTCCGAGATTTCCTTCATTTCGCCCTCTACCATCATTACGGACTCCTCGGACGCTCCGATGATCATATCAATATCGGATTCTTCCAACTGGGCCCGGGAGGGATTTATGATAAATTCCCCATTGATACGGCCTACACGACATTCAGAAATGGCGCATTCAAATGGAAAATCGGATAGTTGGATGGCCGCAGAGGCGGCCAATCCCGCCATGGCATCCGGCATTACGTTCTCGTCATGGGACATCAGTTGGATCATCACCTGGGTCTCTGCATGGTAATCCTTGGGAAATAAAGGGCGTAGCACCCGATCTACCAACCGCATGGTCAATACTTCCCCATCACTGGGCCGGGCCTCCCTCTTAAAGAAACCTCCCGGATACCTTCCCGAGGCGGCAAATTTTTCACGATAATCTACCGTTAATGGCAAAAAATCCACATCGGAGGCATGGTAGTTGGATACCACAGTACACAATAGCATACATCTTCCGGATTGGACCACTACGGATCCATGGGCCTGTTTGGCCAATTTTCCGGTTTCGATAGAGATTTCCCTACCGTCACCAAGGTCTATGACCTCTTTAAAAGTCTTTGGAATCATACATTTGATTTTGTCCGCCATGGCGAACCTGTTAAACAATGGTCTACCGCCTTACCGGACGGCCAGGGTTGTGTTGTTGTGTGTTGACCAATGAAAAACCGTGTGCAGCTTTTTTTTGCCCTGTCCCAAAACGAAGGTTTAGGGGCTTTGTATATGTGGTATGTCCTACGCCGTTTATTTAAGGAAGACATACCAAAAAGGGGGCCATGCCCCCTTTGTTAATTACTTTCTAATGTTCAGATCTTTAATCAGTTCACGATATTTTACAATATCCTTCTTCTTCAGATAGTCCAATAGACTTCTTCGCTTACCTACCAAGCGTACCAAGGATCTCTCGGTATTAAAGTCCTTGTGGTTCTGTTTTAGGTGTTTGGTAAGGTGGTTGATACGATGGGTAAACAACGCTATCTGTCCTTCGGTAGAACCGGTGTTCCCCTCCTTTCCGCCGTATTTCTTAAAGATATCGGCCTTGATTTCCTTGGTTAAATACATTCCAATATTTAATTAAATGATTTTTATGTATCCGATCGGATTTTCCGATTAGGCCGCAAATATACAATTATTGGGATAATTATGGGTGATAGCCGGTAATATTATTGCCACGGATTCATCGATGTCCGGGTAAAGACAAAAGACCTCCGAGGCCTCGGGGCTTTTAGATATAAGCCGTAAGACCAAATACTGCCCAATACCTAAAATAAGGCGAAGCCCTGATTTAATCCCATGTCCGTGTTTCCTTTTGAAATTCAAATTCAAACTCAAATACAAAGCTCAACTTCAAGGTATGGATTTAGGGTTACACTTCGGGTTTAAAAGGGGTATAAAGGGAATTGTCCCCTTGAGGGGACCTTAGGGGTGTATCGCTGGAAGTTCATAGCAAGAGGTACATGGGACGAACCCAGAAAATTCAATTGTTCCGAAGGTAATAGCTATTTTTAGGCTTTGTGTAGACAGACTCTAAGGCGGTTATTTTTTGACCATGGAAACGTTGGTCGCTATCTCAAAGCAAGCCTCTAATTCAATAAAAAGGCCATAATGACACACTAACGGCCTATAATTGGGGAAAAGTTTAAAAGGCACAACCCCCGGGCAAGGGTTCCCGGTCTTCCAAATCCTTGGCATATCCGCTATTGTTCATATGGGCCCTAACCTATACCTGGCGATCCGTAGTAATCCTTACCGGAGTTCCGGAGCGGGTAAAAGGCTGCTCGTCCACATGGCTATGGGCCAATACCCTACGATGGATAAGGTTGCCCTCCATATCGATTACCTCCCACCAATCCGCGTATTGATCGCATCCCGTATCGGGACTTTCAATAGTGACGTTAAAAGTATAGTTATTTGCATTTCCGGATACCGTTACTTGGGTAATCCGGGCCTCCTTGGATAAACGCGATTCATTTTGGGATTCATCGGCATTGTTTTCCTCATCCGTGGAACAGCACAAAAAACCTAATGCCAATACTATCAGGATTACAGATTTCATGGGGGATGGCTTTGGTTTACCGTCTTACAGGATTGTTTTGAATAAGGTCCAAATAGAGGTTGATTTGTTTTTTGAGGTCCCTGCGATGTGCGATAAAATCCAAAAAACCATGTTCCATAACAAATTCCGCTGTTTGGAACCCCGGGGGAAGTTCCTTGCCCGTTGCTTCTTTGACCACCCGTGGCCCGGCAAAACCGATCAATGCCCCGGGTTCGGAAATATTAATATCGCCCAGCATGGCATAAGATGCGGTAGTGCCTCCGGTGGTAGGGTCCGTACAAAGTGAAATATAGGGCAAACCGGCCTCGGCCAACTGGGCCAATTTTGCGGAGGTCTTTGCCAACTGCATCAGGGAGAGGGCGGCTTCCATCATCCGGGCTCCCCCCGATTTTGAAATCATGACAAAGGGGAGCTTTCTTTTTATGGCATGGTCAATGGCCCTGGCAATTTTTTCGCCTACAACACTGCCCATGGATCCCCCAATAAAACTAAAATCCATACAAGCTACCACAAGCTCTTTGCCCATGGATTTGCCTTCCGCTGTGCGTACGGCATCCTTAAGGGAGGTCTTCTTTTGTGCAGCCTTTAGGCGATCGGAGTATTTTTTGGTGTCCACGAATTTCAAGGGATCTTTGGAGGTAAGTTTGGGATCCAATTCCTTGAACTTGTTGTCGTCAAAAAGGATCTCAAAATATTCTTTGCTGCCGATCCGCACGTGATAATCATCCTCTGGACTCACATAGAAGTTCTTGGCCAGTTCATCGGATTCAACGATTTTGCCCGTTGGGGATTTATACCAAAGACCCCTGGGCGTATCTTTTTTTTGCTCTGTGGCGGTCTGTATTCCTTTTTCCTTTCTTTTAAACCACGCGGACATATTTTCCATATTGTATTACAAAGCCTTTTTTCAGGTCCAAAATAGAACTTGTTTGAACCTCTTTGGTTGACACAAAGAGGTTCAAATAAGTGTGTTATCTACTAAAGGGTGTTTACATTGTTTAAATCTTCAAAGGCCTTTTTAAGGCGTTCCACAAAGGTTTTTTCGCCCTCTCTAAGCCATACCCGGGGGTCGTAAAACTTTTTATTGGGTTCGTCCTCACCTCCTGGATTTCCGATTTGAGACTGAAGATAGTCCTTTTTATCCTGAACATAATCACGCACACCGGTCAAAAAAGCATATTGCAGGTCGGTATCAATATTCATTTTGATGACTCCATAACCAATGGCTTCCCTGATTTCGGCAACAGTGGAACCAGATCCTCCGTGGAAGACAAAATCGATATGATTGTGTTCTACCCCATATTTTTTTGAGACGTATTCTTGGGAATTTTTAAGGATCTTAGGTGTAAGTTTTACATTTCCGGGTTTGTACACGCCATGTACATTGCCAAATGCGGCGGCAATGGTAAACCTGGGGCTTACCTTGGAAAGCTCCTCATAGGCATAGGCCACCTCCTCCGGTTGAGTGTATAGTTTGGAATCGTCCACGTCCGAATTATCCACACCGTCTTCTTCGCCCCCCGTAATGCCCAGCTCTATTTCCAAGGTCATGTTCATTTTGCTCATCCGGGCAAGATATTCCTTGCAGATGGCTATATTTTCCTCAATAGGTTCTTCTGATAAATCGATCATATGGGAACTAAAAAGGGACTTTCCGGTCTCTGCAAAATGTTGCTCGCTAGCATCCAAAAGGCCATCTATCCAGGGCAGCAACTTTTTGGCGCAATGATCGGTATGCAGGATAACCGTGGCTCCATAGGCTTCCGCCAATTGATGTATGTGTTTGGCTCCGGCCACGCCCCCTGCGACTGCCGCTCTTTGTTCCTCATTGGACAATCCCTTGCCCGCATTAAACTGGGCTCCTCCGTTTGAAAATTGGATGATAACCGGGGAATTTAAACCGGCCGCCGTTTCCAGTACGCTGTTGATCGTATTTGAGCCGATTACGTTTACCGCCGGAAGTGCAAACCCCTTCTCCTTGGCATAGTTGAATATTTCTTGGACTTGGTCGCCCGTGGCAACCCCCGCTTTAATGTTATGGGCCATAATTTTTGGTCTATTTTAGTTTCGCAATTAAAGGCACAAAAATATAAATTAAATGGGTCTTATAGTCGGTAGGGGGGCTATAAAGTTTATGGCTTTGTGTTTTGTTTTTGAGTCTAGGAGTTTAAAGGGTTTATGGGTTTAGGAGTTTAAAGGGGAATTAATTTCCAACTCATAACTCATAATTTGAGATTTGTTATTTGAAATTTTCCAAAGTATTGATTTAGTCCTTATGAACTCAAGACGAGTTCTATAGTTTACAACAGCTGACACAAAGTTTATGAGTTTGAGCTTGATTTTGAGCTTGATTTTGAACTTGAACTTTCCTGTATTTGAGTTTGACCTTTGTATTTGAATTTGACAGTGTTTAGAAAGGATAATTGATTCCTATTTGCAATACGGAATTGGCAAAATTGTAGTCCCTGAACCATCTTTTGGAGGGCTCTTCCGCGGGATTGTAGGTTTTAAAGCCCAAATCTACCCTAAACAGGAAATAGGTGAAGTCGTAACGAAGACCAAATCCACTCCCTATGGCGATGTCCACCAAGGATTCAAAACCATTGAAGGTAGCGTCGGGGTCGTCCACATCGTCAAAAACATTCCAAATATTGCCCAAATCGGCAAAGAGGGCACCTTTAAAATTGCCTACCACCGGGAAACGATATTCCAGGTTAAGGGCCAATTTAAAATTGGCTTCATTAAAATCGTTGATGGCATCGGTTCTACCAGGCCCCAGGGAATAGGGGAACCAGGCACGGTTGTCATTGGCACCTCCAGCAAAGTAGCTACGTACAAATGGAATGTTGGTAGAGTTGCCATAGGGGATGGCCATGCCCGCAAAGGTGCGTAGGGCCAAAACGTTTGATCGGGAAAGGTCCCAATACTTTATATACTCAAAATCGGTCTTAATATATTGGGAGAAGGGTACTCCAAAAACCAAGAGGTCTCCATCGTCATTCTCATTAAAGGGAACAATATTGGAAAATGCGGAAAGTACGTTTCCAGCACTTTCCAAAGTCCAGCGAAATTGGAAAAAGTTATTGTCCGTTAGTCCGTTCCTATTATTGGTCTGAAACGTATAATTACTGGCAAATATAAGGTTGTTTTCGGTGAGGCGCTGCCTTCTTTCTTCAATACGACTTACTTCACGGAACTGTTCCGTGGTAGCGGGTATGGACCTACTTAGTATGGTATCCGTAAAACGGGTAGTACCTTCGGGAATTTGTAATCTTGGTACCGTTGAGCCTTCGGGTATTTCATAAAAATCCGCAAGATCTGGATTGTTCACAAACTCATCGGCCTGTGCCACCTCGTTCAACCTATCATAAGAATTTCGATATACGTTAAAAAAACGATCCGTATTTACATTTTCAACAAACTGAATGTTCATGATCTCCACAATATTTTTCTTAAAATCGTTCGGGGACCAATTGTAGCTGAGAATGGAGTTAAAAGTTTGTTTGTCTAGACCAATATTCTCCTGAAAACTGGCCCCCAGGGACATACGGGTCTTTGGAAGCATATAGCTGGGAATAATCTTTTCGGTCTTTATTCCTGGCAACCATATTCGCGGAAGATCTAAGTTGAGATCTGCACCGAACTCCAGGATATTAAAGAAACGGTTGTCCACAATGGTGGGGTCTCGGGAGGAGCCAATATTTACCCTTCCGGAAAGGCTTAGGTTTTCCGCACCCTTAAAAAGATTCCGTGCTTGAAGCGCAGGACTAAAGGAGAGCCCTACTTGCTGAATGTTGGAGTGGGTGACATTAAATTCCGTGCTTAGGGAGTACTTGGGTTTTGCCGCCAGGTATACGTTGGCGTTCAGTTTAGTCTGTGTACTATCCTCTTCAAAAGTAATGCTGGGATACTTAAATACGTTGAGGTTGGTCAACTGCCGATAGGTGAAGGTTCTATCCAGATCCCTATAAATACTATCCTTTTTAAAGAAAATGGCGTTGGTGAGGGTCTTGGGCTTAAAGCGCAGTTTGTTGTGATAAAATATGGTATAATCTTCGTATTCCAAGAATTTTCGCTCGCCGTCCTTGGAATCAAAAAGATAGTCCGTATAGATGTTTATTTTGTCGAACCTGTGGACTTTATACTCATCTGTAGTGAGGGTATTCTCGCTCCTTTTTTTTAGGTTGGCGATACTAAGTTCCACGTCCATATTTCGGTCTTCCGCCAATGCAGAGGTATCCCTAATGATGTTATAACTTATGGAACTTTCCTGAAAGTTGTAGATTCCCGAGTTTCTAAAGATGTTGGATAACCTCCCTCTTTCGGCATTAAAATCCACCAAATCAAATTGTTTGCCCTTTTGGACAAAAGTTCCTTCCTTGTTCAATTGGAACAAGGAATCTATGGCCTTGGAGGAAACTACGTAGGAAACCGAATCCACTATGTAGGGATCCCCCAAAGAAATCTCATAGTTTATGGCCGCCCTTTGTTTTTTTTCACTACCGTCTATGCTAAACCCCGTGGTGTTATTAAAATAGCCCTTGCTGTCATAATAAGCACTTAGCCGCTCTAAGCTTTTGGTGGTAGTGGCCGTGTCTATAATCGCAGGCGGTTCCCCTATTTTTTTTAACCAAACGCTTAGGCCTTTGACCAAAAAGGACTCTCCGAGCCTGTAGACTTGCTTCTCCGAAAGGAGGTTGTCCAAGCGTTTCTTTCTTTTGGGTTTGGCATATAACCAGGCCTGATAGGAGGAGTCCGGATTTTTTTTGGCAAGGTTATAGAGGTTCAGGCGTAAAGGGTATCCCAACAAGGTGCTATTGGGCCTTTGGAGTAGGAGACTCTCGATATCCTCATCATTGACCTTGACACTGTCCGCATAAATGGAATTTTTGACGAGGAGGAGCTCATCATCTTCCACCCTTTTTAGGGTATTGCAGGAGGTGAGCAGAAAACCTATACAAAATAGGCTTATTTTAGCCCAGGTTCCCACAGTGCCCGAATTTATCCTCATAGAAGCCAAAAATACATTATTTGCATGGTTGGTAAAAACCAAATAAAACTTATCAAAAGCCTGCGGCAAAAAAAGTACCGAAACCTTCACAACCTTTTTGTGGCTGAGGGAATAAAGATGGTAAAGGAACTTCTGGATTCCGATTTTGACGTATATGCCATCTATACTACGGACCTTTTGATCTTAGGTTCAATAAGAGTGCCGCAAACCCTTGTTTCCGAAATAGATCTGGGCAGAATGAGCGCTTTAAAAAACCCCAGCCCCGTGCTAGGAGTGTTTTATAGGCCAAGGACGATGAAAATAGAGGTAACGGATTGGATCCTGGCCTTGGACCAGGTATCCGATCCCGGTAATTTGGGAACCATTATCAGGCTTTGTGATTGGTTCGGGATACGCCATTTGATCTGTTCCCCGGATACTGTGGATTGTTACAATCCCAAAGTGTTGCAGGCCACTATGGGCTCTATTGCGCGCGTAAATGTAGTGTATCGGGATTTGGCCGATATGATAAAGGAATCGGGGCAAAAGGTTTTTGGTGCCTTTATGGATGGCGATGTCCTAGGAAGATCAGGGCTTCCTCCAAAAGGGATTCTGGTCATGGGCAATGAGGCAAACGGGATTTCATCAAAAATAAGTGCGCTATGCGATCAACGTGTGGCCATTCCCCAATTTGGCCCTGCTACAGCGGAAAGTCTTAACGTGGCTTCGGCAACGGCGATTCTATTGCATCAGATCAGGGGCTTTTAAATGGTGATCTTCAGTCTTTTGATGGGAATAAAAGGCCTTATTCAAAGGTAAAATTGATAAAAAGGCCCCGTGAACGCATCCCGTTTATATTTCCGGTCCATGGGCTATTGGGGTCATTGTCCGGCACCAATTCATCACTTATGGCAAAGACCCCGCGGATAGAAGGGGTAAATTTAAAGTACTCCAGATAAAAGTCTATCCCAAACCCCAATTCATAATTGTATACCCATTTTTTCATGCGAAACGTACCAGCGGAATTATCGTCCCTACTGGTTTCATTGCTCCCAAGATTTAGCGAGGCAGAGCCGCCCCCGATGATAAAAGGTTTCCAATTGCCAAAACGTCGGGTACTTACCTTGAGCAACAAGGGAAAGTTAATGTAGGTCGATTTTACTTCCCTAATGGCGTTGGATTCGTCCGTAAACCCTGGAAAGCCCAAGGTTCGGGGAGTGTAAAAGAGTCCCGGTTCAATCCTTAGGTCCAAAAACTCATTGATACGCATTTCCCCGATGAGGCCCACATTAAAGCCCAGGGATTTACTAACGAGTACATCATCGCCGTCTTCCCTGTAATCAAAAATAAAATCATATTGATTGATGCCCAGAAAATACCCATAATTGAGTAGGGGCGAATCCTCGTTTTCCAAATTTAGCACAGGCTTTTCGTTAAACTGGGCACGTAGCGGAAAACCAAAGAGGAGCAGCCCTGTGTAAATTAAAAAAATGTGCTTCATACCTTTACTCGATAATCGAGATTTAAATGTTCCGAGGCTTGCCCCGAAATCAAAATTGTTTTCCGGTCAATGCCTACCGGGCTTGCCCTTAATTAGGTCATTTTGTGGCCACATAGATGGAGGCGACCCCAAATGTCCGGGGTCTGTCCACTACATCTATAAACCCCGTTTTGCGTAAAATATTGTTGAAGTTTTCACCATGTGGAAAATGGGATGCCGACTCGGACAAATAGGTATAGGCCGATTTATCCTTGGAAAAGAGTTTTCCAATAAACGGAAGAATATATTGGGTATAAAGATGATAACCTTGTCTATACGGAAATTTGGAGGGTACGGCCGTTTCCAGGACCACAAAGGTGCCCAAAGGCCTTAGGACCCTATGGATTTCGGAAAGCCCTATTTCCAGGTTTTCAAAATTCCGTACACCGAACGCCACGGTCACCGCATCAAAGGAGTTGTTCGGAAAGGGAAGATTTTCACTGTCCCCTAAGATCATTTCAATGGTATCCGAAAGGTTTTTTGTTTCCACTTTTTTGCGCCCGATACTTAACATACCATTGGAAATATCCAAGCCAATGATTTTTTGGGCTCCCGTATCCACTAGGTTAATGGCCAAATCCCCGGTTCCGGTAGCAATATCAAGAATCCGAAGCGGTTTCTTTTTCTTTAGGATACGTACCACTTGTTTACGCCATCTTACGTCCAACCCAAGGGAAATCACCCTATTTAACCCATCATAGTTCCCGGAGATGGTATCGAACATTTGGGTTACTTGTTCCTTTTTGCCAGAGGAAGAATTGGAATAGGGTTTCACTTTCTTCTGCATTCCTGCTGTTTTTGCGCAAATATAATGTATCCTGGCATGGATATCCTTTTTTGGCATCAAAGGCTTCGGGGCGGTATAATTTGAATACTTGAAATCCCGTTTTTAAGGGCAACACAATTTATTTACGTAGCTTTGCACTTCACCTTGGGCAAGTTGTGATCAGGAATTCGGGATTTATGCCCATTATCCCATAATGAAGGCTTTGCAAAGCCAAAACAGTCTCTTTTTATCTGTTGGTTTTATATAGTATCCTTGTCATAACGATATTATCCTAATTAGATGAAGATCATTATCGCCGGAGCTGGTGAAGTAGGGTTTCATTTGGCGAAACTACTCTCTTACGAATCCCAGGACATTACCCTAATAGATGCCAAGAAAGATAGTCTGGTTTATGCGGACAACCATTTGGATATTAGGGTGCTAAAAGGAGATGCCACCTCAATAACCGTTTTAAGGGACGCCCAAGTAGAAAAGTCGGATCTGGTCATTGGGGTTACTTCCTCGGAGACCACAAACCTTACCCTGTGCATGTTGGCGAAGCAGTTGGGAAGTAAACGCACCATTGCACGTATCTCCAACACGGAATTCGTAGAACATAAGGAAGTGATCCAGTTTCCGGAATTGGGCATCGATGAGCTTATCTCCCCGGAGGAACTGGCCGCTACCGAGATACAATTGCTATTGAATAAATCGGCCTTTAACGATACCTACGAGTTTGAGGAGGGCATGTTGATCATGGTTGGGGTCTCCCTGCCCAAAGGGGCACCTTTTGTGGGGAAGATGGTCAAGGAAGCCGCCAATATTTTTCCGGAACTACATTTTATGCCTATTGCCCTTCAGCGATTGGGTACCCAATTTACCGTAATCCCCAGGGGGGATACCGTGTTTAAGGAAGGGGACCAGGTATATTTTATTACCGTAAAAGAAGGGGTGGACGAGTTGTATAAACTTACGGGTAAAAAGAAGGCCGAGATTAAAAATGTAATGATTCTTGGAGGCAGCAAGGTAGGCTTTAAGACGGCCCGAGACCTTTGCGCCAAAAAATTCAATGTGAAGCTTATTGAAAAGAGTAAGGAAAAAGCGTTCGACCTTGCCGACGATCTTCCCAACGCCCTGGTCATTAATGGGGACGGGAGAAACGTAGAATTGTTGGAAGAAGAGAGCCTGGATTCCATGGATGCCTTTATAGCCGTGACCGGAAATTCCGAAACCAATATCATGTCCTGTTTGGTGGCTAAGTCCAAACACATAAAAAAGACCATTGCCTTGGTAGAGAATATGGATTATTTTCAACTTTCGCATTCTATTGGTATTGATACCCTGATCAATAAAAAACTGTTGGCCGCCAATAACATTTTCCGCTATATCCGCAAAGGGGAAGTTGTTGCCCTTATGCGTCTGAACAATCTAAATGCGGAGATATTGGAATTTGTTGTGAAAAAGGATTCCAAGGTCACGGGTAGTGTTATCCGAGAATTGGATTTTCCCAAATCGGCCACTATTGGTGGCGTAGTGAGGGACGGTAAGGGGATTATTGCCCTTGGAGGATTCCGTATACAGGAGGGCGATCGGGTGGTGGTCTGCTGCCTTCCCAACGTTATCCCCGTAATTGAAAGACTGTTCCTTTAATGACGCTCAATTCCCGAATCATATTTCACATTATGGGGCTGCTATTGGTCTGCAATGGCGCATTTATGTTATTGGCGGCCCTGGTAAGCGGTATTTATCAGGACGGGGTTACCCTAGAGATTACTACCGCGGGCATCGCCACCATGTTCGGAGGGGTTTTTGCCATGTTCTATACCCGGGGACATAAGAAGGAGGTAAAACGAAAAGAAGGGTATATCATTGTTACTTTTGGATGGATCGTAATGTCCTTTTCCGGCATGTTGCCCTACATTTTTTCAGGAGCCGTTCCCAATATCACCAATGCCTTTTTTGAGACTATTTCCGGATATACGACCACGGGAGCTTCTATTTTGGAGGATATTGAATCCCTGCCGGAAGGTATTCTCTTTTGGCGTAGTTTAACCCACTGGATCGGGGGTATGGGTATTATCGTATTGGCGATCGCTATATTGCCCCTTTTGGGGATAGGGGGTATGCAGCTTTTTGCAGCGGAGGCTCCGGGTCCCAATGCGGACAAATTGCACCCGCGTATCACGGATACCGCAAAGCGACTTTGGTTAATCTATTTTGGATATACCATGGTAGAGACCCTATTGCTAAAACTTGCGGGGATGTCCTTTTTCGATGCTATTAACCATGCACTCGCCACTTTGTCCACAGGGGGATTTTCAACAAAAAATGCCAGCTTGGCCCACTGGAACGATCAACCCTTGATCCAGTACATCGTTATCTTTTTTATGTTCCTGGCCGGGATGAACTTTGTGTTGAGCTATTTTGCCTTTAAGGGCAAGGTGCAACGTATCATCATGGACGAGGAGTTTAAGTTCTATGCCGGTTTTGTCCTAGTATTTACCGTGTTGGTTGCCTTAGTGGTTTATTTTAAGGCCCATGTTCCCGTTTCCGGCTACCATCCCATGGTATTGGGTGCGGGCGAAAGCGCCTTTAGGCATGCCTTGTTCCAGGTCATTGCCGTGGTGACCACTACCGGCTTTGTCTCGGCGGATTTTACGGCATGGACGCCCTTCCTTACCGTGTTCTTTTTTGGGTTGATGTTTCTTGGGGGATCTGCCGGTTCCACTGCGGGCGGTATTAAGGTAATGCGTCACCTGATTATCATAAAAAACGGCCTTTTGGAGTTTAAAAGGACTTTACACCTTAATGCTATTATCCCGGTACGCTATAACAACAAAACGGTGAGCGAACATATTGTATACAACATTATCGCCTTTTTTGTATTATATATGCTTTTGTTCGTCATCGGGGCCTTGGTCTTAGGGGCCCTGGGGCTGGACTTTGCCTCTGCCATTGGAGGTGCCGCATCCTCTTTGGGGAACGTTGGCCCCGCCCTGGGAACATTAAACCCGGTAAGTAATTTTAACGGTCTTCCGGATCTGGGCAAATGGTGGTGCGGGTTTTTGATGCTTGCTGGCCGGCTGGAACTCTTTACGGTATTGATTTTATTGACCCCCTATTTTTGGAAACGGATCTAAGGATCTTATGGCCCACCTCGGCCTGCTAAAAGGCAACGGTTTTCCAAGCACATGTAAAAACGATCTTTCTCCAAAAGTTTGCGACCGTTTTTGGTGACGCCGCCGTTTGAGGTTGCCCTGTTTATCGATGTATGATAACACTTTATCGTATGCCCTTTTTTATCGAGTTCATCTTATCAAAAAAAATGGAACTTGAACTACTTTATTGTGATAAAATTCGTACATGCAAATAGCTTTGTATTACAACAGGGCATTGGCCCAACTAAATTCAAAGTTCCCCACACCCCGAAAAATTACTTTCCAATTTTTTTAAGAGCAGGGTTATCGACTCCATAAAAGCTTATGCCATAGGGCTATTTCTTTGGTTTGGGAAGAGTGTATGTAAAAGGGCCTAGGGAAACGGGTTTGGATGTGCACCGCTAGAAGAGGTGCCATTTGTGGCAATGCTTCCTAAAAGATGGAGGCCTATGGTTATTCTTTACACGATGCTTCGGTGGGTGCGCAATGGAACCCACATTTTTCTTTGTATCTCAATGCTATATGGGCTTTCCCTTAGGGCGAGTACTAGGGATTTCTTTATATCAAAGGAAATGTTCTTGAACATATATTATGAAAATAAGGGATGTTCATACTTTTCTAAGTCTTCCGTAAATACAATGGTCAAACCATTTTTAACTTTCGAGGAAGATACCGATGGAGACGGAATACCCGATGAGGACGATTTGGACGATGATAATGACGGTATCCCGGATACCATCGAGTGCCCAAATACCACGGAAATCATTGATCTTGGGGTGGACGGTACCTTTGAACAACTCGCTAACGTAGCTTCCAATGATGCTTTTAACTCAAATGTTACAGGAGGAGGTTGGGTAAATGGTGTAGGTTCCGCAGATACCTGGGTAAGCCCTATGCCAACGACCGGGACTGGAGTGTGGGGGGGGCTTGCTGATGGGACTCCGCCTTCCCCGGATGGAGGAGTGTTCGCCACCGCCAGGGCGGCACCGGAATCCTTTTATACGGACGTGGACAATTTGGTAGTGGGAGCTACCTATGAACTGTTCTTTTATCACGCTAATACGGGAATAGAAGGGAGCACAATTCTTGGATCTGATGCGCGATGGAAAATTGATTTTGGAGCTGAGGTGCAATATTCTACCCCGCTTCCCTATCTTGGGGAAGGCAATCAAATATGGTATGCGCAAACCTTAATATTTACGGCAACCGCTACCACACAAAGACTGGAATTTACAGGAGATATCGCACTGGACGGAGGAGATGGACTTACTGATAACCCCGGTATAGATGGAATACAACTCACCTTTACGGGAACATTGAATTGTCTGGATACCGATGAGGACGGGGTGCCGGATTCCCGGGATCTGGATTCGGATAACGACGGGATCAGCGACCTGTTGGAAAGCGGCAGCGATAGGGCCCTGTTAGATCCGGATGGGAATGGGGTCATCGATGGCCTACAGTTCGTAGACTTGGATGGGGATGGCTTGGCGGATGCCCTTGAGGCCCTGTATGGGGAAGATTTGGGTAAAACACCTAGGGATTCCTTTACCAGTGGAACACCGGATTACCTTAATTTGGATACCGATGGGGACGGTATTCCGGACACTGTGGAAGCGCGTCCCACAGCGGGCTATTTGCCAAACGATGGGGACGTACGGGACAACGATCTGGACGGGGACGGTATACTGGATATTTTCGATTTTAACGACCTTACGATCGGAACCTTTGGAGGCAATTTTTCGGATCCGCAGGACACGGACGATGCCTTTCCCAATGCAGATGGGGTACCCGATTATTTGGACACGGATAGCGACGGGGACGGCACGGACGACAGAACGGAAGGAGGCAATTTAGTAATTGATATATTCTATACCGATCCAGATGGTAGTCTGATCGACCCATCAGCTGACCTTCCCAATGAGATCGGGGACAGTGCGGAGGTGGCGTATCGCGAGTATTGTATCCCTCCCGTGATCGATATGCCCCAAGACCTAACGGTCTGCGATTCCTATACACTTCCCGAACTTGCCCATGGTGCTTATTTCGGATCGCCCAACGGGGTAGGGCCATTGTTCCCGGGACACCTTGTTGAAACATCCCAGGTGATATATGTATATTCGGAACTCGATAATTTTCCAGATTGTTCCAGTGAACATAGCTTTACGCTGGCTATCAACACCTTCACGGCCCAGGCCGTATTCGGGCCAGGGCAATCCTACTGTAACGTGGCGACACCCGAACCTTTAAGGGCTCGATCGGAGTCGGTGGCTACAGGTAGCTTATCTTATCAATGGCAAATAAGTAGGGACAGCATAAACTATAACAACATAACGGAACCAGCGGCTTTGGAGCCGGAATATACTCCCGAAAGCGTAGAAGGGGATACCTGGTACAGAAGGGTGGATACCAGTATACTGAACGGACTTGAATGTCCCGTTATCGGGGATGCCGTAAAAGTGACCATTTTACCTGCTATAATGCTTCCAGAACCTGAAGTAACACTTATTAGATGTGATGCCCCGGATAACCCGGATACGCATCGTATTGCACTTAACGAGCAGGAAATAATCGGGGGGACCGGCACTTATCCCCAGATTGTTTTCATGGACGATAGGGGTACACCTGGAGACACATCGGACGATATCGTCCTACAATCCGGCCCTTCTATGGAATACTTTGAATCCTCCCTGGAACCCAAGAGCATTGCCATTCTGGTGATTGACGATTTTGGATGTGAAGGTAGGGCCAGGGCCTCTATTGAAGGCCGCACCCCACTTAACGCTAGCCTGGAAATAAAGGAAGAGCTGTGTACTGGGGATAATAATGCCAGCATACAAGTGGACATTGATGGTGGGGTACCCCCTTACAATATTAACTTGGACGATGGTGTCCCGGTATCCAATACTTCTAGTAGAGTGATGTATGAAGATCTTAGCGGAGATACCGAACATTGGATAAACATTGAAGATTCCAATGGATGTACACTTCGTTTAAATGCCATTTTGGCTCCCTCCGTAGATCTTTCAGCAACCTTAGGGGTCGATTATTTTTGCGCTACCGGTTCCCCGTCCCTTATGAACCGGGTGACCGTAGAGATGGACCCCACTTTGATTACCGATGTTATTTTTCGTTTGGACAACGACCCGACCACCGATCAACTGGAACCCGATTTTCAAAATCTCACCCCGGGGGATCATATCCTTAGTCTCACCTATAGGAACGGCTGCGTGCAGGAAAAGGAATTTTCCATAAAGGAAACCAGAGATTTGGACCTAACGTTGGATACCCCTGGGATAAACACCATAACCGCCCAAGCCAGTGGAGGCGAGGGCCCCTATGAATACAGTTTTGATAACGGTACTTTTGGGAACGTTACTGCATTTACCATTTGGCGTACCGGAACGTATACCGTGAGCGTCAGGGATTCCAATGGCTGTGAAGTGAAACGGGAAGTGTTCCTGGAGTTTTTCCCTATACAAATACCCAACTTTTTTACGCCGGATGCCGATGGCACCAACGACGGGTGGACACCCACCAACTTGTATCAGTTTCCCAATGCGCGTACGCGGATCTTCGATCGGTACGGGCGGCAGATCTATGTACTGTCCAACAAGGACAAATGGGACGGTACCTATGAGTCCCAGGAAGTGCCCTCAGGGGATTATTGGTATATATTGACCCTTAACTCAACTTTGGACGGCAGGGAGTTTATAGGCCATTTTACGCTCTATCGCTGACCCTATCCCTTAGGTTATGGGAGTATCCGTAAATATGTCAATGGCGACCCTGGCGAATTTTGACCTAAAAAGGCATTTGGGCAAATGGTCAAAAACATAAGGGACCATGCATGCCAGAGGGATTTTCTTAATAGTGTACGCAGGGATGGGTAAATGACGGGTTTGAACCTTTGCCCCAAAAAAATGAGGGCCGTAATAGTGCCTTACCGTACGCATTTGGTTGACCCCTATTTTTGGAAATGTATATAGACAGGTCTTTAAGGTGCCCTTTGCGGGTTATCCGGGGTCGGCACCGGCTATCTTTCCAATTCTTAGAAGTATAGGAAACTTTACCTCCTTGATTTCTCCGTTTTTCCAATACCGTTTTAACGTCGTTTCCAATTCTTGTAAGGGGTTATGGCCATTTTGACGGATGAAATGCTTAACAGCGGACCACGTATTCAAATATCCGATAAAGCGCTCAAAATTCCATTGCTGTTTGTTTTCAAATTTCGGGGTTTGGATTTCGTCAAATGGAAACGGAAGGGTCGTATAGTTTTCGTCAATGTACTTTCGTTCTACATCCCAATACGCCCCGATGACCCTTTTGTAAAACGAGGTCACGAGGGGATCGATTTCCTGTGAAATTTCAATGCGGCCATAGCCTACTACACAAAGTGTTGCGTTTTCTTTTGCCGTTCTGTTGACCTCGGCGTAGAATTTCCCAAAATCAAACCAATGAATGGCCTGGGCCACAATGATAAAGTCAAAAATTTGATGCTCAAAATCGGTTCTCTCTGCGGGTTGAACGCTATAATGGATATTATCCCTGGTCCGGGCGTGTGCTATTTGGGACGGACTAATGTCTGTGGCAAAGACGCGGTCAAAGGTTTTTGCCAGTTCGTAGGCGATTTGTCCATTTCCCGTGCCGCAGTCCCAGGCAGTGCCTCTGTTTGGGACGATCAGGTTGAGATAGTCAAAAAAGGTAGGGGGATACGTCGGTCGGAATTTTGCATACTTGTCCGATTGCGTAGAAAAATTATCTTTCATAATACCAATGTTCTTGTCTCCGACTTACACAATTTCAAGGGGTTGTATGGTTTATTTGGGTGCGATATTACAGTTCTTTTAAGGCGGTGTCCCGTATTGATTGGGATAGCGGCCCGTACCTGGTCTATTTCCCCTATAATCTCATATAATACCCTTTTGTTTCCTTGTCTAATTTTTCCACTGCATATCTCAGCGTAACACGGGGCATCGTAGATACGTACCTGTCCAAAAATGACCTTAGTTTCCTTTCGTCTTTCTTGCCCGCCCCCCTGATCCAACTTCCGACGGCCTTGTTGATCAAGTCATGCGAATCGTGTACAAGGATTTCCGCTCTAGTCTGTCCTTATAACCCTCAATTAATTTTTTACAATACGTATCCTTATTCTTCGCAATGTATTCTAACTCTTCATAATCACCTATCGTAGGATTTAGACTTCTTAAATTCCGGTGACTCCAAATGGCCAAGTCTACAATAACGGGAGCAAGTTCAAGTCCCTCTTTTGTAAGGTGGTAATAGTTTGTTTTGTTATTGTCCGGTCTTCTTGACTTGGTGATCAAACCAATGTCTTCCAACAATTTTAACCTTTTGGCAAGCACATTGGTGGCAATTGCCTCAGGACGTTCGAGAAAATCTTTAAACGTCTCAACACTCTCGATTAGCATTTGCTTTATTATGACCAATATCCATCTATCACCTAAAATATCAAGTGAAGAGGTTATCGCACAGCTACATCGAAAATCAATGGGATTCGTAGAATTTTGCATAGTATCACTTGTTTGATGAAATTAATTTTTGTTTTACTTGCTGTTAGAAAGTAATTTATTATTTTTACTTGCTGACCGAAAGTAATAAATGTTATTTAAAGTTTGGATCGATTATTAAAAAAGCGAGTATCCTATTGATTTTGTTTATAGTGGGAATGTTACACATAAAGCATGGAATAAACCTATGAAAAAAAGTTCAGAGCAATCATTTAGAAAGTATGCGGCGATTGAAGGAGCCCTCAGATCCTACGTTGAATCAGCAAAAACGGGTGATGCCAGCGGATATACCGAAGACTGGTATCCGCACACACGTGTTGTTGGGAGTCTTGATGGTCAATTTTATAATATCACAAGAGATGAAACGATAAAATTTGCGGAACAATTAGGAGGTTCGACTAGTGTTGAAAGCCGAATTGCATATATTGATTATCAGGGGACCGCTGCAGTGGTTAGACTTGAATCATTAAACTGGGGCGGTGTACGCTATACTGATTTCTTTATTTTAAGCAAAGCTGAAGGGAAATGGAAAGTAAGCGGAAAAGTATTTGATGCTCACGATAAAAGGTAGTGCCGTTTTATATCATTTTTTGGGACCTGCCATTATAGATATTTAAAATGCCTTCTTGTTTTCTTAGATCGTACCCAGGAGGGGACAGCTCTCGGGACAAAAATAGGGTTAGGCAAGTTGCAGTCTAGGCCCTGCCGCTATTGTATATGGCCCATGTTGTGCTTTGTAGTTTATTATGCCGGCAGCCATTTTTTTAAGAAGGAATTGATCAATGGCTTAATGGCAGATAGTATCAAAAAGACAAGACTTACAGAAATAATCAAAATCCCCATACAATAGGGGTAATCCTAATTTGAGTAAAGACCGCGCTCTACCCCAATTAACGACTACTAATTCTTGTTTAGGCCTTCTGCGGTACGGTTTTCCTTGGCAGGAGGTGGTGTAGCTTTGGGATTATCCTTTAACAGCTTCAATACTTCCTCTACCACTTTTTCCATCTGGGGATCACGTCCTTGTAGCAATATGTTTGGATCGTCCCATACAGGGATGTCCGGCCTTACCCCGATCCCTTCATCGAACCAGGTACCATCATTAAAGTAAAGTCGCGCTCCGGGAACGGTAATTCCCCCACCATCAATGAGCTGATGGCCTGTGGCCGGACCAACCAAAATGCCAATGGTCCGTTCACCAACAATTGGACCAGCATCCAATTCCCTAAAAGCCCAGGGCAGTCCATCACCCCCGGATCCTGCCCAACCATTGATCAGCATACCCATGGGGCCGGTATTCGTTTTCACTGGGAAAGTGTGAGACTTGCCATGGCGCCAGTACAGATTGTAAATGACCGGTCGTGTCATCAGCTCTAAAAAACGGTCGGCCAGTTGTCCGCCGCCATTGAAACGTTCATCAATAATAAAACCTTCTTTGCCCAGCTGGCCGTAGTACATTTTAACCAGGTCGAGCTGCCCTCTGTTTGCCGTGTTGGTCATATAGACATATCCCAGTTTGCCTTGGGAGAGTTTTTCTACCCTTAACCGGTTTTTCTCAATCCAATCCAAGTATCGGATATTCCCTTCCTCGGCTCCTGTCAAACAGGTGACCACTACGTCTGTTGCGTCTCCCATAACGCCATTCTTACTGACCTTTAATACAACCGTTTTGCCATCAAGCCCTTCAAAAGCAGCATACGGCTCTTTGTTTAGCGGAAGGGGAATTCCATTGATCGAATGTATGTAATCGCCCTCCGCAACGTTGACTCCGGGACGATCGAAGGGCGATCTGTTTTCGGCATCCCAATCGGCAGGCTTTACAATTCGCTTGATTTTATAGCCTTTATCATCCATAGCCCAATCAATCCCTAGGTAACCAGTACCGACATTTTCCGTTTTTTCGTTATCCCCTCCAAAGGTGTAGGTATGGCCTGCACTCAGCTCGGCAGCAAGATTGGACTGTAGAAAACTAACATCCCAACGCGATCGGGCATCCTCGACCAACTCGCCGTATTGGGTACGAAGCGCATCCCAATCTACTTGCTGCATGTCTTTGTCGTAAAAGAAATCACGATGCCTTCTCCAAGTGTCTTGAAAGATTTGACGCCATTCTTCCCGCGGGTTCAATTCCATGACCAACCCATTGGTAGGAATTGCATCTTTGATTTTTTGATCCGGATCTGGTTGAATAACACCAAACTTTGAGCCACTTCTTACCAATAACGATTTCCCATCAGCGGTTTTGACAACCCCATTTATTTTGGCCATGATGGATTTTTCCTCCCGTTCTTTTAAATTATAGAAAAACAATTCAGGCTCCCCACCACCTGACCCCGAATTGGGAAGACGACGGTACACGATCTTGTCCTCGAATGTCGTTAGATGAGATAGGTTGCCCGGCTTGGCAGGTAGTATGGCCAGCCTACTTTCCAATCCATTCCATTCCACTTTAATTGGCCCTGGGGCTTCGTCTTTGGAATCTTTCTTTTTTTTCTTGTCATTATCTTCAGCCGGTTCTTCCTTTTCAGCTGCCTCTAATTCATCATTTTTTGCCTTTAGAAGGTAAGGGGATTCCTTACTTAAGCTAATGGCCGCAAGTTGTGTGGCGTTTGGATAAACCCAGGTGCCGTCTTGCATGTCGCTATACACGGCGTCAAAATTTCTATTGGTAAGAAAAAACAAGTATTTACCATCCACCCCGAAAACCGGACTGCTGTCATTGTAAAATCCACTTGTCACCTGTCTTGCCCGTTTGCCGTCCAGGTCGTACATAAAAATGGCTTCATTCCCATTTTCCATTCCGATGGAGTACGCCAGGAGCTTGGAATCATGTGACCAACTTATAGGATAACTGTAGCGACTACCGTGACCATAATTCCATTCGTAATTATCGGCCACATCAACCGCTCCTGTTGTCACATCTATAATATTGATATCATTTTTCTCATCAATGAATGCCAATTTTTTGCTGTCCGGTGACCAATGGAGTGTGTATCCGTAACCCTTGTTTCTAGAAGTTATTTTTCTAGCTGCCTGTTCCGTCCGCATGGATTTTACATAAATCTCATACTCGCCGGATATATCACTCCAATACGCTACATGATCTCCATTTGGGGACCATGCGGGACTGTGATCGAATGCTCCGGAAGACCCTGTAATATTCTGAATAAACCCTTCTTTTACAGGTACATTAAACAATTCGCCCCGTGCCTCAAATACAATTCTACTTGCCCCTGGGGCAGCCGTCATACCCCGTATTTGTTTGTTAACCTCGATCCTTCTGGGCATTTCCAGCGTTAAATCACTTATGACGGCCACTTTTACCTCTTTCGATTGTTCGGTAGCGAGATCCATAAGATGGAGCGTACCACCTACTTCAAACACCAAGTCCTTTGGACCAGCGGATAAATAGGTAATGTCAAAGTCCTTAAATTGGGTCACCTGATCAAGTGATCCCGATTTGGTATCATAACTCCAGACGTTCAACCGCAAGTCATCGGCACGATCGGATAGGAAATAAATTTTATCACCGCCCCATGCGGGCTTCCCGTCATTGGCTTCGTTATTTGTGATATTTTTGGCCGTATTGCTCTCCAAATCAAACAGGATAACCTCTGAGGTCAGTCCTCCCCGATATCTCTTAAAAGGATAGGTCTCAGTGATTTTGGTAATGTAGGCCAGTTGCTTTCCGTCTGCCGAATAAGTGGCGATCTCACCATAAGGGATGGGTAATTTTTCTGGCATTCCCCCAGTTTTAGGAATTAGGAAAAGTTGGTTTACGCGTCCGGATGGAACACCGGTCTCCCTTCTGGAAGCAAATAGGATTTTGTCGCCTTGGGGGTGCCACTCCACCATGCGATCTACATGAGATCCATAGGTTAGTCTATGGGGGACGCCTCCCGTTACGGGCATTACATATATATCGGGATTTCCTCTATACCTTGCCGTAAACGCAATTTCCTTACCATCCGGAGAGAATTTTGGATAGGATTCCTCTCCGGGGGAATTCGTGAGTTGAGTCGCGGTACCTCCATTTTTGTCCACCACCCAGATGTCGCCACCATAAACGAAACAGATTTGTGTTGCCGATACATCCACATAGCGCATTAGTTTTGCATTGATTTGACTGAATGCGCTTGAACTGAATAAAACAAGAAGTAAAGTGATGTGGAATTTCATAATTCGAACTTTAGTTGAACGGTAAAAATAGTATATATCGGTCACGTATAATTGGTTCTACGCCGACTGTATTAGCAACGGGATGAGTCGGTATGTTGGCCGAAACGGAAAACGTTCGTCTGAGACCAAAGATAATTGATTGCAGGAATTTCAAAGCCTGTGCCGAACGACTTATACCGAGCTTTTTGAAGTAAGTTGAGGCATGGAATTTCCACAAGCAATTAATTATACACCGCGTTGGCATTAGTTATTGACCGATGAAAAGTGAGTAAGTAAAGCTTATTGGATTTGTAACCTGAAGGCTTCCCCAAAAATGAAGGCTACTTTATCATTTTTACTTTTTCATTTCTGCGATTCATTCAAATGTGGCCTAACGGTCTCAGCTATGAGTCGTTGCGCGGGTTAATATTTATCAGCCTTTGGCAGATCACACCAAACTGAAAATCAGCTTCCCGATAGCTCGGGATTCAGAAGCCTGTCCTGAATTTAACCGAAGGGTAGGCAAGAACCAGCAATTACTTACGGCCGTTGTTCGCAACTGGCTTTTTATTAAAATTCCATAGCTTGTCCATCTTCCGGAATTAACGTCTTATCTATTAATCCTTTATTCGTTAATTCAGATGCTAACTCTTCTCTTGTAATTGGGCAATGGTTTACTGCTTCTAAATGATTGGCAATAACTTTTTCAGGTGAGTTTTTAACAAACTTTACAATGTCTTCCATTCTCATTAATAACGGTTGAAAAATGTCTAATTGGGCTCGTCCGCTTGCAACTACACTAATGTTGGGTTTGTATACAGATAGTACTTTATGAACATCATTTGTATAAATCGTATCAGCACTTAAATAGATAGATTTCTCAT
>JBCBSN010000029.1:0-26552 GCA_039819225.1 Bacteroidota bacterium | reverse complement strand
CTTGCCAATAAAATTCCAGGATAACTTCCTGCAAGAAAGGTAATCCCCATAAGAATCAAAAACCCAAATACCAGAAAAGGCCATTGTAAAAGATCCGAAGCGGCAAGCTTTAGATTAAAAAGTGTATTGAAATAGGACAAACTGATGATACTCAAAAGCAGTCCCAAGACCAAAGCAAAACAAGTAATCATAAGGGTCTCGGTCATAAATTGCCCAAATAATTGCCCCCTAAAACCGCCCAACACCTTCCGTACCCCTACTTCCTTGGAGCGGGTAACCGATTGGGCCGTGGAAATATTAATAAAATTGATGCTGGCAACAATAAGGATAAAGAAGCCGATCAGAGAGAAAGTCCAGAGTATCTTGGTATCCATTCCTCCGCTATATCTAGAATCAAAATGAATACTTGCCAATGGTTGTAGTTTGTAATGGTGTACATTTTTGGACTTGGGCCTAAACTTTGTTACATATCCCGCAAGCGTCTTTTCTATCCCCGCAATATCCTGATCTGGACGCAGAAGCCCAAAACATTGCAGACGGGAACTGATCCCTCCCCATGTCTCATTTGCCAAAAAATCACTGTACGATTTAAGCGTTCGAAAAGAGATAAACACATCGCCCTGTATAAGCGATGTCCTTGGCAAATCCCTAAGAATACCCGTGATGGTAATAGTCTCCTTATTGCCTAGAACAAAGGTCTTATTGATGGGGTTTTGAGGGCCGAACAATTTCTTGGCCATACTTTCCGTAATAACGGCGGTATTTGGGTCGGAAAGGGCTACTTCATTGGAGCCATTTACTAATGGGAAATTGAAAATCTGGAAAAACTCCGGCTCGGTGAATGCGATACCTTCATCCAATTTTAAGCGATGGTCCCTTTCCTCGATATAAACCATTTCATTGGGCCAATTCACCAGCTTCGCCAGTTTTTCGGTATAGTCGTAATCCTCCCTAAAAGCATTGGCAAAACCAGGGGGCACACTGGGCGAATAATATACTTTGTCATGGTGCTCGTCTGTAACGAACCTGTAAATCCTGTCCGAATTATGATGGAAATTATCGAACTGAAGATGATGGTTTACGAAAAGAAAGACCAAAACCGCTGTTCCAAAACCCAGGGCCAGTCCCAGAATATTGATCAAGGCAAAGCCTTTTCTTTTGTTAAGGCTTCTCCAGGCAATTTTTAGGTAGTTTTTGAACATTGAAAAATCGTTTTTATTCATTCCCGCACAGGCGGGAATCCGTTTAATCCTTTCCTTTACTTCACCACCGCCCTTCGGCTATGCTCAGGACATGCTCTGGCGGGAATCTGTTTCGTGTTTTCTATACTTCATTCCCGCGAAGGGGGGGTGGGCCTCTACTCCGTTCGCAAGCTCTTTACCGGGCTGGCCAAGGCCGCTTTTATACTTTGATAGCTTACTGTAAACAGGGCTATGATCACGGCCAATAGCCCGGAAAGCAACAAGGCCCACCAGGGGATGTTGATCCGAAAGGCAAAATCCTCCAACCATCGTTCCATAACAAACCAGCCTAAGGGCAGGGCAATAACAATAGCAATCCCCACAAGTTTGAGGAAATCGAAGGAAAGGCGATAGGTAATTTGCCCTACCGTGGCCCCCAGTACCTTGCGGACCCCAATCTCCTTTACCCGTTTTTGGGCATTGAAGGAGGCCAGACCGAACAGACCGAGACAGGCGATCAAAATGGACAGTACGGTAAAGACGACAAAAATTTGTCCCAACCGCTGATCGGCGTCATAAGTGCGGTTAAAGGAATCGTCCATAAAACTATACTCAAAAGGCAGGCTGGGCACAAAGTTGTTCCACATGCGTTCCACCTCGTTCACAATTTTACCGGCCTGTTTCCCGTTTTCCAACTTTATGGCCAAATTGCCCCCGTTTGAACTTAGCTGTAGGCTTAAGGCTTCTACCTGGTTTCGCAAGCTTTCAAAATTAAAATTCTTGACTACCCCGATAACGGTGGTCAGCCCACCGGATTCTAAATTAGCTACAAACTGTTTTCCAAGGGCTTCCTCCGGGCTGCTGCCAAGTAAGTGAACTGATTGTTCATTGATAATCAGGGCAGTAGAATCCGTTGGGAATTTGGCGGGATCAAAATTCCTTCCTGCAATGAGCTCTAATCCTACGGTAGCCATATAATCCTCGTCCACCTCCCATTCCTGCATATTGATGGCCTTTTCCTGACTTTGGTCCTGCGCCTGTAAAAAGGTGTTATCGCTTCTGCTGGACGGTGTAGGCAAATAGCTGCTTATCGTGGCGTTTGAAACGCCAGCCAATTGCTTTGCCTCTTGTTTGAATGCCTGTTTCTTTTGGGCCAGGGAAAACACGTTGTGTACAATAAGCACCTGTTCCTTATCGTAACCCAAATCCTTTTCAGTCATATAATTCAATTGTTCATATACCACTAGCGTACCTACTATCAACAACAGCGATATTGCAAATTGAAAAATCACCAGGCCATTCCGCAGACCACCACCCCCAATATCGGTATTGCCCTGTCCCTTTAGTACTTTTACCGGATTGAACTTGGACATAAAAAAGGCCGGATAGCTCCCCGCAAAAAGCGTTAAAAAGACCATTAGTCCCACTAGGGCCGCCCAAAATAAGATGGATGTAATAGGAACGGCCAAATCCTTGTTCGCCAGCTGATTGAACAAAGGCGTTAGCACCGTAGCCAATAGTATTCCCAAAACCAAAGCCCCCGAAGTAATCAAGGCAGACTCCATTAAAAATTGCATTACTACCCCTTCTCGCGCGGATCCCAAGGTCTTACGGATACCCACCTCCTTGGCCCGCTTCAAGGAAAAAGCGGTAGATAGATTAATGAAGTTAACACAGGCCAGGATCAACAGGAATAGGCCAATAACCCCAAGCACGTACACATTCTTGATATCTCCATTAGCGCTAAATTCCACGTCTAAATTTGAATATAAATGCACTTTTTCCAAAGGGGTGGCCCCAAATTTCACATAATTGCCCGAAGCGACAAACTGAGCCCGATCCAAGCCGGGAAAAAATTGCTGTACCCAAGGCATTAAATAATCATCGATCATTTTGTCCATCCCCTTTTCCACATCGGAGATGCGGGCATTGGGCAATATTTTTACCACTGTATAATAGTTAAAATTACCCCATTCATTTTCTTTGGAATCCGCATAACCGGCCATGGACATGAAAATGCTACGATCCCGCAAAAACGAATTTTTTGGGAGGTCCTCTATTACGCCAGTAACGGTAGCCGTAATATTGTTATCGATTTCCACGGTCTGTCCAACGACATCCGTTTTGGAAAAGAACTTCTCCGCAGTGGAACGGGTCATCACCATGGTATTGGGATTGGTCAAAGCCGTTTTCTTATCGCCACGGAGGAGCTTTATTCCGAAGAAATCGAAAAAGGTAGTATCTACATAGCAGGTCCGTTGCTCTTTAACATAGGCGTCGGCTCCCTTGGGACGCACCAGCAAATCCCAGTTATCCCGAAATCGGACTACCGATTCCACCATAGGAATGTCCTGTAGGATAGCTGCGGCCATAGGGGCCGAAACATTGGCTATTTTCTCCGCTTTTCCCCCGAATTTGGTATCGGCATCCAATCGATAGATCCGGTCCGAATCCGCAAACATGGAATCGTAACTCAGCTCATCGTGTATGTACAATCCAATGAGGATCACCGCTGCAATCCCTACGGCCAGCCCTAAGAGGTTCAAGCCTGTGAAAAAGGGTTGTTTTACTAGATTTCTCCAGGCGATTTTTAGGTAGTTGCGTATCATTTCCTTACTGTTATTTATATGTCAACTCCGGTAGAATAGTTTAAAATGGAAGGGCGGATAGTAAAAGGACTAGAAAACTGCTTGTATGTTTCATATCACTTTGGGCTACCGCCTTTTCCCGTTTCTTTTTAATGTTCTGTTTATCCTGCCATAAACCGGATTCGATTACCGTGCCACACTCATATAGTTTTGAAAGTCAATTGAATATGAATAATTTCGTGAAAGGAATGCCCTAGAAGTGTCCAAGAATTGGACAGTGTTTGTCCAATTCTTTTACGAGTAGCTATGAAGGGTTTTTTAGTAGAAACCCCAAGGGCTCGTGCCGGGCATTGGCATCTAGAAACCTCTAGGCACACTTTGTCCTTTTGTTCTAGACCCTTCAGGTTTCTAAAACCTGAAGGGTCTTCATCCTTTAGCTTTGGACTTATGAGGTTACCCTTCTTTGCTTAGACTCCCTGCCCGTTCCGGTCAAGGCGGGCGCTCAGGGCAGGCCTTAAGTTTCACCGTTCAGTAACGAGGAACAATTCATTCTAGTTCCTACGTCCTATGTCTTACATCTAACATCTTAGGTCTCCTATCTAAATCACTCCGTTCGTAAACTTTTTACCGGATTGGCCAAGGAGGCCTTTATGGATTGAAAGCTAACGGTAATAAGGGCAATGGATAGGGCCATTACGCCCGATAGCAAAAATACCCACCACTCAATATCAATTTTATAGGCATATTCGTTGAGCCATTGTTCCATGGCATACCAGGAAAAAGGAATGGCAATGAGAATGGCAATACCCACAAGCTTTATAAAATCTTTGGACAGGAGTACTACTATGGAACCTACTTCCGCGCCTAAAACCTTTCTGATCCCAATTTCCTTGGTTCGCAACATGGCGCTGTATGTGGCCAATCCAAAGAGACCCAAGCATGCTATAAAAATGGCCAGACAGGAGAAGATGGAAAACAACTTTCTAAACCGGAGATCTGCTTGATACTGCTTATTAAAGGCTTCATCCAAAAAGTTATAAAGAAAAGGCCTATGGGGAGCAAGTTCTTTCCATTTCTGTTCTACGGCGGCCAATACATCTTGAAAATTGTCCGTACGTATGCGCAATGAAAAGTACCTTCCATAGGGAACCTGCCGTAAGGTCAACGGGGCAACCTTTTGGTGTAACGACTTATAATTAAAATCCTCGACCACTCCTATTATGGTTCCCTGCCTGCCCCATTGGTCAAATTTTTTGCCAATGATGTCCTTGGGGTCATTATATCCGAACATTTTTACGGCAGCTTCATTGACTACAAGCGAGCTAATACTGTCCGTGGGAAACTCCTGGGAAAAGCCCCGCCCGGCGACCACATCAATCTTATAATGTTGGATAAAATTATTGTCCACTTCATAAATGTAAGGGCCAAAATTGTCCATATTCCCCTGGGGGGTTTCTATCGCCGTTCCCGCGGCCGGAAAGTGGCTTCCGGGCACCGTTCTGGAAAGAGAGACCGAACTAACATCGTTAAGGGACAACAGTTCGTTTTTAATGGTCTCCGCGTTATCCAATACGGTACCGTCCCAGTTAAAATCCAAGATCAACTGTTGCTCTTTGTCAAAACCCATATCCTTATTGAGCATAAATCCAAGTTGATGGTACACTACTACGGTACTGGCGATAATGGCGATGGATAGACTAAACTGGAATACGACCAAGGCCTTTCTCAAATTGGTTCCTTGCCCTGTTGTCCTAAAAGCACCCTTTAACACGCTTACCGGTTTAAACCCGGACAAGATAAAGGCTGGGTAGCTGCCGGAGGCAATCCCCGTTACCAAAGCTGCTCCGAAGTAGAGCGCTACTATTCGGGCATCCAGCAGGGTACTTGGTTCAAACGTGCTGCCGGTAAGGCTTCCCAAGAACGGCAAACCGACCAAAGCAAGAAGAAGACCAAGAATCGCCGCCATAAAGACCAGAAGGAACGATTCGCCCAAAAATTGATAGATAAGTCCTTCTCTTTTTGCCCCTATTGCCTTTCTTACGCCCACTTCCTTGGCCCGTTCCATGGAACTTGCCGTGGCCAAATTCATAAAATTAATACTGGCAATCACTAATAGAAAGAGTCCAATGATGGCAAAGATGTAAATGTTGGACAAGCTGCCAGTTTCCCCGGGTTGGCGATCCGCGGTAGAATGTAGATAAATACGTTCCAGTGGTTCCAAAGAAATGTTGTAATAGTATTCCTTTCTTTGTTCCTGGCCCAAATGTTCGTCCAAAAAACCCGGGATTTTTGTTTCAAAAGTCTTTTCCTCGAAATTTTCCGAGACCAAGAGATAGGTATAAAAATCCACATAACCCCATTGATTGAAAATTTGGGGCCTTGTCTGATAAAAGCTGCTCATGGACATGAGTACATCAAAGGTAAAGTGGGAATTCCCGGGAATATCCTTTACAATTCCTGTAACCGTATAGTCCCCGTCCGAAGCCCTGCCCCCGGTTCCCTTAAGCGTTTTCCCTATAGGGTTCTCATTCCCAAAGTATTTCTTGGCCATGGTCTCGGTAAGGACTATGGAGTATGGTGCTTCCAATGCCGTTTTTGGGTTCCCGGCAATCAGGGGCCAACTAAAAACATCAAAAACAGAAGCGTCCACATAAAAACACTTCCCTTCTTGAAAAGAGCGGTTATGGTATTCCAACAAGACATCACTGATCCCCGAAAACTGTACTTTTTCAACAATCTCGGGAAAGTCGGACTTCAGTGCCGGACCAACTGGCGCATTTCCCCAAATCCAGGCATCCTTTACGTCATCGCTATTACTGTGATGCGCTACTCTATAGATATTATCCTTCCTTTCATGATAATCATCAAAAGAAAACTCATGGGATATATATAGGGTAATCAGCAAAAAACAGGCGAGGCCAATGGCCAGACCTCCAATATTTAAAAGGGCATATCCTTTGTTCTTGATCAAATTTCGCCACGCGATCTTTAAATAGTTTTTGAACATTGAAAATCGTTTTTATTCATTCCCTCGAATGAGGGAATCTACTTAATTGTGTTCTTAACTCCATTCCCGTCCTTCGACTTTACCTCGACTGCGCTCGGCACAATGCGCTTAGGAAATGATCCAGCGGGAATCTGTTTAATCTTTTCCTTGCCTTATTCCTATGTAGATGGGAATTCATTTAATCCAAACGAACATTTTCTTTTAGACCTACAAGGTTCCCCGCTTGCCCTTCGACTGAGCTCAGGAAGCAAGCAGGAGAAACCCTTACGGGTCTCCTCGCCTCCCTTTTGGAGAGGGGCTTTTACTCCGTCCTTAAACTCTTTACCGGATTGGCATTGGCCTCCTTAATCGCCTGAAAGCTTACGGTGAGCAATGTAATCCCTATGGCCCCTACAAAGGCCAGCGCAAAAATCCACCATTCCAGTATCACCCGATACGGATATTCCTGCAACCATCCATTCATAATATAACATGAAACGGGAATGGCGATAAAGCCGGAGATGATCACCAACTTTAAAAAGTCCTTGGACAACATGTTCCATACATTAAACACTGTAGCCCCTAAGACCTTTCGTACCCCGATTTCCTTAGTACGCTGTTCCGCTACGAAAGAGGTTAGCCCAAAAAGACCAAGGCAACTGATCAATATGGCCAGTGCTGTAAAAACGGCGGATAGACTTCCTATCCGTTCCTCTGAGGCAAACTTTTCGGCGTACTCTTCATCCACAAAATCATATTGAAAGGGGATATTCGAAAAATGCTCCTTGAACACCCTTTCCACGATGGCCAGATTCTGGCTAGCACTTTGTTTTGGGTTCAACCTTAGGTTGTAAAAACTGGAATTGCCATATTGATCAAAGGCATATACCATTTGCTTTACGGGTTCATAGGGAGAATTTACTATCATATCCTCCACTACCCCGATTATCTTTAACGGCGGGTCAGGATCTTCCTCGTCGGCATCCTTCATGAACTTACCGATCGGATCGGTGAGGCCCATATATTCCTTGGCAGTCCGGTTAATGAGCACGGCATTGGAATCCGATGCAAACTCTCGTGAAAAATCGCGGCCTTCCAGAATCTTTAGGTTAAGCGACCTTGCATATTCCGGTGAGACTTCCGTCCATGCCAAATCCTCTTGGAAGCCTTCTGGTTTACCCTCCCAGTCAAAACCGCTTCGGTTGGACCAAACTTGGGTAGTAGGGCTACTTGAGGTTGACATTTCCACCACGGCACCGGAATTTAAAAACTCGCTTCGCATCAAATTGGCCTTTCCTTCAAAATCCTGACCCATGGTGGGAAGCTGTATCAGTCCTTCCTTATTATAGCCCACGGGCCTGTTTTTGGCATGGTTGATCTGCTGCATAACGATTACGGTCCCGATGATAAAGGCTACGGAAACCGTAAACTGCAATACCACCAAGATTTTCCGCGGCAAACCTGCGTACCTTCCGGCCTTAAAAGTCCCCTTTAACACGTCTACCGGCCTAAATGAAGACAGGTACAGAGCAGGGTAACTTCCCGCCAGTAATGCCGTAAATAGTATAAATGCGATGGATATGAGCCAGAACTTTGCGTTTCCCCATGGAAATACTATTTCCTTTCGTGCCAAATCATTAAATCCGTTCAAGGACAAAAGCACGATAATGATGGCAATGAAAAAAGCAAAAAGGACCACCAAGAACGATTCACTCAAAAATTGATTGATCAACTGCCCTCGTTGGGAACCGATAGATTTTCTGATACCCACTTCTTTGGAACGCCTTTCTGAACGTGCGGTACTCAAGTTCATAAAATTGATACAGGCCAACAAGAGTACAAAGGCCCCTATGAAACCAAAAAGCCAAACATATTTTATGCGACCCCCTACCTGCTTTCCATTCTCAAAATGGTTCCGCAAATACCAATCCTTCATTGGAAACAGGAAGATCTGGGGATTAAATTCCGCTGTATCTTCGCTAAGATTTTTTTTAACATCCTTGATTTTATCGGAGACCGACTCCATAGCCACATTGTCCGCCATCTGCACAAACATTTGAAACGAATTGTTGCCCCATCGGTCAACGGCATTTTGTACCCATTCCCGTGTAGCGACATATTTGTCCCACGGCATTAAAAATTCGGCATCATTGAAGGAGTTGTTTACGGGAATATCCTCATACACGGCAGTAACCATCATATCGTATTGGCTGTTGACATTGATAACCTTTCCAATGGGTTCTTCCTCGCCGAACAGTGCGTCGGCCACGGATTTGGATAGCATGATGGAATTTATTTCCCGGAGACCGTCTTTTTCGCCTTTTAGGATTTTCAGTTCCAATAGTTCCGGAGCCTCCTGCTGTATGAAATTTCCATATCGGGAAATACTGGTTTCCTTATATTTCAAATATTGGGCGTTGTTCCATGAGGACATGACCAGATACTTAAAGTTATCGGCGTAATCATTGCGCAATGCTGTTTCCAGTGGTCTTGGAATAGAGGGATACGAGTTGGTTTCCCCATTAAAGGTCTGGGATTGGAACACCTGGGCGATCCTGTCCCTGTTCTTAAAATAACTGTTATGGGTAAGCTCGTCATTTACCCACAACCCAATAATCAAGGTAACGGACATCCCAAGAGCCAGCCCACTAATATTAATGGCCGAGTAACCCTTGCTTTTCCAAAGGTTTCGCCACGCGATTTTTAGATAGTTTTTGAACATTGAAAATCGTTTTTATTCATTCCCTCGAATGAGGGAATCTACTTAATTGTGTTCTTAACTCCATTCCTGCCCTTCGGCTTCGCTCTGGGTAAACTCCAGCAGGAATCTGTTATTATCATATCTTCATTCCCTACCTTGTGGGTCTTGTTTTAACTTGCTTAACACCTCCCTCAATCTCCCGATTATTTCGGGACAGGCTCTCCTTTCCTTCGGCTGCGCTCAGGATGACATCTAGGAGGGAAGCTAGCTAGGTTCTCCACTTGGACAAAGGAAACCTGGCCTGTCTACACATTTTTAGGTTTCCCCAGTGTGGTCCTTATATTTAAATAACATAAACCCAGCCCTGTCTAATGTCTCCTGTCTAAAGTCTTATATCTATTTTTACTCCGTACGCAAACTCTTTACCGGGTTTACGCTCGCTGCCCTGATTGACTGGAAACTTACCGTTACCAGGGTAATCAATAATGCTCCTGCAATCGCCAGGCCAAATATCCACCAAGGGATTTCCATACGATATTCATAGTTCTGTAGCCATCTGGACATAAAATGATAGGCAATGGGAATCGCTACCAGGGCGGATAGCAATACTAAGAGCACAAAATCCTTGGACAACATTTGCCATAAGTTGAAAACGGAGGCCCCTAAAACCTTGCGCACCCCAATTTCCTTGGTTCGTTGTTCCGCCACAAAGGAGGCGAGGCCAAAAAGACCCAAACAACTGATCAACAGTGCCAATAGCGTAAAAACGCCGGCCAAGTTCCCCAAACGCTGCTCGGCCTGGAACTTGCGGTTAAATTCTTGGTCTATGAATTTATAATCGAATTGGGCGGAGGGCACCACCTTGGCAAATACCGATTCAATTTTTGAAATGGCCTCACTTACATTTTCAGCGGATTTTAATCGAATATTGATATAGTCCACATTTTCGTAATCAATATAAAAGAATGCCTGTTTTATAGGTTCGTAGGGAGATTGCATCACCATATCCTTGGTTACCCCGATAATCCGGGCCGGTTCTGGCCTACCAAAGGAAACGGGGGTTCCTATCGGATTTTCCAACCCCATGTACTTCACGGCAGATTCGTTCACCACGATGGCCAACGAATCCGAGGCAAGATCTCTTGAAAAATCCCTTCCCTGCAAGAATTGCCATCCTACCGTTTTTCCGTAGTCATGAGTTACGCGAAGGATTCCGAAATCGGGATGTAGTTCGGGGTTTTTCCCGGGCCAGTTAAGCCCCCCTCCACCATTATTATACACCCCGATCAACGGCGAGGAGGACTGGGTCATTTCGTCCACTACTCCAGTCTTCTTCAGCTCATTGCGCAAAAGGTCATATTTCCCATCATATGCGGGATTGTTCATCTGTACAGATATAAGATTGTCTTGACTATAGCCCAAGGGCCTATCCTTTGTGAATTCTATCTGTTTAAAAACGATAACCGTGCCTACGGCCAATAATATGGACACCGCAAATTGAAAGACCACCAACACCTTTCTGGGTACTGCCGAATAGCGTCCGGCCCTAAAGGTGCCCTTTAGCACCTTAATGGGATTAAAGGAGGAAAGATACAGGGCCGGATAACTCCCGGCCAATAGGCCCGTAAGTATGGTAAAGGAGAGAATTGCTCCCCAGAATAACATATTGTCCCAAGGAATGTCCATATCCTTTCCGGCCAGTTCATTGAACCAGGGGAGGAAAAGCAATACCAATACAAAAGCAAATACTAGGGCCAAGGTGGCAATCAGTATCGATTCGCTCAAAAATTGGTGAACCAACTGTTTTCTTTTGGAGCCAACCGTCTTTCGGATACCCACTTCCTTGGAGCGCTTTTCAGAACGCGCCGTACTCAGGTTCATAAAATTGATACAGGCCAAGGCCAGCACAAAAACGCCAATGGCGATAAAGAGCCAAACAAAGGTGATACGACCTTTGGTGGGCTTGCCCTGCTCATCAAACTGGGAGTAAAGGTGCCATTTGTCCATAGGATAAGCGAATGGATGCAGCCCACGTTTCCCAAAAATTTCGAGCTCGTCCGAAGGCCCATATTGGGAATATAAGTCCCGTAGGGCGTTATCTGCCGTTGCGAAATCGATTCCAGGTCTTAGCTGTACATAGAGTTGAAAAGACCAGTCGTCCCAAACGGTTTTGATCCGTTCAAAGCGTTCGGGTTCATTGGCTTCTACCAGATTCCAGTTGGCAAAGAATTTTACAAATCCAAAGCTATTGTTTTGGGGCAGGTCTTCATAAACACCGGTAACCACGGCATCCATTTCATTATTCATTTTAATGGGTTTCCCCATAGGGTTCTCTGTTCCAAAAATGGCTTTTGCCGCGGATTGGGACAGCACTATGGCATTCAGTTCCTCTAAACTCTTATGGGAACCTTGGAGCATGTTCAAGGAAAGCATATCCAAAGCCCCACTTTCGATAAACTGTCCGGTCTGTGTATGGTTTTCCCCAGAATCGGTAAGCACATAATCGCCCGTCCACGTAGCCCGTATCACCTTCTCAAAATAATCCTGATAGTTTTCCTTGATAACACTACCCATGGTGTACAGCGTGGAGTTGAACGAACCGATCTCCCCGGTATCCAAGTTCTGGCCCCGGTTATAGATTTGGGCGATCCGATCATGGTTCTTGTGGTAGGTGTTGAAGGTGAGCTCATCGATTACCCATAAACCTATCATAATGACCACGGCCATCCCTAAGGCCAATCCCCCAATATTAATAGCGGAATATCCTTTGTTTCGTTTTAAACTGCGCCAGGCAATTTTTAGATAGTTTTTGAACATGTTGTTCTTTTTGATCGATACCTCAACCTTGCCTGCCTTCAGGCAAGGTATGCTCAGCAGAGATTGATCGATGAATAAACTCCTCTCTTCGTTGCGGAACTAACAGGCCCTACCGGCCGTCCTTAATCCATAGATTCTAAAAAAGGAAGGGCGGGTGTAAAGCGACTAGAAAACTGCTTGTATAGTAATATGTTACTTTATTCCACAGTCCCTTCCCGATAGTCAAGACCTTATTGGGCCGCTATATCGTTGCCCCAATGGCCCTATTTTGACTTTCGGTCACAATTTGGCCGTCAAAAAGGTTTACTATCCGATGCGCAAAATGCGAATCGTGATCAGAGTGTGTTACCATCACAATAGTGGTGCCCTCCTGGTTCAATTCGGTCAAAAGGTTCATAACCTCCAAGCCATTTTTGGAATCCAGGTTTCCCGTAGGCTCATCCGCCAAAATGAGCTTGGGATTCGTTACCACGGCCCTGGCAATGGCTACCCGCTGCTGTTGTCCCCCGGACAATTGGTGGGGAAAATGCTTTTCCCTATGGGCTATCTTCATACGTTCCAAAACCTTCATTACTTTTTCCCTGCGTTCGCTTTTGCCCATTTTGAGATAGATTAGGGGCAGCTCTACATTCTCGAATACGGTAAGCTCATCAATCAGATTGAAGCTCTGGAACACAAAACCCAGGTTCCCCTTACGCAATTGGGTGCGTTGACTTTCCTTGAGTCCGGCCACCTCGTGTCCGGCAAATTGGTAGCTACCTTCCGTAGGGTTGTCCAACATCCCTATAATGTTCAAAAGTGTGGATTTTCCGCAACCGGAAGGTCCCATAATGGCCACAAATTCGCCATCCTCTACATTTAAGTTTACCTTGTGCAGGGCCAGGGTCTCCACTTCCTCTGTTCTAAAACTTTTTTTAAGGTTCTGTATTTGTATCATTTTTCTGTTGTTTTCTCTTTTTTTTGGTTTTGGGTCATGCCTACAAAGTTCCCCTTCTTAGCTGGGGAAAACCTTGCAGGTCTTCCATTAAGGACATCTTGATTCCACTCGATGTGACACTTTGCATCTGTTTTTTTCCTACCCCTCCGCCTTCGGCACCTCCCCTTGAAAAAAGGGGAGAATCACCGTATATTCCATTTTCTCCAAACGGCAATACTTAAAGGCATTCTATATCCGAGTTAGCATCCTCACCCTTGGGGTTAAGGGAGGCTACTCTTACTTCAACACGATCCGCTCCGCATCCCCAAAGCTGTCATAATTGCTAGTAATGACCTGTTCCCCATCTTCCAGGCCTTCCAAGACTTCATAGAACCTGGAATTTTGCTTTCCAATCCGGATGTTGCGGCGTATGGCCTCGTCCCCTCCGGGGCCCACCACAAAAATCCACTGGCCGCCTGTGCTCTGGAAAAAACTGCCCTTGGGCAAAAGGAGGGCCTCACTGGATTCCCCCAATTGCAATTTTATGTTATAGCTTTGACCCGTTCGGATAGTCTCTGGCTTGTCTGCCGTAAAAACAAGGTCCACGCGGAACCTCCCGTTCCTTACCTCGGGATATACCTTGCGCACCCTCAGGGGGAACTCCCTGCCATTACGCTCTAGAATGGCCGTTAAATCGCGCTGTACCCGATCAATATAATGTTCGTCAATATCGGCTTCGATCTTAAAGTCGGTTAATACATTGATCTGTCCAATACGTTGTCCTTGGCCAATGCTCTGTCCAATTTCCGCATCCAAAAAGCCCAATTGCCCATCTGCCGGGGCCCGTACATTTAGGTGATCCAAACGCTCGTAGACCATGGAAAGGGTTTTCTTCATACGCACCAAATCCGTATCCAATCCGGCCAGGGAGGTGCTGCGTAGCTCATCGTCATTCTCGGTCTGCAGCTTTACGATCTCATACTGTTTTTGAGAAAGCTCATAGTTTTCCTTGGAGACCAGGTATTCCTCCTTAGAAATCAATTCCTCCGCATAAAGGGCCTTGTTCTGCTCATAATTGCGCTTGTTGCGCTGTAGGTCGTTTTGAGCGGTGGCCAGGTTTCTTCGGCCCTCTACCTGGCGTACATCAAAATTTAAGCGGGTAGAGCGGAGGTCGTTCTGTTTTAGGGCCAGGCTGCTTTCGCTCTGCAAAATCTGTTCGTACAGGTTGGTATTCTCCAGTTTCAGGATAATGTCGCCCTTTTTGACCATGGCCCCCTCCTCGATCAGCTTTTCCATTACCCGGCCACCTTCATAGGCATCCATATAAATGGTGGCAATGGGGGCTACAAAACCGTTGATGGTGATATAATCGTCAAACTTGCCTTGCGCTACCGCCGCTATGGAGAGTTTGTCCTTTTCGGTACGGAAGGTAGAGACCGATTTTGCAAAAATCAGTTGATAGGCCGTAAAAAGTAATAGGATCCCTAAGGCGATGTAGCCATAATGTTTGGGCCGTAATCCTTTTTTCTTTTCTAATTGTATGTCCATTTTATGGGTTATTCAGTTGTTGAGTTGCTTGAAAATTCAAATGTCAAATACAAATTCAAGGTTTCACGTTCAAAGTTGCGGGTTGCGGGTTACGGGTTCGAGTTAAGCCGTTAAGGATGGAAATCCATCAACCAACATCGAGCACCGAGCATCTATCTTCCGTCTTCGGTTTCCCGTCATTTTCAAATCGGCACATCTTCAACTCCTCAAATCGATTCATTTTCAAATTGCTATATTTTTTCATCTCTTTTCCAGTTTTTTCCTTAATTAATATTGAACACCGGCAGTCCGCGATAAAAGTCCAAGGTGCTCTTGTTCACTTCCAATCGCAACCTTACCTGCAAATCGGTATTCTGTGCGGTAGCAAAAAGGTTTTTGGCCGTAGACAGTTCTAAAGCGTTTATGAGGCCTTTTTCATATCTGCGCTGGGCAATGGTAAACGCCAAATTTTGAGACACAACGTTCTGGCCACTCTGCTCTTGCTCTACCCGTAATGAATTGTATTCCTGCACCAGTTGTTGAATAGTCTGGAACAGCACCTGTTTTTGTATATCCAGATTGTTCTCTGCCCTAAGCCTTTCTATTTTACTCTGCTTTACCCTTGATCGTTGAGACCATCGGTTGCTAATTGGGATGCGTAGGCTTAGTCCAATATTTTGAAAGGTATTGTCCCTAAACTGATCCCGAAAGGGGATGGTATTTCCTAGGGAATCCCTTGTTGTTTCAAAATAACCGGTACCTACGTTCCAAAAAAGGGCAAGGGAAGGGGACAATCGGCCACGTTCCACGGCCAACTGTTTCTTGGCCGCCTTGGCCCTAAGTTCTTGGCCCTTGATCAACGGCAGGAATTCTCGGGAGGCCGCGTAAATGGAGTCGGTTTGGATTTGTTCGGAATCTTTAAAAAAATCGGTTTCCCCAATTTCATGCAGAATCTCGATATCGCTCTCCCCTTCCAGGTTCATTTCCTGAATCAACTGTAGTTTTGCCGCAGCCAATTGATTTTGGGTCTGGGTAAGGTTCAACTGATCTGCCAAGAGAAGCGACTCCGCCTCATAAAGATCGGCCCCGGCCATAAGGCCCAATTCTATCTGCCGTTTTACTAGATCATAATTGGTTTGGGAGATGCCCACCTGTTCCTCGGATATGCCTACAAGCCCTTCAAAAAATTGAATATCGTAAAAAGCCTGCATTACACGAAAGGCCAATAAGTATTTTTGCTGTTGTGCCTCTTCCCGTGTAGCTTCCTTTAAAAACTTAGAAGCCTTGATATTATTCAACTTCTGAAAACCTTGAAAAAGGTCTATGGCAGCATCCAGGTTATAACTGTTGGAGAAAAATTCCGTGGTGACCACATCATTGGTAAAGGGATCGGTACTACGCCCAAAATTTATGGCATAGCCTGTGGAGGCATTGATGTCAGGTAAAAGATTGCGAACAGATTGGCGATAGGTCTCCTTATTGGACTGGGCCGTGTATTCAAAGTCGTTAAGCTGAAGGTTATGTTCCAAGGCAAAGGCAATACATTCCTCCAAAGACCATCTTTGCTGGGCCATGGTCTGGAACGATATAAAACCGATTAAGAATAGTACAAATACTGTTTTCACGTGCATAGGATATTCCATGTGCCAAAAACGATAGCCATAGCTATGCCAAACATTTAAATATCTTAAATTCAATCACTTATATCTATGATGAATTTTAGAGTGATGCACAGATGTAAAATAATTGTACAGATACTGTCAAAAAATTGGACACTTTGGTGAAAATAATCTTTTCAAGCAGTAGTTTTAGATAGTCTTTTAAAATTTCCCCAGGATACTTTAAAAAAATCTTTTCCCTATGTTGGACGCGAACATCTTGGTCATTGATGATAACAAAAGCGTACTGAGTGCCCTGGAGATATTGTTACAGTTTGAGTACAAAAGCGTGCAGACCATCTCCAATCCCAACCAGATCTCTTCCTTCCCCGGCTTTGCGGAGTTGGACATTATTTTGTTGGATATGAATTTTTCCGCCGGGGTAAATACTGGTAACGAGGGGCTCTACTGGTTAAAGGAAATCAAGAAGAAGGCCCCTTATATTTCGGTAATTATGATGACCGCTTATGGAGCGGTGGATCTGGCGGTACAGGCCATTAAGGAGGGCGCTGCCGATTTTATCTCCAAACCTTGGAACAATGAACGGTTGCTGACCACCGTACGCTCCGCCTATGAACTGCGGAAATCCCAAAAGCAGGTAAAGGCATTACAAGAAAGGGAGAGTAACCTAAGACAGGTCATCAACCAAAAGAAGCAATACATCATCGGAAATTCCAAGGCCCTGAACGCCGTATTGAACCTGACCCGAAAAGTGGCCAAGACCGATGTAAACGTATTGATTACCGGAGAGAATGGGACGGGCAAAGAATTGATTGCCCGGGAATTGCACCGCGTGTCCCATCGCCATCGGGAGGTGTTCATTTCGGTAGATATGGGCTCTATCTCCGAGTCCCTTTTTGAAAGTGAGCTCTTTGGGCATACCAAGGGCTCCTTTACGGATGCCAAGGAAGACCGTGCCGGAAAATTCGAAGCTGCCAATGGGGGCACCCTTTTTTTGGACGAGATAGGAAACTTGTCCCTGCAATTGCAGGCTAAACTGCTTACCGCCATACAACAAAAGACCATTGTGCGAGTGGGTTCCAACAAGCCCATCCCGGTAGATATTCGCCTAGTCTGTGCCACCAATAGCGATCTGGAACAAATGGTGGCCGACGGACTATTCCGGGAAGACCTGCTATACCGCATCAATACCATACAGATCGACGTACCGCCCTTGCGCCAGCGCGATGGGGATGTACTGGTGCTGGCGGAGTTCTACCTCAACCGGTTTATGTCCAAATATGGAAAACAGGGCCTGCGCATCAACCAGGCGGCCCAGGAAAAATTGATGGCCTACGGTTGGCCTGGAAACGTAAGGGAATTACAACACACCTTGGAGCGGGCCGTAATCCTCTGTGAAGGCAATGTGCTAAAGCCGGAAGGTTTCCCATTGAGCGGAAAGACGGTTACGCCCTTGGATTCTGGCCCCAGCACCTTGGAAGAGATGGAAAGGCTTATGATCAAAAACGCATTGCGGCAAAACGAGGGCAACCACAGTGCAGCAGCCGAGCAATTGGGCATCTCCCGGCAAACTTTATATAATAAGATGAAAAAGTTGGAGGGGAGGTGAAATAATGGAGCAATGTGATAATGTATCAATTTGTAGATGTGGCGATTTGAAAATGACGGAAGACCGAAGACCGAAGATGGATGCTCGATGATGGATGATGGATTTCAATCCTTAACAACTTAACTTGAACACAAAACTTTGAACTTGAGCTTGTATTTGAATTTGAAAATTTAGCAATGTGATAATGTATCAATTTGAAAATTTGACGATTTGACGATTTGAAGATTTGAAGATGGGAGGTGATTTGAAAATAAATTTATTGAATTTGCATTTGACATTTGTGTTTGTATTTGAACTTGCGCTTGACGCTTGAACTTGAACTTATAACCTTTGGCCAGTCGTAATTTTTATGTCCAGTTAATTCTCCGGGTACTGTTTATTACCGGGACGGCTATTGCCATGGCCGTGGCCTTCGTAAAAGCGTGGTACCTGGCCCTTGGAATTCTCGTCATTGTCCTTGTTTCCCAGACCTATTTCCTGATCACTTTTATCAACTCGACCAACCGAAAAATCGCTTATTTTTTCGATGCCATTAAAAACGAGGATTTTACGTTGCGTTTTCCGGAGCGGGTCTCCATAAAATCTTTTAAGGAACTTAACCAGAGCCTTAATCGGGTAAACGGTCTGATCCAGGAAGTACATCTGCAGTTGCAGATGCGGGAGCAATATTACCAGCAAATCTTAAAGCAGGCCAATATCGGCATTATGACCTTTAATGATAGAGGCCATATCCTGTTCTCCAATCCCACCTTGGAAAAACTGTTCAACTACAGGCCCTTGAACCATATAAAGCAATTGGCCCAGGTAGATCAAAACCTCTATGAAATTTTTGAAGGGCTCCAACCATTTGACCGTAAGCTGGTACACCTCACCAATGAGCGCGAAGAAATTCATCTAGCCCTAAAGGCCACGAGCATGTCCCTGGACAAACAAACTCTCCTATTGGTTACGGTGCAAGACATCCATAAGGAATTGGATGAAAAGGAAACGGACTCCTGGATCAAACTTATACGGGTGCTCAACCACGAAATCATGAATACCATAACGCCCATTACCTCCATTTCGGAATCCATTTTAACGTATTACCGGAAAAAGGACGGGCTTCCCATAGCCGAGTTTATGGACGAAGATCTGGTAAAAAATACCGTCCGGGGGTTACAGGTTATCCGGGAACAGGGCGGCAACCTTATGGAGTTCGTACAGTCGTACCGTAGTTTCTTGAATTTGCCCCCACCGGATAAGGCCCTGGTTTCGGCCCATAGATTGATCCATAGCGTAAAAACGCTTATGGGGCAACAGCTACAGCATAGCCCTATTGCCTTTCATATCCATATAGAACCGGAGGATTTGGAACTGTACATAGACGAAAAACAGGTCTCCCAAGTGTTGATCAACCTCTTTAAAAATGCCATCCAGAGCTTGGAAGGTAGGGAGAACGCCGCCATCACCATCCGTTGCGGGCTTAACGAAATAGGTAGAAAATATGTAGCGATACAGGATAATGGCCCCGGTATCCCGGAAGAATTAATCGGGGAAATCTTTGTCCCCTTTTTTACTACTAAAAATGCCGGAACCGGTATTGGGCTAAGCCTTTCCAAACAGATCATGCACCTACATGGCGGCCATTTAAAGGTACGTTCCGTGCCTGAGGTAGAAACGGTTTTTGTGCTTACTTTTTAGGGGTTTGGGATAGGTAGACGCAACGTAAATAGCTATTTGTCGATTAACTTTGTAAGAGTCGGGTTTTTGAAGGAGTTTTACCATATGACTAAATCCTCTTAGAAGGAAATTATAGATTTCTATGGCCGTTAATAATGCTCTAGTACTAATTTCGTTATTGATTTTTTCTAATAACGTATTGGGACAAAATGTTTCAAAAAATGATATTGTAGGAAGTTGGAAAGTAAAACGTATCGTCCAAAAACCTGAGAATCCAGATTTCTTGCCCATTTTAGATGGCTTTAGCAAAGCTACTTTTGAGTTCCATGAATCTCAAAATTTTAGGTTTTCTACAACCTCTGAGTCTAAGCTCTTTACAGAAGTAATCGGAATGGTAGATAATACCAAATGGAAATATGAACCTACCAAACAACTAATAAAAATTGGAGCAGAAGAAGACGGATTTTCCATTATGGGAATCTATGTAAGCAAAGAAGAAGGATATTTACAATTTCATATTGATGAGAGCGGTTTAAAGTTCGAGATGACTCAGAAGAAATAGTCTGTTACGCAAGCCTTTTACTTTTGAAATTTAAATATGGGAACCTAATTCTTTTCGCTTAACTCAAGAAGGAAAGTCCAAGAGATATCACATTCAGTAACGTATCATAACCTATTGATAATCTTCAAATAAAAGCCCATAGCTGACAGCTTACTCCAAAGTTAAATTTTATACCAACCATTTAAAAAGGACATTTGCGACAAGTCATTAACATAATATCGGGCTTCATATTCGGAATTGCACCAATGGCGGGAGCAACGATTATTGGAATCGCAGTCTATGCTTCGCTTCCCAATACGGTAGGAATAATTATTCTCGTACTCTTGGGGGTTTTGTCACTATGGCTTGGCCTGAAAATATTTAAGAGAGTACAAATTGTAGGTCCAATTGAATTTATGACAGCAGTACACGCTTCCCCTGACCTTGACAATCTCCAGCCAACAAAAGATAGCGAAACAAAAAGAAGAAGTCCTGAAGAAATCGTTCGACTTTTGGAGAATAAGAAAACCTTATTTAAAGGTGGAACTTTCCGAATCTTCGGAGATTGGTTTGGTAAGCCATATGACAACTATCATGAAATAGAGTCTGCGGATTTCTGCAACCAACTAAAATGTTTGACACTGAATTTCAAGGGAGGTGAACAACTTGAAGTTTACAATCCGGAACACATTTTTGAGGCTTCTTCTTTTTTAAAAATAATTAAGGCAGATAGAATTAAACTGACATGGTTCTATTTCGGAAAACCACAGACAAAAAATAATCAGTACTTTCTTGACTACAGTTTGAAAGACAAAAAAATCACAACTGAAACGAATGTTGATTGGTATAAACCACTTTTTGACGTTTCTCTTGGAGAACCAGCATTGATGATTTATGGATAGAAAACTAAAAAACCTTGGCAACAGTGTAACCGTAACTAACGGTTATCCTTCACCGTTATAAATTTGAACCCATTTACCACCATAAAAGCATTTTATAAGCCCATTCAGCCTACGGTAACGGCCAAAAATGCGGAAATTCTATACCAAGAGGTACCTCCAAATCCAAAAATCGAAAATTGGGTCTATTGCTTTTGGCAATTAAAAACGCTTAAAACCCTAAAGCAACACTTTGTGTATAGAGTGGTTTCCGATGGGTGTATCGATATTTTTTTGGACCATACCGATCCTTCTCAAAATTTTATCATGGGTTTTTGCCGAAAGTATACAGAATTCGCTATTGGACACGAATTTGATTATATCGGCATTCGGTTTTTACCGGCCGCCTTCCCTTTTCTATTCGGCATCAATGCCAAGACCTTGAGTAACCGATCGCAGGAATTACAGCACGTTTTGCCCCATTGGGGCCGTTGGATTTCCTCGGAAATAAACCCTTCACAACCATTTGACAAAATCGTGTTCCTTTTCAACGGAAAATTGAAAGCGCAATTACGCCAACGGGAATTGGAGTACGACCCTCGGTTTTTTAACGCCCTGCACTGTATTCTGCAAAAAAACGGTTTTTTGGATACCGAAAAGGATCTGAATACCGGATTGAGTCCCCGCCAACTCCGGCGAATCTTTAATTATTATATAGGAACCACCCCAAAGGCCTTTAGCAACGTGGTGCGCTTTCAGCATATCCTAAATGCGAAGCCTTCCCACCAAAGCCTCAAGGAAAGTAAACTCTACTATGATGTGGGTTTCTTTGACCAGGCCCATTTTATCAAAAACTTCAAGACCTTTTATGGGGTAACGCCCTCCGAAGCCTTCCGTTAGCGTTTGTCCGATTTTTACAATTCCGCGCTACCTTCCTTTTCTAAGTTTGCTGTGGCAAAATTTTAACCCATGGATGTGTTGCACAACAGTTTCCCTCCTAAAAAGGAGGGATTAAGGGAGGTGTTGCATTTTACAATGTACGTATCTGATTCATAATCCGCACAATACTACAGTTTTATAAATTATTCGATTGATAAATACATAATCCCAAAAAAGCATGAAACTAAACGCAGGAATCATTACCGAAAAGCTAAAGGAGACCAAGGATTTTTATACAAAGACGCTAAACTTCGGGGTTACCTTTGAAAACGAATTTTACCTTTTGCTGCACAGTCCAAACAAATCCGCTGAACTGAGTTTCCTTATGCCGAATCACCCCAGTCAACAACCCGTTTTCCAATCCCCCTTTACTGGAAAAGGTGTGTACTTGACCCTGGAGGTGGATAATGTTGACCAAGTATACGAACAGTTGAAAAGCAAAGACGTAGCCATTGAAATCGAAATTAGGGACGAACCCTGGGGAGATCGGCATTTTGCCATCCTTGACCCCAACGGCATTGGAATCGACATTGTAACGTTCACCAAACCCGAGGGATAATGAAAGCCAGGAATATTGGAAAGACCATCGCAAAACGACTAGGTGAGATCGGTGTTTATACTTTGGCCGACTTGGCTGAAATGACACCCAAGACAGCCTACCGGAAGATCTGTGAACGGTATCCGGATAAAACCATTCCCAAATGCTATTACCTGTACTCGCTACAGGGCGCTTTACTAGATTTGGATTGGCGGGAGCTTCCCGATGACGTAAAAAGTGACCTTCTTAAAGAGTATTCTGCCTCCCATACGTTATGAGCTAAAATGCATGCCACAGGTTTGTCGGTAATTGGGTAACCTTTAGGCGTTTTTTTTCTGTAAATGGCTAAACCCCAGGGCTTGCCCTGGACCCAAAATAAGGAATCGACCCAAAGGTCTAGGTATTTAACCAAAGACCCCGACTTTTCGTCGGGGTTCGCCTGTCCCGCAGCGAATGCGGGATTTAGTCATCGTATTTCAATGCTCCGCCATAAGCGGATTTTGAAATATGGGTCTCACGAATAAACCGTTTATCTTTATGGAGAATATCGCTTCGTTGCGTATTACGACTATTCATGGAATTCAATAGCATCAAGTCCTTTAACGAATACCTTAATCTAAGGGCCCCGAAACATGATTTTATAGATATAGGCGCGTATCATGAAGACATCTTAATGTCCTCTCCCCCGGTGTATCCCAATTTCTACCGCATTTCCATAAAATACGGTTTGGAAAACGACAAGGAAAAGGGATTTATGTACTTCTCGAGTCCCAATCAGCCCATACAATGGCACACCACTACCCCTTGGAAAGGGTATTACATCAACCTTACGGACGACTTGATTTCCAGTAATCAACACCTACAATACGCTTTCCTCAATTATGGCCTTCACGAGCCTCTTTTCCTCAAAAAGGAAGAAGAACCTCTTGTTACCTTACAATTTAAGGAGGCCTTAAAAGAATACAACAAAGAAACCTTCTCGTATGATCTGCTGTTGGCCTACTGCAATTTAATTTTTGCCCACGTGGCCCAATTCTATAAAAGACAATTTGGGGAGCGCAAGGAAAAATACAACGCACTGGTCAAGGGTTTTTTTTCGCTTCTGGACAATTACTACGGGCAAAACGGGAACGTTAAGCCTATTGTACAGCCCTCGGTAAACTATTTTGCGAACCAACTGAACATTACGGCCAACTACTTAAGCGACGTTATCAAGTTTTATACCGGAAAGCCGGCATTGGAGCATATCCACCAACATGTAATAAAGACCTCCAAAACGCTCTTGCATCAGAAAAAAACTTCCATTTCCGAAGTAGCTTATCAAATGGGTTTTGAATATCCCAGCTATTTTACCCGACTCTTTCGCAAACAAACGGGACTGACGCCGTCGGAATATCGGAATAAGTAATTTGTATCATTTTCCCCTTGGTTTGTTTGCCTTTCCTTTCATGGGCATCCCTGAAATTTACATCGTTAATTTCATTAAACAGTATTGGTATGGCTTTTAAAAAAACGTTGGAATATACGATCGATAACACTTTAAAAAGTAGAATGGGAGAAGAGGCCTATGGAAAGGCACTGGAACAGCAAAAAAGCATTCCGGAAGAAGCATACGGCACCATAAAATATTTGGCAGAATTTGCCGTGCGGCCCATGTTTCGGACACCAGTACACAAAACTCCCGCGGACCATGGTATAGATTCCTGGGAAGATGTGTATTTCCCTTCAAGCGATGGTACACCCTTGGAAGGCTGGTACATTCCGTCGGTACAGGGAGAATCGGACAAGTTGATTGTCATTAACCATCCCATGCCCATGAGTCGATCTGGTTTTACAGGGCACCTGGGAGCACCTTTCTCCGGAGTAGATACCCTGGAAATCGACTTTGTGGCCCATATGGGACATCTTTCCCGGGCAGGGTATAACATTTTGGCCTATGACCTCAGAAATCACGGCAATAGTGGTGCGGCCAATGGTGGTATCTGTGGCATTGGAAGATATGAATGGCGGGATGTGGTTGGCGCCCAACATTATGTGAAAAACCACCCTAAGCTCAGTAAAATGAAGGTAGGTCTCTACAACCGATGTACTGGAGGTAATGCTGCCTATGAGGCCATGTACAGACATCCCGAATTGTTTGAGGATATCCTGTGCTTCTTCGGCCCTTTGACCGTTTCCATGACCGCCTTGATGACAGCTTTTGCCGGGCTTATGGGCTTGGACCAATACATGGAACTCATGGATTTGGAACAGCTAAAACTAGGTGGCTTTACCAATGGCGAAATGCATCCGCAAAAATATGCACAGGCAGTAAAAACGCCCTATTTTATGGCCCAAGTGTTGGATGATATCTGGACGGACAATCCCAAGGACGCCCAAGAGATCTTCGACAATATCAGCTCGGAACACAAGGAACTGTTTTGGATCGAAGGCACGAATCGCAGGTTTGATGGCTACAACTATTTTGGCGTTCATCCGGAAAAGATGATTGCCTTTTTCGATACTTATATGAAATAAGGACAACCCCTTATCAAGGTATAGCTCTCGCGGTTAAGGATATTTTCTTGACCGCTTTTTTGTTATTGTTCGCTTTCTTTGATCCGTGTCGTTCCCTCACCTCCTAATTTTCGGCATCAAGAAGCCTTACCTTTGTGATGACTTTGCCCTCTTCGTAAACGGGCAGAATGAAATCAGAATCATCGCAAAGGAACCATCATGAACGAAACCGTTGAGGCCATCATAGAAAAGTTGGGATTGGAGCCACATCCCGAAGGCGGTTATTTTAAGGAGACGTACCGAAGTAAAGGGGAAATTGGACCAGAAAGCCTTGGATTCGCATATGAGGGTGCAAGGAACTATGCCACCTGTATCTATTTTCTCTTGACCTCAGATCGCTTTTCGGCCTTCCATAGGATAACCCAGGACGAGATTTGGCACTTTTACGATGGTGCTCCTTTACGATTACATCTGATTACACCTGCAGGAATTCACCAAGAATATAGAATCGGACGCGATTTGGACAAAGGCGAAATTCCCCAATTTGTAGTTCCTGGCGGCTGTTGGTTTGCAGCCGAGATACTCCCCAAAAACGCATACGCCCTTGTAGGCTGTACCGTATCCCCAGGGTTTCGTTTTGCCGATTTTGAACTTAAGGGCAGAAAGGAGTTGGTTTCCCTTTTTCCTGATCATGAAGTCCTGATAACCCGATTAACGCATCATTAGAAAATGCTAAGGACCTTACCATGGATTGTAAAAGGATTCTGGAAACCAAAAGACTTTTCCTCAGGGAACTGCACCCGACCGATGCGGAAAGCTTTTATCGGTTAAACTTGGATTTGGATGTTTTACGATATACCGGAGACAGCCCTTTTGATTCGGTAGAGAATTCCCAAAGGTTCTTGGAAAACTATGACCACTACAAAAGGTATGGTATGGGAAGATGGGGAGTCATAAGAAAGGACGATGGTGCTTTTTTAGGTTGGTGCGGATTGAAGTTTACCGAAAAAACCAAGGAATACGACATTGGATTTCGATTTTTCCAGAAATATTGGAACAAGGGATATGCCACCGAAGCGGCAAAAGCCTGTTTGACCTATGGTCTGGATACGCTACAAATCCCCCGGATCATAGGAAGGGCCATGAAAGGGAACAAAGCCTCCATACGGGTACTTGAAAAAATTGGATTGACCTATCACCGGGACTTTGATTTTGAGGGAAATAAAGGAGTAATCTATGGAACAACCTAACTATTATAGCTTGGTGATTAGGATGAAAAGAAAAATGACCTTGATTGATATAATTCCCAGAACAAAGTGTTTTGTGTCTCTTCTTTTGATTGTTTTTTTCTTAAATGGATGTATACAACAAAAAAGGAAAGATATTATTGGCACCTGGACATCATCCATTTTTAATGTCGATTCTAAAATAAGGGCTCTGCGGTTCAACAAGACAAATGTTTCTTTTGTTGATCAATTTTATTTTACTGAAACTGCTCCATATGAGATAGGAAATAACCAAATTATATGGAAAGGAGGATACCAATACGAATCAGGT
>JBCBSN010000028.1:0-27066 GCA_039819225.1 Bacteroidota bacterium | reverse complement strand
CACATTTGCTCATACCTGACAAACGTTTGTTGGATGGTCGCTGGGACATTAGAATCCTTTGGGAATATCAAGGAAAACCTTATTTGCTTAAAGAAAGTATAACGTATTAAGGGAGGACGGAAGATGTTAGAAAGTAAGAAATACAAAGTTAGAGGTACGAGGTTGTGGAATGTAACCTGCAAGGCATCGCCGAGGAACGAGGCCTCCTTATAGGTCTCTTGATAACGAAGCGCGAAATACAAAGTGAGAAGTATAGGGTACAACATTGCGGAAAGAAACAAATCACAAATCCGAAAATAAAGTTGAACTTAAGTTTGTGTTTGAATTTGAAATAATCTAATGCCAAGGGTCTAATAAATGTTTTTATCCGCCATCATATTGGGATTAATGGGAAGCTTACACTGCGTGGGTATGTGCGGCCCCATTGCCTTTATGTTGCCGGTAGATAGAGGGAGTCCCTTAAAAAAATTCTTTCAGGTATCCCTTTATCATTTGGGACGCTTGTTGGCCTACGGTATCATCGGACTCGTTTTCGGGCTTTTAGGGAAGGGGCTATATGTTTTCGGAATGCAGCAAAAATTATCCATTGCTGTTGGTTTGCTAATGATTCTGATGGTATTGATCCCAGCCAAGGCAATGAATACCAATAGGCTCTCCGCACCTTTGTATAGGGCCGTTTCCAAAGTAAAGAACCTTTTGGGCCAAGAGCTTAAGAAGAAATCACCGGATACATTTTTAACCATTGGATTCCTAAACGGATTCCTGCCCTGTGGCCTGGTCTATATGGCACTCCTTGGGGCGGTCGCTATGGCCAGTGCCGGACAAGGTGCCTTGTATATGGTTTTGTTCGGCCTAGGTACAGTTCCCCTAATGAGCGCTGCCATTTATTTCAGTGGATTTCTGAAAGGAGCGGCAAAACAACGTGTCCAAAGATTGATTCCCGTGTTTGTTGTACTTGTAGGGGCTATCTTTGTCGTGCGGGGTCTGGGCCTCGGCATCCCCTACCTCTCCCCCGAACCAGTTACCAATTTGGTGACGACTCAGATAGAATGCGCTGATTAAAAGGACTTGAGTCTATTTTGGAAGGCATTTATCATGTAATAATTTACAACCATTATAAAAAACAGTAAAGATGAATGGTCTTCGGCTATCCTTGTTATTAGGATGCATCGTAATCCTTAACCTAAATTGCAATAACAAAAAAACTGAGGACAAAGAACCCCTTGGAAACGAAAATATTGCATACCAATGGGGTCAAATGGCACTTACCGCTACTGCAAACGACACCGAACGTTTTAAACCTAGACCCACTATTACCTCCCGTTATTTGGGCCTCATATTCGTCTCCATTTTTGATGCTTGGTCCCGTTATGATGAAAATGCCATTCCGGTATATCTCAAAAATGTGGATAGAAGACCCGTATCCGAGCTAAACCTGAAAAACAAGGAAATTGCCATTAGCTATGCCGCCTTTGGGGCTATGAGGGAATACTACTATTCCGATGTGGAACTGTTCCGGAAGTTTATGAAGGACTTAGGGTATGACCCCGATAACAACTCGTTGGATCCCAGCACCCCGGAAGGTATAGGTAATTTGGCGGCCAAGGCCGTAATAGCCTCACGAAAGAATGACGGTAGCAACCAATATGGAACACATAAGGGCTCCAAAGGGGAACCTTATTTTGACTATACCGGCTATGCCCCGGTGAACTCCCCGGACGAAAATGTGGACACCAACCGTTGGCAACCTAAATATTTTTCCGATGGCAAGGGAGGCCAATTTGCCCCAGGGTGTTTAACGCCCTATTGGCAACTTGTGGAACCCATAGCCTTACGATCAGCAGATCAGTTTAGACCGGGACCTCCTCCTATGGTAGGTTCGGAGCAGTTGGAAAAAGAAGTAAAGGAAGTCATTGAACTACAGGCCAATCTCACGGATGAGCAAAAGGCACTGGTAGAGTTCATGCGGGACGGGCCACAATCCGTACAGCAGGCAGGGCATTGGTTAAAATTTGCACAGGACGTATCCCGAAGGGACAAACACACCTTGGACCTGGACGTGCAACTATATTTCCTAACGGAGGTGACCGCCATGGACGCCTTTATCGCTTCCTGGGACTCCAAGATGTTCTACGACTATGCCCGTCCCTATGCTTTGGTACACGAGTATTACCAAAACCAACTTATCCAGGCCTGGGGCGGCCCGGGAAAAGGAATGGTGGAAATGCAGGGCGAAAAATGGCGGCCCTACTCCCCGGAAACTTTTCTATGCCCCCCCTTCCCTAGCTATGTCTCCGGCCATAGTACCATTAGCGGCGCCTGCGCAGAAGCTTTGCGCCTCTTTACCGGAGACGACCATTTTGGAGAGGAAGTGGAACTGGTGCCTGGCATCCTTACCGAGGTAGACCCCAAATACTATGGTAAACCGGTTACCCTAAAATTCCCCACTTTTACAGAGACGGCCAACATGGCAGGAATATCACGTGTTATGGGCGGTTATCATATTCAGGCGGACAATGTTGCCGGACTGCAGTTGGGGAGGGATGTAGCCTCCGAGACCTGGAAGTTTTATCAACGTCATCTAGGGAAATAATCCCAGAAACATTGTGAATCCCCTAAATAGGGCATCGGCCTCCAAAGATGAGGACTCCTGTATTTCGAAATAGTGTTGGGTTGAAGACTTAAGTAGGCCTCAAGACTATTAGATCTAGGACTTCCTTCAAAGAAATTGAAAGTCAGTAAATCGTAGTTTAACCGGAAAACTTCGGTTTCCTTCAGAAAGCAAGTCCACTTCAAGAAAAACCGGCATAGACCCCAATATTGGATGGTGTTTCCCTATAATTTTGAAATTTTTACCGAACACTCCCGATTTCAAAACAGTTCGTTCCCCATATATCGACCAAACAATGAGCAATGTCATGTTTCATTTGCTTTATCGTTAAGACCTTTGTAACACTAATTGAAGCCCCTAGGAATGCGCCTAAGCGAAGTTGTTTTTTTAGATACAGGCATGGGAATCCTGCCTGCCAAGAGTCTTTTATCCCTCCCAATAATACATCCTGAAGATTTATTTCTAGATGCTATCGCCACGGCCAAAACAATCTTGATAGACTGGGCCAATACTATTTTTTCCAGGCTTTCAACGACAAACACTTTCATAAAACGTATTAAAAATCATAAAAAGATAAATTCATGAAAATAGTTTCCATAGAAGAGGCAGTATCCCATGTAAAATCCGGAGATCGAATTTTTGTCCAAGGTGCGGCCATGACCCCTAACTTCTTGATCAATTCCCTTTGTGAACAACGGTATACGGAATTGGAGAATGTAGAGGTGGTTTCCATCCATACGGACGGCGAGGTAAAATATGCCCTGCCCCCTTATGACAAAGCTTTTAAAATAAACAGTTGCTTTGTAGGAGGAAATGTTCGGAGAGCCGTAAATACTAATCAAGGAGATTACATTCCCATTTTTTTAAGTGAGATTCATTTGCTCTTTAGGCGTAAAATTCTTCCGTTGGATGTGGCCATAGTTCAGGTATCCCCTCCTGACATTCATGGCTTCTGTTCCTTAGGGGTCTCCGTGGACGTCGCCCTACCGGCCATACAAACAGCTAAAAAAGTACTGGCCCAGATTAACCCACAGGTTCCCAGGACCCATGGCGATGGCATTATCCATATGGACAATATTGACTTTGCCGTGGAAGTGGATATGCCTATACATACCTATGAACCATCCCCTTTAACAGAAACGGATCGCCTTATTGGGGGACACGTTGCAGGATTGATCGAAGACGGAGCCACACTACAGCTGGGTATTGGTAACATTCCCAATGCCGTACTGGCTAATTTGAGCAATCACAAACGTTTGGGAATCCATACGGAAATGTTTTCCGACGGGGTGCTTCCCCTAGTGGAAAAAGGGGTCATCACTGGAGAGGACAAGAATCTGAAAACGGGCAAAATTACCACGTGCTTCGCCGCTGGCTCCCAAAAACTATATGATTTTATAAACGACAATCCTTCGGTTCATTTTAAGGAAGCGGCCTTTACCAATGATACGGCACTAATTCGCCAAAATCCTAAAGTAACGGCGATTAACAGTGCCATTGAAATAGACCTAACAGGACAGGTTTGTGCCGATAGTATTGGGTATAGACACTTTTCCGGGGTTGGCGGCCAAATGGATTTTATCCGTGGGGCATCCCTGTCCAAAGGCGGAAAGCCCATTTTTGCCATATCCTCCGCCACGCCCAAGGGTATTTCCAAAATTACACCAGCCCTTAAGGAAGGTGCGGGAGTTACTACCACAAGGGCCCACGTTCACTATGTGGCCACGGAATATGGCGTGGTAAACCTCTATGGCAAAAACTTGCTTCAAAGGGCCAAGGCCATGATTTCCATTGCGCATCCAGATCATAGGGAAGCATTATCTAAAGCGGCCTACGAAAGGTTTGAACGATAAGGATACCTATCCGTGTTAAAAAAGAAATACGGGAAAGAGCGGACATCACTTTAGTATGCTCTTTACAATACATATGGGCCCATGACATTCTTGGGCCCATCTTTATGGGGATGTGCTCCGGAAAAAGAACTTATTTTCACAAAAGCTGATAAATATCATATTCTGCCATCCATAAAAACCGAACTTTTGTAGTTTACTTGTTCAATCCGAGGCAAATCATGCTGAAAGTTTTCCCCGCGCTTTGATAAAAAATCCAAACATTGGCCCAATGACCTATGCACATTCTTTTCATATTCCTGTAATGGGAATCGGTTTTACCATAGACACCCCACTAAAGGTCTCCCGCTTTGGCATGGATTCCGTAATCTCATTGGTCGACGATATCCTTTTGGAAAAGTTGCGGAAAATGTATTGTGAGAAATTTGAGCTTGCCTATACGGAAATCAACGAAAAAATTGAGGATTTCAGGGCAAAGCGAATTACCTCCTACCTGGACTTGATGCATGAACTGGCCCAAAGGAAGTTTGAGGAATTTAAAAACTCCACCGCAGAGACCGCAAATGGAATACGGGACTATTTTCACATGCTCCCGGACACCTCTACCCTAAAGCAGGAGTTCGAAAAAATGACCGCCGATGTCTTTAATCTGGACGAAATAAAGCAATGGGTAAGGGAACGCATGACCATGGGCAGCATAGACGTGAACATCATGACCAAGGTAGACAAGGACAACTATATCAAGGGCGAAAAACTCCCCACGGAGTTTAACGATGCACATGCCGCCTTACGGGGGTTTGCCCAAAGCGGACTCCGTTCTTCGGTCATACTTTCCGCGGGAATGAACCCCAGGTTATACGGCTACCTGGAGCAGTTCCAGGATTTTTATCCAGATGAAAACGGAGTCATAAAAAAGAAAATAGTCCTTAAGGTGAGCGACTACCGTTCCGCCCTGATCCAAGGCAAGTTCCTGGCCAAAAAAGGGCTATGGGTCTCCGAATACCGTATTGAATCCGGACTTAATTGTGGGGGGCATGCCTTTGCCACCGATGGATACCTAATGGGGCCCATCCTGCAACAGTTCAAGGAAAACAGAACGGACTTGATCCAATCCGTACAAAAAATCCTTATAGCCGCCTTGGCACAAAAAGGCCGGGTAGTTCCCAAAGAGGAACTTCCCTTAAAAATTACAGCACAAGGCGGGGTGGGAACTGCAGAGGAACATCAATTTATATTAAATCACTACAAGGTGGATTCCGTGGGATGGGGCACTCCTTTTCTCTTGGTTCCCGAAGCCACCACTGTGGACAAGGACACGGTGGAACAATTGGTGGACGCCAAAGAGGACGACCTGTATTTAAGCGATATCTCGCCTTTGGGCATTCCCTTTCACAGCCTTAAGGGCAATACCAAGGACCAAGAAAAGCTTGCCCGCATCAATAAAGGAAGGCCCGGGAGCTCCTGCCCCAAGAAATTCGTTGCGCTAAACACAGAACTTACGGAAAAGGGAATCTGTATGGCTTCCCGACAATATCAACATTTAAAACTCAAGGAACTGGACGCTTTGCAACTTTCCCCGGAAAGGTACAGATCCAGGTATGAAAAAATAGTGGAAAAATCCTGTACCTGTGTTGGGCTAGGGACTTCTGCCTTGTTGGCCTATGATCTGGATACCCGAACGGAGGGTACCGGGGTTTCGGTTTGCCCGGGACCCAATATGGCCTATTTTTCCAAGGTTATGAGCTTAAAGGAGTTAACGAACCATATTTATGGAAGGGCCAATGTAATCTCCAGGAACGATCGTCCGCATATGTTCATCAAGGAATTGTATATCTATATCGATTACTTAAAGAAGAAAATCAAGGAAGCCGAGGAAACGATTACCGAGAAACAAAGGAAGTACCTTGCCACCTTTACAAAAAATCTCAAGGAAGGCATTGCTTATTACCATTCCGTATTCAGCGGTATTAAGGATGTCTTTGAGGATACTAAATCCTTGATCTTGTTGGACCTGGATCAAAGTTTTAAGACCTTAACCCGCTTGGAAGCGGAGATAGAAAGGCTATAGCCCTACTTGTAAAAAACCCAAAAAGTGGAAATATCCTGTTGGTTATTTCCACTTTTTGGTTCGCCTTTGTTATAGCGTATTACGAAAGAATTCCTAAAAAACAAGATTCACCGAAGCAAAAAAATTGCGTCCCGGTGCAAAAATGGGCTGGTTATTGCCACGTACGGAACGATTCAGGTGTTCGTAATAGTTCTCATCGAAAATATTATTGACCCCAACGGTCATCCTGGCCGATTTCGTGAATTCGTAGCCCATATTTACATCCAATACCGAAAAGGCAGGGGTTTGCGTCTCCCCGAACTCCTCGGAAATCCGAGACTGCTGCAATACATGTCTAAAGACCACCTTGAGCCGTAGCTTGCCATCCCAATAATTTCCGGTCAAGGTATACCTAAAATCCAAAGGGGCAATTTCAGGTAAGGGTTCATCCCGCTCAAGATCTTGGGCATAGGTATACGCTATTCCCACCTGTTGCTGTAGGTTCAATAACAATTGCTGTGTCCAATTGATTTCAAAACCTGTCTTAAAGGCATCCTCGATATTTACAAACTGCCGTACCCCGGGGCTAGAGGGCAAACGTGGATCAAGCTCCGGATCGATGAAGGAGGAGATAAAATCCTGCATATACCCCGCAAAAAGGTCCACGGTCAGAGTGGTAAACTTACCGGTCCAATTTACGGACATATCCAATTGGTTGTTTACTTCGGGATCCAATTCCGGGTTGCCCAACAATTCAAAGGGATCTTGCCCCACAGGAAAATAGTTTATAAAACGCTCCGTTAGGCCCGCACTGCGCTGTGCCCTTCCCAGCCAAACACCCAAAGTTACTTCCTCGCCAATATTTCTGGTGGCCCCTAGACTTACACTGGGATTAAGTTGGGTAACCCTTGGGTCCACGTTTACCTGTGTAAACTCGGAAGTAGGTGAATTCACATCCGCGGTGTTCAACTCCAACCTCGTGGAAAAAACATAACGTGTAGCGGTTGTCCTTAGGTGATATTCGGCAAAAAGACTCCCCTTGGCAATAAACCCTTCCTGCCAGGCATTATCGGTAAAGGTCCTGCCGGCGTTGGGGCCTATGAGAAATTCTCTGGTGCGGATGCCATCGGCTCCCTCTCCCCTAAAATCGGCCCCCATAAAAAGGTCGGTCTTTTTAAAATTCCATACGCCCTCTGTCCTACCTCCGTAATTATAAGTGGTCGCCTGGGTTGAGGCATTGAGCATCCTAGGATCCAGCGGTTTTAACAGGTTGTCCATGAGGTGGTCCACAAAGGAGGCAAAGACCGTGGTGTTCCAGGAACTCAAATTTTCCTTATTGAACTTTATATCGTGTCGCGCGTTGAACATCCAAGTATCATCATCCCTCAAATCCATGGGCAAGGCGGGAAAATCCGCATCACGGGCTACATTATAGATGGCGGAAAAGCGCAATTGGTTTTTCTCGGAAAACTTAATGCCAACATTGGTGCCAAAACTTCCCCTATTAAAGTCCGCAGCAACGGTCTCACCATTTCCAGAGCTGTAATCATTGCCCTGGGACCATGACCCAAAGAGCGCTATATCATGGTTTTGACCGCTAAAGCCCAATTTTCCCTCATTCCTGAAAACAGAACCATTGCCTTCAAAGCCATTGGAAAGCCTTCCGTAGATATCGTTTTCCTCTGTAAACCTCAACTTTACCGGCACAAAATTAAGGGTGGCGCCAAAACCGGTTCCAAAACGTAGCGCATGTGGGCCCTTAAGTATTTCTACCCGATCCAACATATTGGGCGCCATTTGGCTGGTGGGGGGATCCATCCGATTAGGGCAGGCCGCCGTGGCACCTTGTGCCCCATTGAGTACAATGTTCAATTGATCATATTTAAATCCACGAAAAACAGGATCAAACCCATAATTGCCCCCCTTGCGGATACTGTTCATCGCTGGATTTAGGTTCAATACGCAAGCCCCGTCATGGGCCAATCTTTCCTGATAGTCCAGATTCAGTTTCTCCAAAGGCTTCCCATTGGGCCTAAGTGCGATAACCGTTACGGGGTACAGATTAATGACCGCACGCTGCCAGTAGAGCACCTTTTCCGAAATGGCCCCGAGAATCTCGGTATCGCCCAACATCCATTTTCCATAAATGACGTGGGACAATGTCATGGTACTTCCGGGCTCATATGCAAAATGGATATCTCCACTTTCATTGGAGACTCCACTTTGCCCTCCGTACTCAAAAGTGGCCCCAACTATGGCCAGGGCGTTTTCCTTGTCCAGCAATCGTAAATTGGTGACCTCTTGGGCCGAAATATCAAAGACATCGATGAAGCACAACAGTGCGACCACCAGACCCATTGTCCTATATATATAAGAATTCATAATACTTTTTTAGTTATGTTAACTTGGGATAAGGGTAGGGCAAGTTCGGGTATGCGAACGCTCCCCTACAATAGAAAACTACGAAAGGTATTCCGGTGGCTGCACAATATCCCTAAGATGGGGTAGGGAAAAAAGGATTTCACAATAAACTATATTGGCATTATCCTTTTTCCCAGTAAACGTCGTAAGAGATACATTAGGGAGCGGTTGAAAAAAAACGAGCCGTAAAAGCTCCGTATGGGTACGGCTCTCTTCAAAAGGGTTTCCCGGATTATCCGTGGTTTCCTTTGCCAATAACTTTGAAAGATAACACTTGCCATCGCATTCGAGCTGGGGTTGGGCCCTATTCTCACAAAGTACGTTTACAATGTAGCCATAATTGGCTATATACTCCACCAAAGGCCAAAGCGGTTTTAGCAACATAAGCGCGGTAACAAAAAGGACCACAAAGCTCTTCATCAGGACAAATGTAGCTTCCCCGGGAAATGGAAAAAATGATAATGGTCATATTGTTGGCATAGCGCCTTTCAAACCCAAATAATTTAGGGCCTCCATTTCCTCTTTTCAAAAAAGTAATTCGGATAATTTTGATGTGCTGAACTGCCCCATTGCAATAGATAAGTAAAGGCTATTGCCCCAAAGACAAAGTGACCTGCTCTATATACAAAGGCAGTGATTGCAAATGTAAAGGGGATAGATGCCCAAGCGCCCTTTGCCCGGGGTATACCATTGTCCCCCAATTTTCGTATTTTTCCGGCGATACTTCGGGAATACAACGGACGGTTTGGTATATTCCAAGTGCAAAACAACAAACATGACATGAAGAAAAATACATCTAGACGTACCTTCTTAAAAAAGGCCTCTTTGGGCGCCGCCGCCTTCTCCTCGGCCCCGTTTATCCTTTCGGCATCTACGGATCAAAGACTTTTAATGCGGCGCGATTATCCCGTGGAAAGGTTCGAGGCCAATGACCGGATCAATTTGGGCCTCATAGGAACTGGGATCCAAGGAATTTACGATACCAAGACGGCCCTTAAAGTGTCCGGGGTACAATTGGTTGCGGCCTGTGATCTGTATACCGGCCGGTTGGAACGCGCCAAGGAGCTATGGGGCAATGACCTCTTTGTGACCCGGGATTATCGGGAACTCTTAAACCGAAAGGATATTGATGCGGTCATTGTGGCTACTCCGGACCATTGGCACAAAAAAATTACGATAAATGCGCTTAAGGCAGGCAAAGCCGTATATTGTGAAAAGCCCATGGTACAGCAATGGCAGGAAGGCCAGGATATCATTTCCGCACAAAAAGCCACAGGCAAGGTTTGCCAGGTCGGCAGCCAAGGGATGTCCTCCTTGGGCAATGAAAAGGCCAAACTATTGTATGAGGACGGGGCCATAGGCGATATCGTAATGCTGGACTTCTACAATGACCGCTATTCCGCCGAAGGAGCCTGGCAATATCCCATACCTCCGGATGCCGATCCCAAAACCGTGGATTTTGATTCCTTTTTGGGAAATGCCCCAAAAGTGCCCTTTGAGCCTAAACGCTTTTTCAGATGGCGAAATTACCGGGATTACGGAACCGGGGTCGCCGGAGATCTTTTTGTACACGCCTTTTCCACCTTAAACCATATCCTAAGTTCCCATGGCCCAAATAGGGCCCAGGCAACAGGCGGACTGCGGTATTGGAACGATGGACGCGATGTCCCGGATGTGAGCATTACCCTCTATGACTATCCCAAAACCGAGACCCATGAGGCCTTTAATGCCGTCTTCCGCATCAATTTCATTGCCGGTAACGGCGGTGGAGGCGGGTTTAGGCTTATAGGTACCGAAGGGGAAATGGAAGTGGGGCAAAATTCCGTTAAGCTTACCCGTACAAAGTTGGGAATGGTTCCCGGCGGCTATTCCATGGTATCCTTTACCGAAGAAATGCAGGAAAGGATACGCCAGGGCTATGCCTCAAAGGACTTGGAATCCCGGCAATCAAAACTCAGTACCGGGAGCACAACATGGGAAGCACCACGCGACTATAAAGGCGGACACTACGATCATTTCCATACTTTCTTTAATGCCGTTCGTGGCCAAGGAAAGATTGTCCAGGATCCCGTTTTTGGCCTTAGGGCCGCCGGGGCGGCCTTATTGGCCAATGAAAGTTATTTTAAGGGCGCGGCCATTAATTGGGATCCCAAGGCCATAAAAGTCCTATCCTGAAAATTTGAACCCTATATTTCAAAACAGCTTCCAAAACATTCGCGAAAACATCCTTGTAAAGCAACTCGTCTTTAAATCAAGGCCTTATCAACTCCATAAGCGATCCCAAGCCCGAATCTTGTCCCATTCCGGGGTGGGGGCAAATAGCTTTTCGCCCTTTACCAGATATTTTTTCACCACGTCCTCGTTCAACTCTACTCCTATACCCGGTTTTTCAGGCACGGTGACATAACCGTTTTCCACAATAGGCCCATCAAACCCGGTCACTAGATTTTCCCAGTCTTTTTTGTCCACGGCATGATGCTCCAGCCACATAAAATTCTCCGTGGCGGCAGCACTATGGACACAACCCAGGAAGGAAACCGGTCCTGCCGCATGGTGGTGCATAAAGCCTATACCATGTTTGGAAGCATAGTCCCCAATTCGTTTGGTTTCCAGTATGCCTCCTGCCGTATTGGGATCGGGATGCACAATATCCACGGCGCGTGTTTGGATGAGTTCCTCAAACCCTCCTTCCAATCTATAAATGTCCTCTCCGGTCTGGGTGGGGGTGGTGGATGCTTCAGTGATCTCGCGCCATTGATCGGTATATTGCCACGGGATCAAATCTTCCATATAGGCCAAGTTATAGGGCTCTGCGGCCTTTGCCAGCTTAATGGCCTCGTTGACCCCGATATGGCCCCAATGATCCGTGCCCATGGGAATGTCATACCCAATTTTGGAACGCATCACGTCCAGGTATTCCATTAACTTGTCCACACCCTTTTCGGTAATCTGTATCCGTGTAAACGGATGCTTGGTCATGTTATATTTTATGGACTGATGTTGATACGGGTTATAGTCCGCCTCATGACCATTGATCAATGTTCCAGGGACATCCTTGAGCAGATTGATGCCAATATCCATTTTTAAGGCCGTGTAACCCTGATCGATACGCTTCTGCATCCTATTGGCATATTCCACTGGATCTCTGGATACCGTGGTATCGCAGTATACCCGTACCTTATCCCTATACTTACCGCCCAGCATTTGGTATACGGGAACGTTATAGGCCTTTCCGGCCAAATCCCAAAGGGCCATTTCCACCCCGGAGACCCCGCCTCCTTGCCTGCCATGGTGCCCAAACTGTTTTATGATCCCGAAGAGGCGTTCCACGTTGCAGGGGTTTTCACCCAAAATCCTGCTCTTTAAGAAAAGGGCGTATTCCTTGGCGGCGCCATCACGGACATCGCCATGCCCTACAATGCCCTGGTTGGTATAAATCCGTACTATGGGTGTCCTAAACACCACATCGCCACCGATTTCGGCGATTCTCAGATCGGTTATCTTTAAATCGGACGGCGCGGAATATCGGTTTACATTTTGCGAAGCATAAGCAACCTGCTCCCCAATACTGGCCGACGCTCCCGTAAAGCTGGCCAAGCTAAGGCCGCCTAGTCCGGCCCTTTTCAAAAAAGACCTCCTTCCATGGGCCTTTTGCCCATTCCTCATCTTGGATTCTCCGCTGTCCCCGCGGTCTGGTTTGCTGTTGGTGAATTTCATACGTCTGCAGTGTTCGTTCGTGTAGTAAAGGATACGATGCCAAATGGGCCAACCCTAGTCCTTAATTTTAAATACTAGCTTAAAATAGGAAAATAATTTGGGTTCCCGGTACAACAGTTCACGATTCTACGTAATTGTATCAGGATTTGTTTTTATTGTTGTAGACCATCCTCAGGAAACCTATAGGAAAAGTGCATCACACGCAAAAAATAGGGTTCCCTTGATTTTGGACAAGAGTAGAAAAAACAAAGAGGCAAGCCTTATTTCATTTGAGGAATGGGTAGTATGTCTATTCGTTTATCTTAAAGGTAACCACGGGAATTTTGGAATGGTTGGCAATATCCTCGCCTATGCTGCCCATAAAAAAGTGGGAAAGCCCCTTGCGCCCGTGTGTGGGGATGCCAATAATGTCCGCCCCTTTGACCTCGCTATAGTTTAGCACGCCCTTTTCCACCGTATAATCGTTGTAAATGATTACTTCCTCACCGGAATTGGCCTTGCCGAGGAATTCGTTAATGCGCTCATACGTATCCTGGGTGCTTAAAAAGTTATCTCCCGGGGTGTTGATGTACACCAAATCCAGTTTCGCGGTCAACATCGTGGCAAAGTCACTTGCCTTTTTGAACGCCAAAAGACTTTCTTCCTTGAAGTCACAAGCAAAAACAAAACGTTCCACCTTAAAATTGGGGATGTTGTCCTTGATGACCAAAACGGGAATCTTGGCGTTGCGGACCACTTTTTCGGCATTGGAGCCCACAAAGATTTCCATAAGACCATCCGTGCCATGAGATCCCATAACGATAAGATCCGCATCGTGCATTTCGGCTATTTCGTTTACTTCACTAAATACCTTAAAATGCTTTACTATGGGCCTAATGGATACGTCCTTTAAGTAAGGCTTGTCCAAAAAACCCTTGAATCTCTTTTCCGCCAATCGTATCAAAAAAACGGTCTGTTCCGGATGAAAACCTTCCGAAGAAGTAATGATGGCCTGATTGAGTTCCAGCATGTGCAATGCCAAAATTTCCGAGCCATGCTTTTTGGCCAAGGAGGCGGCCACCTTTAAAGCATATTCTGATTGTTCCGAAAAGTCTATGGGTACTATAATATTTTTCATCACTTTGGGTTTTGGGGTTAAACTGTCATGGAGAACAAGCGCGTTTCCGGTGCTTTCCTATGCAACAAAACGTCATAGGCCATACAAATATTACGTATGAACGGTCTTCCCGTTTCCGTCACTTTGATTTTCTGGGGAAAAATTTGGAGCAGACCATCCCTTTCCATCTCACGTAGCCGGCCCAAAACCTGAGGTAGCCCGGGGAAGTGGAGCTGCTCATCTTCCCATGAGGTCTCCAACCGGCACATAAGGTTTAGGATATGCCTTCGTATTACCCTATCTTCTTCACTAAGAACATGGCCCCGGAATACCGGGATAGTTCCCTGATCCACCAACCGGGCGTATTCCTCCAAATCCTTTACATTCTGTGCAAAACTATACCAACTATCACTAATACTGGACACCCCAAGCCCGATCATAAGTTGGGTCTTGGAGGCTGTATACCCCATAAAATTACGATGAAGCCCTCCCGATCTCATGGAGCGGTAAAGCGCATCCGAGGTGCGTGCAAAGTGATCCATCCCTATTTCGGTATAACCCGCTCGGATCAGAAGCTCCTTTCCCTTCGCATATTGTCTACGTTTATCCCCTGCCGAGGGCAGATCTTCATCAAGAAAGCCCCTTTGTCCGTTTCCCTTTATCCATGGTACATGGGCATAGCTGTAGAACGCCAAGCGATCGGGGTTAAGGGCCCTGGTCATTAATAGGGTTTGTTCAATATGGGAAAGGGTCTGGTGTGGAAGCCCAAAGATGATGTCATGCCCAATGGAATCGTACCCCATTGCCCGTGCTTGTTCCGTGACCCTTCTTACATTTTCAAAAGGCTGTACTCTATGAATGGCCCGTTGTACCTTTTTGTTATAGTCCTGTATTCCATAACTTACCCGCCTAAAGCCCAGATCGTACAAGACCTGGAGATGGGCCGTGGTCGTGTTATTGGGATGGCCCTCAAAACTAAACTCATGGGACGCCGCCCTATCTGCCCGGGTAAAAATCCCATTAATGAGCTTCTTTAAATTTTGTGGTGAAAAAAAGGTCGGGGTCCCACCACCCAGATGCAGTTCCTTAATTTTGGGCCGTTCCGAAAAAAGATCGGTATACAACCGCCACTCTTTTAATACCGACCGGACGTATGGGACCTCCACATCATGCCTTTTGGTGATACGTTTGTGACATCCACAAAAAGTGCATATGCTCTCGCAAAAAGGCAAATGGATGTATAGGCTTATTCCTTCTGATCCGTTACTTTCCCCAAAACTCCTTTTTAAGGTAGTCTCCCAACCCGTGCTGGAAAAAGTATCCGAATTCCAATAAGGCACGGTCGGATAGCTCGTATAACGAGGTCCTGGAACATTGTATTTCTGAACGATATCGCACATTGGGGATAGGGGTGGTATTGGTCTATATACAAACCTAAGTTTTTCCCTCAAAAGGAAATATGACAATTGTCAGTTACCAAAACATCACGATACCGCCCCATGGTCATTAGGAACGTTCCATTTTAAGAAGCTAACCCAAACCATATGGCCTCCTTTTCTTGCTCGGGAATCTTCCCATTCCCTTTTCAAAAGGCATATGCCTACAACAATAACCCTTAATCCTTTGCACATCATTATTTTGGTTTTTTTTAAATCCAATGGGTTACTTTTGCGACATAAAACAAAAAAAATGACCTTACTTTTAATGGCTGCCGGAAGTGGAAGCCGATACGGAAAACTCAAGCAATTTGACGACCTTGGACCAAAGGGCGAATTCTTGATGGAATTTGCCATGTACGATGCATTGAAAAACGGTTTTGGCCATATTGTGGTAATTACCAAAAAGGAGAACGTTTCCTTTTTGCAAGACCATTTAAGGGACCGCTTGCCCAAGGCTGTGAAACTGGACGTGCTGGCCCAGGAACTTACCGACCTACCCAGCGGATGTACTTTTTTGGGGGAACGAAAAAAACCTTGGGGCACCGCCCATGCCGTATGGACGGCCAGAAACGTGATAGACAATCCATTTGTGGTCATTAATGCGGACGATTTTTACGGCCAATCCGCCTATAAAAACGCTGCGGACTTTATAAGACAGCACAAAAACAACAACACCTACGCCCTAGTGGGCTATACCCTTAAAGATACCCTATCCGAACATGGATCCGTATCCAGGGGGGTCTGCCAGGTAGATGGGGATAATTTGCTCTCCGTGGACGAGCGGCTAAAACTGGAACCTCAGGGAAATGGGGTCAAAGATCTGGATTCCGGTAACACGTATACAGGAGAAGAGCAGGTAAGTATGAACTTCTGGGTGTGCAAACCTTCTATCTTCGATAAAATAGAAACGGAATTCAGAGGTTTCCTAGCGGACAATGAACTGGCCATGACCAGCGAACTCTACATTCCAAAAATGATACAGGAGATGCTGCAGACCGATGAAATCAAGGTGAAGGTGGTTCCCTCCGGGGGCGACTGGTTCGGGGTGACCTATGCCAGCGACCGCGAAAAAGCCGTGGCCCATTTACGGCGAAAGACCGATGAAGGGCAATATGTTTCCCCGCTTTGGCCATAGGTATGGGGCAATTTTCGCCAAAGGAACTCAACTTTATATTGGGGCAATTTTCCATTGCTCCAAAAAAGTACTCCCTAACTCCTTTGAACCAGGGATATATCAACGATACCTTTGTCGTTTGGAACCAATCTGTTCCTGTTTATCTACTACAACGTATCAACCATGAGGTTTTCCCCGATGTGGAAGGCCTTATGGGCAATATTTCCCGATCGCTCCAGTTTTTGGCAAGCAATAGCTATGAGCCCATCTCTCTGGTTCCTACCGCAACTGGTCACTTTTTTTTCACCCATACCCAAAAAGGCCAGAGTTATTGGCGGTTATTTACCTTTATGAACCACAGTGTGGCCCATGATACCACGGGAAATCCAAAAGTAGCTTTTGGTGCCGGACGTATCATCGCGGAGTTCCATACCTTGCTTCAGCGAGCCCGCCCGGAAGACTTTGTGGAGGTAATTCCGGGGTTCCATGACTTAGGCCTTAGGGAGAAGCAGTTTGCAGCGGCAATATCCATGGGAATCCCCAAAAGGCTTACAAAGGCTAAAGCTTCCCTGGAATTCGCCCTAAAGACCATGAAAATCTTAAAAGAACGGAATACAACGGATTTGCCCTACCGCGTTTGCCATAACGATACCAAATTGAACAATATCCTTTTTTCCAGGGAAACCGATCTTCCGCTTTGCCTCATCGACTTGGACACCCTGATGAAAGGTTTTTTCCAATATGATTTTGGCGATGCCGTACGTACCATTGTAAACACTGCCCTGGAAGATGAAACCGATTTGGACAAAATTGGATTTAACAAAGACCTATTCAAAGCTTTTGTGCAAGGACTTGCCGCAGCACCCCCTTTCCTGACACGGCCTGAAATCCATTCGCTTCCCTGGGGCGCCGTACTTATGCCTTTTCTGCATGGAATTCGTGCCCTTACCGATTATCTAAACGGTGACCTATATTACAAAACTTCCTATGAAAGCCAGAATCTGGATCGTTCATTGAGTCTATTCCAGTTTACAAGTAAGGCAATGGATAACCTCAGTTTTATGGAAAATTCCGTCTTACATGAAATGAAGTCTATTTCTTTTAAATAAAGTAGTCTTTATCTAAGTATCACGCTCCTTCTTAAGATACAAATTCAGATTGCCCCTACCTTCATCGTTTTAATAGAACACATCTTAATATTTTAAGATAATTTTACACAAAACAATGTTAAAAGCCCTATGTTTGTGAAGTAACGAAGGCTAATGCCATACCGAATAAAAGTCTTATTACTTCCCCCTAAAAAGACAAGATCTGCTTTCGTTTTATAAGGTGATACCATAAATGTCATCATTGCCCTTGAAACTATAATATCCGTATAAAAAACCCATTGTCCTACAGATTTTGGTTTGGAACAATGGAAACAAACTATCTAGCAGGCATCATTGCCCTAAGCTACAAACCGACAATCTCATGAAATCCATTATCAGCATTTTTTTATTGACATTAGTACTATTATCCTGTAAAACGGACTCTAAGCAAGTAACACCCGAAGAGGCCCCCGTAACCTTATATCACGGAGGCGACATTCTTACCATGAAGGGGGAAAACCCCGAATATGTGGAAGCCCTGGCGGAAGAAAACGGCGTAATTGTTTTTACCGGCCCAAAAGAAGAAGCCCTTGAGAAGTTTGGGGAAAATGCAGCTCTCGTAGATCTTGAAGGGCAAACCCTTATTCCTGGCTTTATAGATGGCCACGCCCACTTTGCCAATTTCTCCGGACAGGCCATAGGAGCCCAATTACTCCCTTCCCCAGACGGAAAGGCGGACAATATTCCCACCTTGATCCAAATCCTTAACGAATGGAACACAGAAGAGAACAGGGCCTTGACCGGATGGATCTTTGGGACCGGTTTTGACGATTCAGTCATGGAAGAGAATCGTTTTCCAACCAAGCACGATTTGGATCAGGTGACCACCGAATTCCCCATAATGATTACCCATATAAGCGGACATTTTGCAGCGGTTAATTCAAAAGGTCTGGAAATGCTTGGTATTACCGCGGATACCAAAGATCCCGAAGGGGGCCTTATCCGAAGGGAACCCGGTTCAACGGAGCCCAATGGCGTTTTGGAAGAATTGGCCGCCATTCCCCACATGCTAAAGGCCATAGCGCCCAAAAGCGAAGAAGCCGCTAAAAAATTCTTTTTAAAAGGCCAGGAAATGGCTCTCTCCTACGGCTATACTACCGCCCAGGAGGGCAGGGCCATGGAAAACCATGAGATGCTGGCCGCCGCTGCGGAGAGGGGAGCCTTTAAATTGGACGTTGTTAGTTATATTGACTACGCCTTTGTAGACAAGTATATGGGAACCGCGTGGAACACCAAAAACAAATCCTATATTAATCACTATCGCATTGGGGGAATGAAAGTTACTTTGGACGGTTCGCCACAAGGCAGGACAGCTTGGAGGACCCAACCCTACCTGATTCCACCCGATGGGGCCAAAAAGGATTATGCCGGTTATCCTGCGCTACCTTGGGACGAAAAACTATTGAGTATTTACGAAAAAGGATTTAAAAACAACTGGCAGATTTTATGCCACACCAATGGCGATGCCGCAGTCGACCAAATGATACGGGTATTAAAACCATTGCAGAACAAGTATGGAAATGAAGGAAGACGTGATGTCATTATTCACGGGCAGTATATTAGAGAAGATCAATTGGACGATGCAAAAAAAATGAATCTGATCGCATCTTTATTCCCCTTACATACTTTTTATTGGGGGGATTGGCACAAACAGATCATTGGAGATTCCTTAGGGAACAAAATAAGTCCAACAAGGACCGCACTCAACAAAGGCCTGGACATCACTATACATACAGATGCCCCAGTGGCCCTGCCCAACCTCCTCAGGGTATTGTGGACTGCTGTAAGTAGAGAATCCCGATCGGGCGCCATAATCGGGGAAGGAGAACGACTCACTCCCTATGAGGCCATGCAAGCCGTCACCATATGGAGTGCATATCAACATTTTGAGGAGGATACCAAAGGAAGCCTGGAAGAAGGTAAACTGGCGGATTTAGTGATTCTGGACAAAAATCCCTTAAAGGTCGAAGTGGGCGATATTAAGGACATCCAGGTCATACAAACCATAAAGGACGGGAAATCCGTGTACAAAAGAATGTAATACCCAAAACTAAATTCCAAATCACAAATTCCAATATACATGAAAACCAAAGGCCCCATTTTCTTGGCTTTATTACTGGCCCTAACCGATGTATCGGCACAAGACGACGGAGATATCGACCCCTCCAAGCCTACAAACCTATATACCCAGATCAATACCCTTGCAGAGTTCACCTCATCGGATGCCTTTAATACCTATGGCACGCGCGTAAACTTTCAATATGCCTTTGACCCCAACAACTTGGTCCTTGCCGAAGTCCCTTTGCTTTACAATGACCTAACCCATAAATTTGGACTCTCGGATATACGTGTACGCTACTTCAATGCGTTTAAGCGAAATCTTTCCCCGAAGGTTATTGCACTGGTCCCTTTTGCCGATATCACCATTCCTACCGGTTCCGCGGAGAACGGATTGGGTGCGGATACCTGGTCCCTTGCAGGGGGTATTGTGGCCGGATTGCTATTGAACGAAAAGGTTTCCCTCTTCCCCGGCGTAAATTATGTATATCTCACCGAGCCCAAAGAAAGCGGTTTTGGCCTGCAGACCAATATGAGCCTAAGGTTTAACCCGCGTTCCTTTCTGTTCGTAAATCCCATTGTCACCTTCTTTAGTTTCGACACCATTTTTCAAGGCGAGTTCAATTATAATTATATCGTTACGCCAAATAAGTTCAAGGTTAATGGAGGATGGTTCCCCAATTTTACCAATGAGGCACATACCTTTAGGGTTGGAGCCACTTTTTTTCTCTAGTATATTAACTTGGCTTTGTAAAAACCGTTAGGGAAAAAGACGGCCAAACCAATTCATATGAAACATGCCATAGGGTTTTCTATAATTTTAATAACGATCCTGGCCTCCTGCCATGGGAAGAAAGGTGACCAGATCTCGGAAATGGTATATTTTGTAAATAGCCTTAGGGTACCTTGTGAAGCGGCGGGATCCACCAGCTGTCTTCAAATAAAAAAGGAAGAGCATGGCGATTGGCAACCTTTTTATGCCTCGATCGGTGGTTTTGAGTATGAACCGGGATTCCTTTACAAGATTCGGGTCCAGGAAGAAAAGCTGCCAGCCGCGCAAGTCCCTGCGGACGCTTCCTCCGTCCGGTACACCCTCTTATCCATATTGGAAAAGGAACGGGACAGGAAATTACTGCTAAACGATATCTGGGCCTTGGAGCACATGAAGGACGTACCCTTCGATAGCAAAACGCAAAAAGACCTTGACCAGATGCCCTATATTGAAATACATTTGGCGAACAAACGTATTCTGGGCCACAACGGTTGTAACGAATTTCGCGGAATCTTGACCGCATTGGACAAAACGGCCATCAATTTTGACTTTTTGGAACAGGACTTTGCGAACTGTGCCAACAAAGTCCTGGCACAGACCTTTATGCAACAATTACAAACTGCCGAGGCCTACCAGTTGGGACGGGGACGGCTTACCCTTACCCAAGGCAACCGGGAACTTCTTGTTTTTAGAAAAGTGGATTAACATGAAAAAGCAATACTTCTCCTTTGCCTTGGCCCTATTTCTGATCGCGGCCTGCAAAACGGACCATAAAAAAGGAGGGAAACCTGGCACTTCCCAGAAGGACCACCCGGAACTGACCCTTATACAAGGGCTCCCGGAGGGCTTTGCCGGTTGCAGTTGCATACTTTCCAAAACCGACGCTGACCTTAAAGTTCAAAAATATGTCTACCTCAAAAAATATGGCATGGTGGACAGGTCCCTAAACTATGAGATGATTTCCCTAAACGGAGAAGTGGTCCAATGGCCGGAAAATCAAAGCCCCGAAAACTTCTCCTTGGAAATCCACTATAATAGTAGTGAAGGCCAAGACCCTGAAAGCAACAAGAAAACGGGTAAAATGATACTGCATTTCAAGGATGGTACAAAACTGGAAACAGCGGTAAGCGGTTACTGTGGATGCTAAAAGAACAAAAATGAATCAATAACTTAGAAATACACATAATGAAAAAAACAAGACTACACCTCGTATGGGCACTTAGCGCCCTTGGGGCCTTGGCCTGTAATTCTACCAAGGACGCCAAAAAGGACAATATGGAAGATGGTAAAACAATGGAGGAAATGCCGGTAGACCCGGCCCATAGCAGTAAAAATGCCCTGGATTGGAACGGGACCTACCAAGGGACCCTGCCCTGTGCGGATTGCGATGGGATACAAACTTCGGTAACCCTTTTTGAAAGTGGAAAGTACAACCGCACCCTTACCTACTTGGGCAAATCCGATAGAGGCTTTACGGACAACGGGGATTTTACCTGGAACGATGCCGGATCCATAGTTACCCTAAAGGCAAAGGACGGGCAGGAACAAATGTACCAAGTGGGCGAGAATACGCTGTTTCACCTGGACAATGCCGGTAAACGGATCGATGGAAGCTTAGAGGAGAAGTACATATTGAAGAAAAACCATATGGACCCTACCTTGGAGAACAAGGAATGGGAACTCGTTGAACTTATGGGCGAAAAAGTGAGTTTCAAAGAGGGTCAAAAGAAGGCCAATATTACGTTCCATAGCGAACTTTCCCGTGCCACCGGAAACAACAGCTGCAATGTGTTCACCGGTTCCTATGAACTAAAACCCATGGGGCGTATTAAATTGGGCGGCCCAGCGGCCACCCTTATGGCCTGCCCGGATATGGAAATAGCCGACAAGTTCAACCAAATTTTGACCCAGGTGGACAATTATGCCATAAACGAGGGTATGCTCTCCCTGAACAAGGCCAGAATGGCCCCATTGGCAAGGTTTAAGCTAACTTCCAAAGAAGAATAGAATAATGCCTCCACAAAAAAGGCCCTGCTTTTCGAAGCAGGGCCTTTTTTGTTTTTTTACTTTATCCCTAGTGCCTTACTAATTGGCCTTGGCCCGTGCATCCTGGATCATTTCCTCATTGGCGGCAATACCGATTTCTACCCTTCGGTTCTTGGCTTGTCCCTCCTTGGTAGCGTTGTCATACCTTGGAGCGGTCTCACCGTACCCTTTTACTTCCATCCTGGAAGCGGCTACACCATCTTTTTGAAGATAGTCCGCTACAGACTGCGCACGGTTCTGGGAAAGGGTCATATTGTAGGCTTCGCTACCGGAATCGTCCGTATGGCCTTCCAGCATAAGTTCGGTATCCGGAAACTCCAGGAATACTTCGGCGATCTTATCTAGATTTGCCTTGGATTCCGGCGTAAGGTCCGCACTATTAAGGGCAAAGTTAACCCCACTTTTCTCATCAAAGGTCAATTGGATCCCTTCCCCTACGCGCTCTACCTGCGCCCCGGGAAGTACCTGCTCTATTTTTTGGGCCTGCTTGTCCATTTGCTTTCCGACAACGGCTCCCGCGGCACCTCCTATAGCGGCTCCGATCAAGGCACCCTTAATATTGCCCCCTATAAGGCCACCAGCAATGGCACCCCCGATAACGCCCAGACCAGCACCCTTCTGGGATTTATTGGCATTCTGTACCGCCGTACACCCTATGTTCATGGTCAAAAAGGTGCACGCAAAAAATATACTTATCGCTTTTCTCATAATTTCAATTCTTAAATATCTATTTTTAGTAATGGTTTATAATGTAATGTCTTCGGATACCTTGCTCATGCTCAATACTACTTCAAAAGGATTGCCGCCCTGACTGGTTTTTACCCGGGTCTCCATTGTGGCAGGGGAAAGGTTGGCAATCTTCATACGATAGCCCGACTTGGAGGCCGATAACGGCTTGTTCTTGGCGTCCACGAACTTAAACTGAAAGTCATGGGTGCCATCCCCGGAATCAAAAAAGGACCACAAGATGCGGTGGGTACTCCCGGCACATCTATTGGCGCTGCTAAGGGTAAATTTCCCTGTTGCGTTGTTCGGGATAAATACCCACTGGCTGCCCTTAAAGCAGGGAGAATCCGCGGTATCGAACAAATCGGCCTTATAGAGCCCGTCCTCTCCGACAAATCGAATATCGGTCACTTCCCAGGTACCCTTTAACGTCTTCTTATTGGGCTTGTTGGCAGACGCTCCTGACTGTGTGGCGGAACACGACATTATCAATAGACCTAACAGTGCAAAACTTAATTTTTTCATTATCATGGTTTGTTTATTTCGCGCAAATGTACAAAAGCACTTCGTTTTTTGGCGACATTACCCCTTTATTTTTAGGTTAATTAGGTGATTTGTCCCCATGGGGCAATCCTTTGAAGGAAAACACCTTACACGATGATATCCAGGATCGCGCCCATACAGAATTCACGCATTCCGCACTTTTAAAAATGGGTATCCTTGTAGGAATTTGGAGGTTTGTCGTAAGGACAAAAAAAAATGAGCCGGCTATTATTGGGCCTTCCATTTTTCCATGGCCAATTGAAAGTATTTGTCCCCACGGAGATATACCAGATCATTATCGCGCTCAACATGATATTCAATAGGTTGATTCTTGATCTTTCCCTCCTTCCAGAACCTAAAACAGCTTTCCACCCTTGTTATATCCATATCCTTTGTGAGGTCCATGTCCATTTTATAAAGTTCCTCCAAATAGGGTATAACCTCCGGATCGGTATTATTGTCCACATGTATCATGGGCGAAAAACGGATAAACCTATCTTCCCGGGTTATAGTACACCCTACGGATAAAAAGGCCAATGCCACATAATTGGCCCAATCCGGAGGTTGATACAATATGGTCTTCGCCTGGTTAAGGACCGTTCTTTTAAAGTATTCCGTCTGATGTTTGTAGGTCCAAAACTTATATTTTTTTCGTCTTTCCCTAATGGCAATGTGCTTTACTTTGTAAAACCGGTTCTTCTCCTCCACGGACATCAACCTATTGCCCGTGCCCAAGGAAACTATACGAACCTCGTCCATGGGAATCCCTGATTTATGGGCCTCTATGAGTCCCGCCGTCACCGGATTGTTAAACCCCCCCAGGGCGCCGTCCCAAAGGTCGTAGAAGATGTTGCTGTCCCTAGCCTTAAAACGTGCTGGAAAATCAAAATATTGAATAGGGGCATTGGAGGAACCATGAACCGCTTGGGTCAGTTTCACAAATTCCGGTTTTGCCCCCTCTGGGGTAAAGGATCGGAAGAACTTGGCCCTATTATTCAAAGCATCATAGGTGCAGACTACGAGCTTTAGACTTTCCTTACCTACCAGCTTAGGAATTTTGTCCATCGTTATTCTGTTGACCTCTGGAAAAAGATGGGCAAAGGCTTCTCCCTTGGCCTTAGCACTGTATTTGGGACCAAAACCGAACCAACGGCTTATAGAGACCGGCCAAAAGGAATCCCTGAACCCATTCTTTTTAAAAATGGATTCCCTTATGGCCTTGGTACGGAACAATTCCAGGGCCTCGTCCACGGTCTTATTCTCTGCAAGGGCCGCCAAAACGATACTGCCCCCTGAGTTAGCGATTACCATGTCAAACTGGGAGAGGATCTTGTGTCCCTTAAGGTCCGGGAACTCTCCTATAAACCGCTCTTTAAGGGTCAATAGTTGCAATAGGGCCCAACTGCCCCCGCCGTCCAGGGATAGGATTTTGTACATTTCTTCTTATCGCTTTATCTAGTAACGTTTCTTTTTGGTCTCCAAAATGACCCCCACATGGTATTGCACTATTTTTTACCTCCTTCCCCGGGTCTTCTTGATATTATTGGAAACCAAAACCTTTTTATGAAAAACCTGTGCCAAAAATGTTTTTACGTCCATCGAATACCGCATTCCAAATGACAAATCACAAATTCTAATTTTTCAAATTGATGGAGGACAGAAGATGGAAGACGCTAACCGCTACCTTAAGGGTTTATCAGTTTAGAAGTTTATAGAAATCACAAATTCCAAATTCCAAACCGTCCCATTTCCGCATTGTCAAATTTTGAAATCGACCCGTTTTCAAGGTCCATATCCCTACCTAGACCTGTTAGGTTTCCGTACCTCATAGTTCGTATTTCGCACCTCTCAAACTCCAAGCACCAAATCCCAAACCCGTCTATTTTCCATATTATCAAATTTTCAAATTGATCTATTTTCAAATTACCCCAATGCTATACAAAATTCCGTTCCAAAAAGTCCAATGCGTTTTGCGTCATGATCCGATGTACGATCTCATCCGCATCGATATTGTTTTCCGGCAGTTCCAAATTTGGATTTTTCATATAATTGTAGGCATGGCGTTCCAGAAAGTCGGCCAGGAAGGGCAACTCTTCGGCTGTCCAGAATCCATTCAACGGATCGATTATGCCATCAAAATCACTGCCTATGGCCAACATTTCCCAGGCAAAGAGCCCCGCATTGTCCAATACTTCCGCAATATGTTGTATCTGGTTCCACAGCAGTTCCGAGCGGTAGTGCATGATCTTGGAGCGTTTTATGGAATTCTTGGTATTCCTTAAAGTTTCCTTGTTGGCCACACGCCTTTCGTCCAACTGTAGGCCAAAAATTCCCTTACTTCTGGCCATACGCACCAGTTCATCGTTATAAAAATTAATGTCCACGGCATTTAGGTTCCTGGCCGTCCCGGAACCTGCGGGAACAGGATTATCCGCCGATACCAAGCCGTTGGCCGCGCCATGGGTAACCACCAAGGGAACATCCGTGTACCTTGGATCGGTCTCTAAAATAGCATAATAGGCCTTTCGGGACAGGATACTCATATGCTTTATATCGATTAGGATGCGTTTGCCATGGGTACCGTCCAAAAGTTCGTGGATCACCCTTTCCCCAAGGGGAGTAATCCCGGTATCCAGACCTTGCCCTTGATCTACGTTCTTGGCCACCAAATCCGTAAAACTGGCAGCGTGCCCGCAAATATGATTCCAAAAATGATGGGCCAATCCCACAATAAAGGGGGGTATATCCCAAGCCTTGATCTTTTGCAGGTTTTGGATAAAATCCGTCTCGACCGGCGGGGCCTCTAGATCGGCATTGAGTACATGCAACCCTTCAATGGTCAAAACTACGGCTATTGTGCGCAAACCTGTTGCATCGTCTTCTTCCAAGGCGGACCTGATCTCCCCATAATTATGCACCAACCGGTACTTGAACTTGCCTTCCGGCAAGTGGACCACCTTTTGATCCAACTGCCGATAAAAGTCATACTCCATCTCAAGGTCCCGGAAATAGTTGGTCGTTTCCTGTATGGCATCGATACGCTTTTTGCCAATACCAGTAGCAAAATTCCCGAGTAGGTCCCGCAAGAAATCACTCTTGATCCTATTTACAAAAAAACCCTTCTCCATGGGATATAGCGAAGCACAGACTACCCGCACGTCCCCTTTGGCCAAACTGGTAAAATTGGCCTGGGAAAACTTGGTAAGATTGATTACATAATTAAGCATTTTATCGGAAAGGGATGGCGGATCGTACTTCCATATACTGTTTCGCCTGCTCCTAAGAGGGTTATTCCTACCCACGGGTTTGCGGTTAAAACTTTTACCATAAGGTTTAAGGGCGGAATGGCAATGCAGGTCTACATAGTTGTTTTTTTCGAAGCGCATGATCAGTGGATTAGCATATGAGCGTCTCTAAAATTACGGAATTTCAACCGGTTAAAATGACGGATTTTCCTTCTACTCCTAGTGGTTCTATG
>JBCBSN010000027.1:0-27321 GCA_039819225.1 Bacteroidota bacterium | reverse complement strand
CTTTTCGGACACTTGTTTTGTTAGGTATAGTACGCTGAATGCAAAATCCGTACCCTTTCTTAGAGCCTGTTTGGAAATTTGTAACTTATTTTCTTATAGCCCTTTTTGTAAGGTACGTCGTTAAAATTTTAGAACGTAACTAAGGCTATGCTCAAAAATTTTGCCTAGTCCCGCCTCAAAAATGGCCTATAATAATTCTAACCACAATTTCCCAAACAGGCTCTTAATGAAGTTTACCAAACTTTACACCCAGGAAGAAAGTTTGGGGAGCGTTGGGGCCATAAATATAATCCGAATCCCGGGTTGGGCCCACCTCAAAATCGTCTTGATAGCTATTGAACAGGTTTTTTACACCACCCGAAACAGTGACCATAAAGTTCTCGTTAAAGTCGAAATGTGTTTCGAGCTTGATATTCATGTCGAAAAAGGCATCCACCTCATTCAATTGCAAAAACCCGGTATCGCTGATGACTCGGGGCACCGTCATTCCCCCTGTATAGGTGCCCGTTAGGTCAACATTAAAGCGTTTACCGGGTATCCATGTTGTGTTCAAGTATCCGTACAGATTGGGAACGCGTACAAACTCATCCACTACGATATCATTTTCGCCGGGTGTCCCATCACTTTCAAAAAGAATCTGGGGTTCGTCCCATTCGGTGCGTTGCAAGGTGCCGCCCAATTGAAAGCGCCATTCCGGATCTGGGGAAACCCCTAATTCAAAGTTGGACCCAAATACCCGTGCTCCTTCACCATTGCGCACTTCTTCGATGATAGAGCCGTTCTCCAAAACGGCACCGGTGCTTACGAGCGTAAAGGGTTTTTCCAAGGTGGTGTAGAAGCCCTCTACCAAAAAGTCCATCTGCAGTAGATCCAACGTTTTGGAATAATTTAAAGAGGCTGTATAGGCGTTAGAAAATTCGGTATCCAAATCATCGGAGAGAATGACAAATTGTGGTTCCCCCCCCACGCTCGAAATATGTAGATCCTCGTTGAAGGTCTGGGGCGCCCTGAACCCCCGTGCATAGCCGCCCCTTAACCGTATTTCTTCGGAAACTTGGTAGGATAACGTCACCCGGGGCGAAAGTGCCGTCTGGCTCAAATCCAATTCCCTCTCGATACCACCAACGGTGTAATCCCCATCTACGCTAACATTATCCAATCTGGCCCCCACCAATGCCGTGAATTTCTCCGTGGGCTTCCATTCATATTGGGCATAGCCCCCTAAGGTATTCACAGTTTGGTCCACCAATCGGTTATACCCGGGAATCCGGTCTTCCGTAGTACTGTAGTTGTATTCGGCACCTGTAGTGATCACATCGTTGCTCTGGAATGTCTTGGTAAACTGAAAACCGTTGACCCATGCCAAGTCCTGGGTGGTGCCAAAGGCATTGTTGGCCAATAGACTGTCTTGGCGGGTGCGGGCCCCTCCCAGTCCGCCGTAGTAACTGTCCCGATTGGTGTAGGAAGCGGAAGTGTACACTTGTATTTTTCGGGTATTATCCTCACTGTCCACCTCATAATCCGCCCCCCCGATAAAGGTATCGTGGTCGAGCTCTTCGGTAATATCGGTGAACTGCGGGGACAGATCCAGGCGGTCCCCACCACGGCGGTATTCCCGGATCGCGTTGAGGTTTATGGATAATCTGCTTCTATCCATAGGTTTTACAAAAGCCTTTGCACCAACCGTGGTGTTGCGCAGTTCCACCAATTCCGTAAAACCGTCGTCATTGGCATCGTAGGCCTCCCGATTTCGATAGGCTCCAAAAAAAGTGACCCCACTGTTGAGGTCGTCTGCTACTATGGAACCGTTGAAATTAAGAACACGGTCCACGGCATCCCCGTCTATCAATGCTAGGTTGCTCCCAATCTCCCAAGTGTTTAAAACGGGGTCTTTGGTAATGATATTGACGGTACCGGCAATGGCATTGGAACCATAGAGGGCCGAACCCCCGCTACGAACAACCTCCACCCGCTCAATAATGTTGGTGGGAATCTGTTCCAACCCATAGACCCCCAAAAGGGAGGTAAATATGGGCCGACTGTTCAACAGTATTTGGGTATACGCACCATCCAGGCCATTTAAGCGGACTTGGGTAAACCCGCAGTTTTGGCAATTGGTCTCTACCCGTACGCCCGGGGCAAAATTGAGACCCTCGGCCACGGTAATGGATTGGGTAGCTGTTAAAAGCCTTGGTTTAAGGGACGATACCACCACGGGAGCACTCCTGCGCTCCACACGGTTACGGGTGGCACTAATGACCACCTCGTCCAACCCTAGGGCATCGGCCACCATCTCAAAATCCAGGGTGACCGTTTGCCCTTTGGTCACCATAAGATCGGTAGCCATTTTGCGATATCCTTGGGAACTCACCTGAACACTCAATTTCCCAGGAGCAACGGAAAGCTCGTAGTTGCCCTCGGCATCCGCGGTGGTGCCTTCACTAGCCCCTTTTACGAAGACGGTAGCAAAGGGAACCGATTTATCCCCTGAGGTTACCCTACCCTGTACGGTGGCTTTATCGGTTTGGGCATATCCGCTTAGCCCAGAAAAAACAGCCATGAGCAGAAAAAATAGCTTTACGTACATTGTATCTATTTATGTATTTCTCAATAAAATTTTAGACAAAGCTAAAAATATTTTTGTTATTCAAAAAATATTTGCGGTCATTCTGAGAAAGAAAAGACCTTGTCTAATATTCTATTTAGACCAAACACAAACAAAGGCAAAAGGCACAATACATCGCCTTGGTGTCAAAAGAATTTGTGGGACATTCCAAGGAAAAGAGGGTGCACGACAAATTTCAGTTCGTGTGACCGCTTGCCCATCTTTTGTGCTTCTCTTCCAATGAAGAGACCCCACCCAACCTCCCCAAGGGGAGGAGTTTCCCTCCTTGGGAGGGATTAAGGGAGGTCCAACGGAAATCTGTCGTGCACCTGGAAAAGACAGGCCCGCCCAAAACATCTGGAATTTGATTACATTGCATCAACAACCACACGAAATAGCCATGTACACCAAAAGAAAATTTACGGCCTTTGAAATGGCCATTTGGACACGATTTGAGACCCTTCTTTTCACCCTAATCGTTGCCATCTGGGCCGCAGCATATTACATGTTCGACCTTGCTTGGTTAAAAATCCCATGGACCCCCTTGGCCCTGATCGGAACTGCGGTAGCTTTTGTGATCGGGTTCCAGAACAATTCCGCATATGGCAGAATCTGGGAGGCACGTAAAATTTGGGGCGGCATCGTAAATACCTCCAGGACATTAGGTATGTATGTACAGGACATGCTCACCAATGAGTATGCGAAATCCCCGATAACGGAAATGCAACTCCAAAAGGAAATCCAGGCCGTGACCTACCGTCATATCGCATGGATGACCGCCCTACGCCATGCCATGCGCGCACCCAAGCCCTGGGAGACCATAATGAGCCACAAAACCAACCGCGAATGGAATATGCGCCCTCCCGAGATGGATGCGGATTTGTCCGAAGATTTGAGCCCCTATATTTCAAAGGACGATCTAGATCATATCATGTCCAAGGACAACAAGCAAACGGCATTGCTTTACCTGCAATCCCATCATCTTAGGAAACTAAAAGAGCAGGGTATTCTCTGGGAATTTTCGTTTTTGGAGCTGGAGGCACTACTCCAGGAACTCTTTACATTGCAGGGCAAGAGCGAACGCATCAAAAACTTTCCGTATCCCCGCCACTTTGCCACATTGAACCACTTTTTTATGTGGATTTTTATTTTATTGTTGCCCATGGCCCTGGTCCCTCAGTTTGCCGAGATAGGTTTGGGGTTCTCGGAAGCACATCCTTTTGCAGGCAAGATCTTTGTTTGGTTTTCCATTCCCTTCTATGTCATCGTGGCCTGGATTTTCCATACCATGGAACGCATCGGCAGAACCGGGGAAAATCCCTTTGAGGGAACGGCAAACGACGTTCCTATTTCCACTATTGCCCGGGGCATTGAGATAGATCTGCGCCAAAACCTCGGCGAAACCAAGGAAAGCATTCCCGAACAATTTCCGGTACGGCACCATACGCAGTTTTGATAGGCAAAATGGCCCATTTTTTTGACCACCTTGTGGTCAGCGGAATAGGTAGCGAATCAAGGCCTGTTGGGGCAAAAAGTATTTTTCTCCACAAATCGAAAAAGCCCAGGGGTGCACGACAAATTTCAATCCCTTCCGAATCCGCCCAAAGGCGGCCCCACCCCGCCCGAACGTGCCTTTTCGGTACGGGCCACCTTCCCTTGGCCAAAGGAAGGAACACACGACCGATTACCATGATCCATAAAATAGGGCGAACGTACTATTTGGAAGTTGGTCCGGACGAGGTCTAAAATTGAACGGGACACGAAAAGGGCTCCTCCCCTTGGTAAAGGGGAGGTGTCCCGACATTTCCGTCGGGACGGAGGGGATTGTACCTATAAGATAATGCATCTGAATTCCGATCCCCAAAATCTTCAATTAATGATCGGATATTGAAATCCCAGTTAAATGGCCTATACCCTTAACCGGATATTCCTTCTTTCCAACATTCCAACGAAAAGCACAATAGCCAAGGAAAACAATAGGGATTTTAGGAGACCCACTGACCCATGTAATAAAAAGTCCGGCAATTGAAGACCCAACAAAGCCAGTGCCGGATATATAAAATAGGGCATTAGGTAACAGGTAAGGGTACTTGTCCCAGCGGATCTAATGGGGGATGCCCAGCCTACGTAACCCAACCTGTCCACAATTCCATAAAGTATTACGAAGGTCCAAAGTCCGATCCCTATACAAAGGACTGTCCAAGAAGGGGTAGCCAAATTCTTTGAGATAGGAAAATAGGGCCGGATCAAAAATCCAAAGACCACCAGTACCAATCCTGTAAGAAGCACCAAGGCCAAAAAACGGTTCAGTACCTGCCCCGGCTCCCTAAACCTTAGAAAAAATATCGTACAAAGTACCCCTGCCATGACCAAAACATGGTTGGAAGCACTGACGACCAGCTTGAAACCCGGAAGTATTTCAAAAAAACCGTTTTCCTGGATGTTCATAAACAAGAGCAGCACAAAGGCGATTACCAAGAACGCCACCCTTTTTTGAAACAAAAGGTACAATAGCCCATTAAGCAGATAGGCCCAGCCGATAAGCCCTAGAATCCCCCACCAATAGGGCTTCATTCCAACGATATTTTCAGCAATACCACCGCGATAGGCCCAGGCCAAATACCCTAGCAACAACAAACCCAGACTTTTTAATGCCCATACCACCATTCTATGCAAACGGGGAAGGCGGCGATAGTCCATCCAAATCAGAAAAATAGCGGAAGCCATTAGTATGAGCCAAACCCGTTTACTAAACCCTAGGGCCTCCTCATTAATGGACTCGTAATTCACCATATAAAAGCCCATGACCAAAAGGGCTATGGTCCGTACTAGGATATGGCCCAAAATCTGTAGTGGAGACTCCCCTTTTTTAATTCTTATATTGATGGCCAAAGGGATGGACAAACCCACGATAAAAAGGAAGAGTGGAAAAATAACGTCTGAAAAACCCATGCCATCCTCATGGGTCGCGGTATGTTCTAACCACTTGGGTACCCCGGTAAGCGTAAAAAGGTCATTGACGAAGATCATAAAGAACATAGTGAGTGCCCTGAGCACATCTATCGTCCTTATACGGTTCGATTTCGTAGTCCTTATGGTCTTTTTCATTGGTCTTGGTTCATATATCCATTAATCAACTCTTTAAATCCAAGATGTTCTCCAAGGATTCAAAGGCATATCCCCTTTCTTTAAGAACACCGATAAGTTCTTCCAGCCTTGAATAGAATTTATCCGTGCGATCCGGATCTGTCCCCACATGGGAAAGCAATAGAAATCCATCTAACCCCTCCTTTTCCTCATAGGACAAAATGGACTGTAGAATTCTTTCCGAATCCCTGTAATTCTCCATTTTGGGAGTGGTATAATCCGCATGGGACAAGGTTCCCGGCGTATAATTGATCATGACCACCTCCATTTGATCTGCCCATTGGGTGATAATTTCGTCGTTCCATTCATACGGGGGCAAAAAATAAGGCGTATCCTCCTTTTGGATACCGTACTTTTCCATTTCGGCATAATTGGCCCTTAAATCGGCCTTGAATTCCTCGTGATCCACAAGTCGTTTTTTCTCCGCCGTCCAATCATTGTACAGTAAATGTTGGTCCGAATGTGGTCCTAGATAGTGGCCTTGCCGTTTTGCCTTCTCAATACTAGGAGCATAGGCCTTATTGCGGTAAAAATTCCCAGTAAAAAAGAATGAGGCGGATATGTCCTGTTTTTCCAGGATGTCAAGAATCTCGGTAAACCCATCGGCATATTCGTCACCGGAAAACAGCAAATGAATTTTCTTTTCCGCAGTATCCCCACGAACAATGGCCCCACTTTGATCATAGGTGTATTGCTTCTTTTGATGCCCTTTGGCCCTACTCTTACTTTCCATGGCCGAAAGATAGTATACCAAACAGGCCGTACCGTCCATGGTGGGCTCATTGGTGGAAAAGCTGCCCACATCATCCTGATAGACCACCAAATCCGACTGGAATTCGGCATATTCATCTTCATCGTAGAGCTCCACCCCGATCAAACTATTGGCTATGGAACCGTAAACGGGCCCATCGATCAGGCCACCATTGGTCTGGTAGCCATGCAGGTGGTTTAAACTGGAATGCGGATCTACCGGGGTGTCCCCTTCCTTGGGAAGCCCTACCACCATGGAAGTGCCCCAAATATTACAGCCGAAAAGCCAATCGCGTAAGGCGGCTTCCATCTCTAAATAGGTATCGTCCCCGGTAAGGGAATGGTACAATCGGCTTTGGGTGACAGCCGCGGTCACCAGATTATTGGAACACCACACAAAGGGAACGCCAATATAAAAGGGATTGTCCTTACCGCGCTCATGTAGTTTTTGCAAACCCATGGCGTAATACCCCGCCACCTCTTTTTGTTTTTCCGATTTTAAGGCCGAGGCCAATTCATGATGGCCTGCATTGAGAAACGGATAATATTGGTAATGTACCACAGTATCCCTTCCAATCCAAGGGGTTACCTTTTCCTTTGCGGCATAATCCAACGCTTGTTTCCTGTACGTTTCATTTTGGGTAAGCCGATACAGACTACTGGCGGCCAGTTCCATATCGTCTACCCAATTGTCCTCCTCATAAAAATAAGGTGCACTTCCCGGAGCGGTCTGGCTTACCCCAGGATTCTTTTCCCCAAAGACATAGGCATCCATGGCCCGCTGGGGCAGGTCATCCGTATAGCCGGGATAAAAATCGGTAAGGACCATGGCACCCAAGGCAAAGGCCGAAGCATATTTTCCGGCTGTAGAGGCTACGCCGGTTGACCGGTTCTTGTATTTTAGCATCCCCTGTTTTTCACCGCTCGCCAAATATACCGGACGACCCTTTCTTCCCGGCTCATATTTTGCCGAGTCCAAATTCGGCAACCGAAAACCGATATGATCGCGGTCATCGGCAATCTGGTTGTAGTATTCCGTTGGGGAGGGATTCATTTTCTTTAACCAATCCATACCCCATTTGGCCTCGTCGATAATATCCGGGATACCATTGGGCCCGGGAAGACCGTTAGCCCTATACGCATCCCCAAAGGCCTCTGGATTATCGCGATAGGACAACAACAATTGAAAAACCGCATTGGCCGAAGTGGCCGTATACTGCAGATAGTCCGTAGCATCGTGCCAACCGCCCGTAACATCGATACGCTCTCCTTCCCTTAAGGGGTTGTAGAGAATATACCCGTCATCCAAATGGCAGGAATCGGTTAAATAGGGGTTGTAGCCAGAACGTTGCTGACGCATATATTCCAAGAGAAAATCCGCCGTATGGTCATAAACGTCTACGTTGATACGAAACACGGGGGACTTCACCCCATGGGCCTTCAAATAATAGGCTCCCGGAGTATCAAAATCCGTGAAATCCAAACGATAGGAAGATTCAAAAGGACCATAAGCTCCTTTGGACTCCGGGGTTTTCGAATGAAATACTTCTTTGTCCGTAAGGGCATCATAGAGAGAAAAAGATTTTACCTCCGCCCCGAATTTGGCCCCAAAAACAGCCACTTTAATCGCTTCCGGCATATAGCCCAACTGATTGATACGAATAACGGCTACACCCTGTTTGTTTAGGTCCAGATCAGGACCACAGCAAAGGAAAGGAAGGATTCCGATGAGAAGAAGATACTTTTTCATTTATTTAAAAATTTTTATTACAGGGAAAATGAAGCAAATAAAAATTTTCTGCATAAATCAACCACTGCGCTCCTGCCTGCCGGCAGGCAGGTTCGCACAATCCCGATAGCTTTCGGGATAATTATTTCGGTTGATAAGCAAAAAATTAAATTTGTTTATGCTCATTTCATACGTTTCGTTTTATGAAAGTGTTTTTTAACCTTGGCACCGTTTAAAAGGTTAGACGCCCGCTATTCTGCTTTTATACTCTTTCAGGGCATCGGCCAAGCGCTGCTTGGACGTAGAATCCCCTGGAATGTTATGGGAGGGATGTATATATAGCTTCACCCCTCTATCGGCCAAAATTTCGGCCACTGTGGTCACCGTCATCCACACCGTGGTCATAAAGGCCATGGTAGAAACAGGGCCGATCTTGTCCACGTGGTTTTTCAGGGGGACCGTAGCATCTTCGGAAGGTGCGCAGGAATCCACTACTACATCGGCCAATTGAAACAAGGTCTTGCCGCAAGAATGCTTTGTGGTCTTTCCTTGGGCCTCCTCCGCGGAACCATAAACAATGACCTTCATTCCCTTTTCCTTGGCCTCAAGGGCAATATCTATGTTTACTGCATTTACTCCCGTATGGGAAAACAACCACATGGTATCCTCCTTGTCAAAATTATGGCCTTTCATGATTTCACGGCCATACCCTTCTACCCGCTCCAAGAAAATAAACTGGTCCACACCCATTTGCCCTACGATATTGGTAAAGAACGTAAGGGGCAGCTCCACAATGGGATGGAACCCCACAAAACCACCAATTCTTGGATACATCTCCTCTATAGGCAGCGTAGCGTGACCACAGCCAAAGGTATGTACCCACTTTCCCTTTTCAATGGAGTTGGCCATGAGGGTCGCCGCCTCTTTTACGTTTTCCATTTGGGTATCCTCGATGGTACTCATTACATTTCTCGCATTGTCCAACCACTGTTTTGCTAACATAATATTTGTGTTTTTAAGGTATTATATTCTGATATTTTTTCTTGGTCGCATAAATGAGTACGAGTCCGGCCGAGACAGAAGCCAACAAGAAATAGGGCAATACCGCGGTACCCAAAAGTTGGGAAACCTGGCCCATCGCATAGTTGGCAATAACATTTCCGATGAGGGATATGGTAATGACGATGCTAAAAGCGGTACCGGAAAGTTGTGTGTACAATTGCCCTATATAGCCCAATATTACCGGAAAACCGGCCGCCAATCCCACTCCCAGCAGCAGCATCCCCGTCATGAGCATGCCGTAGGTACCCCCGTATCGGATGCAAAGCACCCCTATAAAAGCAATACCAAAACCGATAACCATGACCTTTAAGGGGTCAAAGACACGGAGTATCCTGCCCAGGATAAGTCGGGCAACCGTGAGCGCCCCAACAAAGGAGGAAAGGGCGAACAAAGCCTGGGAAGATTCGAGTTGCTTTACCGTTTCCAGATAGGTTGTGGTCCAATTGCTGGTAAGTCCTTCCATACCACTCTGAAAAAAGAGGATAAACCCAAATAGCAACAATACGGGATCCTTTAGCATAGCAAGGCCCTGTTTAATGGGAATACCGTTGGTCCCATCCGATTTTGGGAAACGGACCCAAAAAAGTAAAAACAAAAAGATGGCGATACAAACACCAAAAATTGCAAAAATGGCCTCAAAGGAGTATCTGCCTTCAAGAGCTCCCAAGAGTACCGGGGTTCCCAAGGCCCCTACCCCATAAAAAATACCTAACAAACTTAAATTGGCACTGTGGTCCTCCTCGCTGATCTCGGACACCAGCGCATTGGTAATCCCATTGAGCACCCCGCCGCCAAAACCGATGCAAAGCACCGATAACTGCATAAAAATCAAACTTTTGGAAAAAACGATTCCCTGAAGCCCTAAAAGGGTAAAAAAGCATCCAAAAATCAGTATCCTTTTATAGGATAACCAATCCGCCAAGGGGCCAAAAAGCAAGGACCCCATTAGAATCCCAATAGGTAAAAGGGTGAGCAAAAATCCCTTTTCCACCTCATTCAACCCAAATTTTCCCGAGACTTCAGGAAGTATTGAACCGAGAGAAATCATGGTCATCCCAAAGAGCAGCATCCCTATACATGCGGCCGAAAACACATATCCTTTATGATATCCCTTAGGATCCATGGGCTCCATTCTTTACTGTCCTTATCGCAAGACAACCTGTACCAATAAGACCTGCATCCCCTCCTAAAACCGAAGCCTCCAAGGTAACTAGACGCATGGCCAGAGGCTGCGCCCATAGTTCGGCCTGTTGCCCAATCCTATCCAAAAACTGCACGGCAGGGCCAAAAATCCCCCCTCCAAAAATCACTTTTTGGGGGTTAAACGTACTCACCAGATTGGCCACTGCCATACCCCAATACCCTATAGCTTTATCCATGACGGCCATGGCCAACGGGTCATTCGCTTCAAGGGCCTCAAAAACATGATATGCCGTGATTTCCGTAACGGGTATGCTATCCAAAATGCTCTTTTGCTCTCGGGCTTCACCTAGCATTTCCACCGCACTACGCGCTATTCCATCCCCGGAGGCATAGTGCTCAAAATTGCCCCAACCGTCATACTTTTCCAGGTAGGGAGGCTCAAGGGCCATCCAGCCTACGGCCCCGGCAATTCCATTTCGCCCGCCTATAATTTGTCCATTGCACAGTATGCCCGCTCCTATGCCCGTACCTACCGCAATGAATATGGCATCGGTACAGCCCTGGGCACAGCCTTTCCAAATTTCACCCAAAATATAACAGGAACGGTCACTTTCAATGACCAGCTCAATAGATGGATCTTGGAGATGGGCCTTGAGCATTTCCCAGAGCGGAATATGCTCCCAATCGGGAATATTGGGCGCCCAGGCCGTTTTTTCCACCGGATCGTAGATTCCCGGCACGCAGGCCCCGACCGCCACTACCTTATAATCCGAGTCTTCGGCATGGCGAATAAGGGACAGTACCAAATCACCGATCAGTCTTACAACTTCCTTCCCCCCTTTTTCGGGCACGGGGCTTATTTCCCTTTTTAAGATATGCCCATTGGCCAAGAACAAGGCAGCGGAAATCTTGGTTCCCCCGATATCTATCCCGATTACCCCCATTTTCTTGTCCATGGTCATTTGCAAGAATACAGTATAAATATAGTATATCCAGAATTAAAAATGCAATTAATATTTAAAAACATGCATAATTCATGCAATATGTACTACAAATTCACTTAACTTCTGATGTCTGTCCTCCCTTAATCCTCCGCCTAGGGTGGAGAAAACTCCTCCTGCCTGCGGGAGGGAGGCTAGGAGGGGACTTTTCATAAGCATTAAATGATTAAAGAACCTTTCTATTCAGAAAGTGAAATTTGTCGTAAACCCTTCATGCAATAACCAAAAAACCTGGACAGATCCGGTAGTATAGATCACCAAATGAAATGACCTTTGGGAAATCAAAGTATATGGATACCTGCAGCGGCATAAGGAGCCAATTGGGCATCAGAAGAGTCGAGCTCTGTGATCAAAGTATCTATTTCGGAAGGTTTACAAACGCTGTGAGGCTGTCTTAGTCCCAATTTATGAGAGGTGGCCAAGGACACCACGGTATCGGATGCGGTGACAATGGCTCTTTTAATAAGAGCGACTTCATAGGAACCTTCCGTAATACCTTCCATTGGACCTATACTTCCCGTACCCAAAAAACACATGTCTACGTGGATGCGGGCACAGGTCTTTAGTACATCCATACCAATACTGACCATGGATTTCTTTTCGATTTTTCCACCTAAAAATATGATTTCCAAGTGTTCATGTTCCGTGAGCTCCATTGCAATTGGCAGGCAATACGTAAACACAGTGCCTCTCAGCGTCTTTGGGATCCCCCGGGCAAAAGCCAGATTTGTGGTTCCATCACTGATCATTATGGACATCCCGTCCTTTAGGATTGCTGTAGCCTTTTGTGCAATGCGGTTTTTCTCCTCCTGATTTTTCACCACATGATCATTGTAGTAATACAACTTCTGAATGGAGGATACGGCACCGCCATGTATTTTGGACAACAAACCCTTACGTGCCATCTCATTCAGGTCCCTTCGTATGGTATCTTCGGAAACAATGAGTTCCTGGGCCAGGTGTTGGGTAGTTACTTTTCCTTCCAATTTTAACTTTTCCAGTATGGTGGCCTGTCTAGTGTCCTTGTCCATGCAGTACGATTTTGCCAATCAAATGTACGATTTTACTCAAACATGAAGAAAACAGGCATAAAAATCACGAATTAATGCATAAAACAGTACGTATTAATGAAATACATGGCTCCCCAGGCAAAAACAATCAAAGGAATATATGGTAGTTCATCTTGCCAATATTGGCCCTTATCCGTTTAAGGGCGCGTGCCAAATGGCTTTCTACGGTCCTTTCCGATATCCCCAGGATTTCGGCAATCTCGGCATAAGAAAGTCCCCTTTTCTTGTTCAAGAGAAAAACCTCGCGCGACTTCTCCGGTAGTGAAGCTATCTCCCTTTCTAAAAGGTTCAATTTCTCCTTAATATGCTCCTCTTCCCGTTTAATAGCCTCTGAAAGGGCCGCATACCTTAATTGATCCAGAAAGGTACGTTCCTTTCGTTTTTTCCTTATCTCGTTTATGCTTGTATTGCGCACCGCACCGTAGAGATAGCTTTGCAATGATGTCTGAATTTGAATCTCTTTTCTCTTTTCCCAGATACGCACCATAGTACTCTGCACCACGTCCTCGACCAGGGAATCATCTTCCAAAATACTTGCGGCATACAGACATAGAAGCTTGTAGTAATTGTTGAACACAAAGCGATAGGCATTCCTTTCGCCCTTGCGCAGTCCTTCTATTAATTCGCTTTCCTCAAAGAGCATATTCGCAAATTGATCTTTTTTTTAAGAGAAAAAAAAGTTAAAAAATGCGGGGTTTCCATTTTTTCATTTGTCTTAAAATAAATATAACACAAAAAAGTGTACGAAAATAGCAAATCCATAATTGCCAAATATCTGGAAAACAGTCTTTCCCAGGAAGAGCGGAGACAAGTGGACAAATGGCTGGCCCAACCTGAATACAGGGAACGCTTCAAAAAACACTTTTTGGAGTATTATCAAAACAAAAAGTACGACGGCGAAAAAGCATTTCGATCCTTCGAAGCTGAAATCCAAGAAAACGCAAAAGGCAAAATGATACCGCTACGGCGAAACCTGGGCCGTGCCATTTTGAAATATGCGGCCGTCCTGATAGGGTTAATGACCCTGGGCTACTTGTTATGGCCCAGCAGCAGTGATACCGAGACTTATTCCGCTACCGGTACCGAGGTAACCCTTCAATTGGAAGACGGTAGTACCATTACATTGGATACCACTTCCGAAGGGGACTTATCCGTACAGGGCGGGGTATATTCCATTTTGCACAAAAAGGATAAATTGGTATATGATAAGGCCAGAACCCCTTCAAAAAATATAGTTTACAATACCCTTACCGTGCCTTTGGGAAGGCAGTTTCACCTGGAACTGTCGGATGGTACTATTGTTCATTTGAACGCGGGCTCCAAGCTCAGGTATCCGGTACACTTCCCGGATTCCATTGTTCGCAAGGTGTTCTTGGAAGGTGAGGGCTTCTTTAGTGTAGCCAAACGGAACAACCAACGTTTTGTGGTGCATTCCGATGCGCTTTCCGCGGAGGTTTTTGGAACGGCTTTCAACTTAAGCAGTTATGTCCATGAGGAGTCTAGCATTGTCCTTGTTGAAGGTAGTGTAGGCGCTTTTACCGAAGGGCAAAAGTATACCGAGGAAAATGGGACAATGATGGCCCCTGGACAAAAAGCTTCAATTTCCGAAAGCTCCGGGGCGATAGCCGTAGAGGAGGTAGAGACCGATGCCTATACCGCATGGATAAATGGAACGTTGCTCTTTAAAAATGAGCGCTTCGCTTCCTTGTCCAAAAAATTGGAACGACACTACAATATCGTATTGCAAAACAACTATCCCGAATTGGATGACAAACGCTTTACCGGGAAATTCGACATTGAATCCATTACGGAAATCCTGGAGGTGTTCAAAAGGACCAATAGCTTCCACTATAGCATGGAAGACAATACGATAACCATAACCGAATAAATGCGACCGCCTATGATCTGAACCAAAAAGAATCGAGAAGTGCTGCGAACACCTCTCGATTCACATTTTAATTTAAAGAACTAACTTTTAAATCACTACTAAATTATGAAATTAACCAAGATCGCCAACGGCTTGGGGGTAGAATTCGACGTAAAAATGAGACTTTCCGTTCTTGTGTTTTTTTTCCTGTTACTTCGGATAAACGCCAATACGTATTCCCAGAACACCAAACTATCGATTCAGGTAGAGGACACGACCATTGAAAATGTGTTGCTGAACGAAATCCAGAAAAGGAGCGATTTCAAATTCTTCTATGAAAACTCCCTGGAAGATCTTAAAAAAACAGTTTCCCTAAATATAAGGAACAAAAAAATAGTCCGCATATTAGATCTGTTGTTTGCCAATACCAATATCTCTTATGAGGTAATCCAAAAGCAGATCGTGCTTACGAAAATCGAAAAGAAACCCCCGGTAGCCGATCCTACAAAAAATAGCGGAGAGCCTATAGAAGAAGAACCGCAGCTTACCATTTCCGGGATAGTCACGGACGTGAACGGACAACCCCTTCCCGGGGCCAACATTGTGGAAAAAGGAACTTCCAACGGGGTCACTACGGATTTTGACGGCCAGTACGCCATAACGCTTACCGACGAGAACGCGGTTTTGGTCTTTTCCTATATTGGCTTTGCCACCCAGGAGGTAACGGTAGGCACCAGGACAACGCTAAATGTACAACTTGTGGAGTCCCAGGCCAGTTTGGACGAAGTACTGGTGGTTGGGTACGGCACCCAGAGAAAATCGGACCTCACCGGTTCCGTGGCCAGTGTAAAGAGCGAGGACCTAACTCAGTTTCCTGCAACCGATGCCGTCCAGGCGTTACAAGGTAGGGCCGCTGGTGTTTCCGTTCAATCCACTAACGGACAGCCTGGTGCTGATTTTAGGATCAGGGTTAGGGGCGGAACCTCCATCAATGCAAGTTCCGATCCCCTTGTGGTTGTCGATGGTTTTGTAGGAGGTGTTCTGCCCCCACCTGAGGATATCGCAAGCATTGAAATACTGAAGGACGCTTCGGCTACGGCCATCTATGGAAGTAGGGGTGCCAATGGGGTGATTTTGGTCACCACAAAAAATGGGGCTACCGGAAAGCCCAAGATCAATTTTTCCGGGTCGTATACTGCCCAAGAGAACATAAACACCCTTGATTTATTACAGGGACAAGATTTCTTTGATTATGTCAACGACCCCAATTCGGCCTCCGTGGGATTCTTTGATTCGGCCAACTTTGACGATCGGATAGATTGGCAGGACGAAATTTTTGCCACAGGTGATATTCAGAACTATCAACTCTCGGTAAGTGGGGCTTCCGAAACCACCAAATACTATCTCTCGGGAACATATTTTGGCCAAAACGGTATTATTGAACCATCGGATTTTAACAGGATCTCATTGACCTTCAATCTGGATACCGATTTAAGCAATCGCTTTAATTTGGCATTTTCCGGATTGTTGCAAAGATCTACCCAAACGGGTGTTGAAACACAGCAGCTTGCCAGCACCGGTGCAGGAGGAAACCGAATAGGGGTGACTACCGCGGCATACAAAACAGAACCGGTTATTTCCATTTTTGATGCGGACGGGAATTTTAATATTTCCAATTTTGATCCCAATTGGGAAAATCCGGTGGCAGTGGCCAACGGATTCAGTAGGGACATACAAACGGACGTTGTCCAGGTAAACCTAAAAGGCACGTATAAGATTGTGGATGGTCTTTCCTATACAGGAACGGCGGGCGCTAGTAGCAGGAATATTAGAAACGGTACTTTTTCCAGTTCCAGGTTGACCCTGAGTTCTCCCGATGGGGCAGCTCAATTGTCTACAATCCGAAATACAGATCTGCTTACGGAACACTTTCTTTCCTTTGACAAGGACTTTGGAAAGAACAACTTTAAGGCAATCGGGGGATATTCCTATCAAAGTTTTCGAAGGGAAGCCTTTACGGCAGGAGCCTCCAATTTTATCAACGACTCCTTTAACGTATGGAATTTGACCGCGGGCCTTTCGCCCGGGACGCCCTCATCCAGTCTAATAGAAAGTGAGATTTCCTCGTTCTATGGCAGGGTCAATTATAAATACGACAATCGATATCTGCTTACCTTCACGGGAAGGTATGATGGTTCTTCCCAGTTTGCGGAAGGTAACAAGTGGAGCTTTTTCCCTTCCGCAGCACTTGGATGGAACGTATCTAATGAAGCCTTTTTTCCGGAGGATATCTGGATGTCCAATTTAAAATTAAGGGCAAGCTACGGTCTTACCGGTAACCGTGCTATACAACCTTTTCAATCCTTTGCCCGTTTAACAAATACCTTTTTCAATCCAAATTTTGACGCTTTGGTACCATCTTCGGTGGCAAATGATCAGCTTACTTGGGAGACCACGCGACAGTTTAACATTGGAGCCAACGTGCAGATGTTCGATGGCCGAATAAGTCTGGACGTGGACTATTTTAGGCAGAATACGGAAGACCTGCTATTTTCCAGGACAGACTTGCCCCTATTCTCCGGTTTCCAAACAAGGTTGGATAACATCGGGGAAATCGAAAACCGCGGTTTGGAAATTGCGATGACTACCAGAAATTTAACCGGCGACTTTACCTGGACAACGGACTTTAATATATCCTTTAATAGAACAGAGGTGATAAGCCTCCCGGATAATGAGGATCAATTTATCAATGGCTCTCCATCCCTGCAGGCAGGAGGTCTTTTCACTACTAACGTATTAAGGGTCGGTGAACCCGTAGGCGCATTTTTTGGATGGCAGTATGAAGGGGTGTATCAGGAAGGCGACACCTTTATTCCCGGAAACGGCTTTGAGGAAATTGCCGGTGGCGAACGGTTTGCGGACATCGGTGGCCCCGACGGGATGCCCGACGGGGTCCTTGATGAAAATGACAGGGTACTATTGGGAGACCCGAACCCCGATTTCACTTTTGGTTTTAACAACACCTTCTCTTACAAGGGGATAGATTTGAATGTTTTCTTCCAGGGTTCGCAAGGCAATGAAATCTTAAATTTCACCCAAATGGATTTGGACTTGGGCAACGGTGCAGGCAACGCAACTACGGCCCTGCTCAATAGATGGTCCCCCACCAATACCAATACTAACGTGCCGGCAGTGAATTCTGCCAGACTTTTTAGGACCTCCTCGCGCTTTCTTGAAGATGGGTCCTATATACGACTCAAAAACCTGGCACTAGGTTATAATTTTCAAAACCATGTCTTGGAAAAAATTGGCCTGGAATCCCTCAGGGTTTATATAAGTGGCCAGAACCTATTGACGATCACCGATTATACCGGAGTTGACCCAGAGGTATTGTTCTCCCCCTTTGGTTCGGGATTGAACCTAGGGCTCGATTACGGGAGTTTCCCCAACGTAAGGTCGTACACCATGGGTTTTAATATAGGATTTTAAAAAACAGCTATTCAAAAGTTAATACCATAGATATGAAAAACATAATTAATAACATTTTTGCCATCGCTATTCTCTTGTTTTCGGCATGCACGGATTTGGAAGAGGAACCCGTTGGGCTTTTATCCCCAGAATCTTTCTTCCAAAGCCCCCAGGATGTTGAGGCGGCAATCTTTGGAGGTTACGCCATCTTGACATCCGAGGCCACCTATGGCAGGGATTTGGCCTATGGCTTGCTCTACGGCAGTGATTATATAGAATTTGGCAACCAGGGAAATGCGCAACGCCAGGCATTCCAAAACTATTCCTTGGATCCATTTAATGTGTTGAACACAAGAATTTGGCAGGCATTTTATGCAGCGATTTCAGCGAGTAATGCGGGGATAAATGGGGCAGAGCTTATCGATACCGATGAAGAAACAAGAAACAGGTTGATAGCCGAAGCCCGATTTATAAGGGCGTTTAGTTATTACAATTTGGTACGCCTGTATGGAGCAGTTCCCTATATCGACTTCTTTGTCACCGATCCTGTGGTGGTAAAGGAATTAGATCGATTGCCGGTCGAAGAAGTATATGCCAACATTATTGAAGACCTTGCTTTTGCCAAAGAAAACCTTCCCCCCTTACAAAACCTAAAGGCACGTGCTACTTCGGGAAGTGCGGGTACAGTCCTTGCCGATGTGTATTTGACAAGGGGGCAATATGATTTAGCGGCCCAGGAAGCCCAAAACATAGTTGACAGCGCCGGTGATTTTGGATATTCCTTGGATGCCGATTATCAGGCTTTGTTCGATGGTTCTCGACAGGACGGAAGTCCCGAGCCCATTTTTGTGGTGGACTTCATTTCGGACTTTCCATTGAACGCGGCCGGAACAGCAGGTGCCTTTAGTGGAGCCTTTAGCCCCAATCGCACTTTTTTTCCAAATTTCACGGGAGTGAGAGGTGCTGCACCACCCACCCCTTCTAGCGGCGGTGCCACGCGCGGTTTTCTTTCTCAATTGGTCATGACCATTGAAGGGTACAACGAATGGGACATCCAGGATTATAGAACCAGGGTGGCCGTTACGGATACCGTGTACGACAACAACGGAAACCTAAGTGCCTGGGAAACCGAAGGAAGCACCCCTGTTTTCATTGGGGATACGGAATTATCCTTTCCCGTCCCCCATATGGAAAAATATTGGAAGTTCCCGGGATGGGACTGGGGAACCGAAAGACCTATAGATGAAAGGCTTACGGAGCAAAATTTCAATATTTACAGATATGCGGATGTTCTCTTGATTGCTGCAGAAGCCCTTATCCGTTCCTCGGGAGATCAAGCTTTGGCGACCTCTTATATTAATCAGCTCAGGGCTAGGGCAAGAAATCAAAATGGCATTCAGAGTACCATCCCCGAAGACTTGGCTTCCGTCACGGTGGAGGATGTATTGGCCGAGAGAAAACTTGAACTTTCGTTCGAGTTCAAGCGATTCTTTGACATACAACGGTTGGTAAGAAACGGCCATAATAGTTTAGATGACTTCTTTGGGCCAGGTTCATCGGAACCGTTGGAGACCATCCCCGATGAGAATAGATTGTTCTGGCCAATTCCCCAAGTGGAAATCGATGCGGCCGGGCTGATCCAGAATCCGGGATATTAAGTAATTGTTAGTTAAAGTTGAGTTGTGAGGCTTTGGCGCCCGCGGACGCGGGCGCCATTTCCAAAGTCGGAATGGATGTGAAGCGATCGGGAAAACCTTGTCCGGCTGCCAAGGATTACCTGCCCATCGATCTCCAATACACCATAGTAATGAGAAATACTATTTTCGGAATTTGCTGTATGATGCTTGGCCTTTGTTCTTCCTGTGGCCCAGAAAACCAATCCATCGCTAAAAAAACCCAGCTCGATGTAAATCGAATTGTAGATCTGGCTGCCCAGCGCTATTCCAAAACCTTGGCAACCCTCACGGACACCTTGAATATTCCCAGAAATGCCAGAACCGACGGCACTTGGAACCAAACCCCTTCTTGGGACTGGACCAGTGGTTTTTTTAGCGGCACCTTATGGCAAATCTATGCGTTGACCGGGGACAAAAAATGGGCAAAATCGGCCCAAAAATGGAGCAATGCCATAGCATCGGAAGTGACAAGTACCAACGACCATGATCTAGGGTTTCAGTTTTATTGCAGTTTTGGAAACGAACTACGCTTGTTCAATATGCGTACACCAGGTGTAAAGGAAATTCTAAGAACCGCATCCAATTCCTTGACATCCCGATACAATCCCAAAAGCGGGGTCATCCGTTCTTGGGACTGGGGTACGGAAAAAGGCGTGGAACCTACCATAATTGACAATATGATGAACCTGGAACTCCTGATGTGGGCTTTTGGGGAGACTAGGGATTCTACCTACTACTATGTGACCCTGTCCCACGCGGATACGACCTTAAAAAATCATTTTAGAAAGGACTTTTCCACCTACCATGTGGTGGATTATGATTCTATCTCGGGAAAAGTAATCGGCAAAAGAACGGTCCAGGGCCATTCCAAAAATAGCATGTGGGCCAGAGGCCAGGCCTGGGCCATTTATGGCTATGCCATGATGTACAGGGAAACCGGAATCCCGTCCTATTTGGAACAGGCCAAAAGGGCTGCCGATGTTTTCCTTGGAAATTTGCCCCAAGATGGCATTCCCTTTTGGGATTTTAACGCCCCTGACATTCCCAATTCCCCTAAGGATGCCTCGGCAGGGGCCATTACCGCGTCGGCACTGTTGGAGTTGGCGAGCTTTGAAGAGCAACCTAAAAAATCCATGTATTTTGGGGAATCCTTAAAAATCTTAAAAACCCTTTCTGCGGACAAATATCTTATCCCGGCATCCGAATCATTGGGCCTGGTTCATCATAGTACGGGACACTTCACCGCGGGCAGCGAAGTGGATGATCATATCATTTATGCGGATTACTATTATTTGGAAGCATTGAACCGGTATCAAAAACTAAACGATGAATAAACCCTTTGCCATTGTATGCCTACTGTCCTTTGTATTGGGTTGTAAAACTCCGGATAAAGATCGATCTAGGAATCCAAAACGACCCAATTTTGTGGTTTTGCTTGCCGATGACCAGGCCTGGTCGGGAACATCGGTACAGATGGACAACGCCGACCCTCTTTCGAAAAGCGATTATTACGAAACGCCCAACCTGGAGCTTTTGGCCAAGATGGGCACTAAATTTTCAAGAGGCTATTCGGCCTCCCCGGTGTGTTCCCCCACCCGTTATAGCATTCAATTTGGACAGACCCCCACTCGCTTAAAAAGAACGGTGGTGGGCAACCATCAAGGGCCAAAAATTAGGCATGACACCCTTCTTAGCATTCCCCGACTGCTGACTTTAATAGACACCAATTACTATGCCGCCCATTTTGGCAAATGGCATATGGAAATGCTGCCCAATGCCTTGGGTTATGATGAAAGCGATGGTTTTACAACTAACAGGGAAGGTGGATACTTCACGCTAAAGGAACATGATACCGTAGAAATACGAAAAGATCCCAAGCTTACCAATAGCCTAAGCTATCGCGGTGCGGATTATATAGAACGAATGGTGAAGTGGAATAGGCCATTTTATTTGCAGATCTCGTATTACGCCAATCATACTTATGTTACCGCCTCTGAAGAGCATTTAAAAAAATATCAAAACAAACCCAAGGGGAAAATCCATAACAATCCCTTTATAGGTGCCATGACAGAGGATTTAGATGCCGGGATCGGAATTATTTTGAATAAAATAAAAGCGTTAGGTTTGGAAGATAATACCTATATTGTTTATATGGCGGATAATGGTTCCATCTCCTCATTTTATCCTACAACCCCAACCGACATCACGCTTAATTTCCCCTTGAACGGAGGAAAATGGGATGTACATGAGGGAGGTATCCGTATCCCGTTTATTATGGCCGGCCCAAAAATACCAAAAGGGAAACAGATAGATGCTCCCGTCATCTCCTATGATATTCTGCCCACCATCGCCAAAAGAATCGCTCCGGGGTTCCAATTGCCCCCATATTTGGATGGTGGGGACATTTTGGAAGCGATAAAGGGCAAAGTTGCCCAGGTGACCCGCCCAAATTCGGGACTGGTGTTCGATTATCCCAACACACAAAACTGGGAGATGTTAAAACCTGGGCGGGCATGGATAGAAAATGATCTTAAACTAATTTATAGTTTACGTGATAGTACTTACAGCTTATACGACCTGGATACCGACCCATCCGAAGAAAAGATACTGGACACCGCTAAATTCCATGAAGAATACAGCGTGCTGCAAAATAAGCTTTCCGAGTATTTGAAATCGGTTAAATAATGAACTCATTGGTTATGAAGTTGACACCTTTTATTTTGTCAGCAATGTTGATAAGTGCCCTGGGATGCGGGAAAAAAGAATCCCATACCAAATTCATATCCGGAACATCCCGGGCAAACGTACTTTTCATTATAGTGGATGACCTAAACGACTGGACCGGATTTCTGCAAGGGCACCCACAAACCATGACACCAAACATGGATAGATTGGCCTCCCAGGGAACGGTATTCACCAACGCCCATACCAATTCACCCCTTTGTGGCCCCTCCAGATCCTCGTTACTTACTGGCTTAAGACCCTCCTCTACAGGCATCTATTTTCATATAAACGATAACGACCTGGTAAAACTCGCCCAAAGGCACCATCCGGAAACTGTTTTGCTCCCAGACTATTTTGAACAACAGGGATATGTTTCATTGGGAGTGGGCAAAATCTTTCATAATGGGGACAAGGCCCAGGTATTTGACCATTATGGCGGGTTGGCCGACTTTGGGCCAAGACCCGCCAAACGTTTTGTCTATGACCCGGAGCACCATGGAAAACCTAAAGGTACCTCCACGGACTGGGGGGCTTTCCCGGCCCATGACTCGCTCACTTTTGATGCGCGTATCGCGGATTGGGCCATTGCGCAGCTGCAAAAGGAACACAAGGATCCCTTCTTCCTTGCCGCAGGATTTATGCGGCCCCATGTGCCCTGGTACGTCCCACAAAAATGGCTGGCAAAATATGATTCCCTAAAAATAGACCTCCCCAAATATGACCCTAAAGACTGGTCTGATATTCCGGATATGGCCCAATTGATCACCAACCTGCCCACTATGCCAGATATGGACTGGATGCTGGCGGAAAACAGGTGGGAGGATGCAGTAAAGGCCTACTTGGCCAGTGTACACTTTGTTGATCATCATATAGGAAGGTTGCTCGACGCTCTTAAAAAAAGTCCCTATGCCCATAACACCTTTGTAGTGCTAACTTCTGACCATGGCTATCATTTGGGGGAAAAAGGCCTTTTTCAAAAAAGCACCTTATGGGAGCGCTCTACCCACGTCCCCATGATATGGTATGGCCCGGGAATACATGCCCAAAACATCGACGTTCCTGTTTCCCTTTTGGATATTTATCCCACACTCCTGGATATGTTTAGCATGCCCCAAAACGAACCTCTAGAGGGAACCTCTCTACACCCATTGCTCGTTGGTATCCAAGACAAGAACGAACGTTCCGCAGTTACCACCTATGGCCCAAACAACCATTCCGTTATATATAACGGTTGGCATTATATACAATACAACGATAAAAGCGAGGAACTTTATCATCTGGAATCCGACCCCCATGAAAGCATAAATCTGGCCACCGATCCCGAATCCACTAAGACCCTTAAGGCATTTCAGAAACATCTTCCCCAAATAAACCTGAAGAATAGCACCTACAGTTCATTGCACACTACCCCTTTTTTTACTAGTAAGGAATAAAAAGGAAACTGGTGCTATTCTTCAGGTTTATACTGCCGCCTAAATGATGCGTCTTTTACACCATGCCATCGTTAAAAAATAATTCCATAGCTACGGCCTTTGCAAAGCCAGCGCACCATCTCGCCCATGGCTTATCCGCCTAAGGCGGATGCCTAGCCCTGGAACAAAATACACTATAACCTATATGACACTTTAAACTTGACATAGCACTAGGCCCTAATCTCTTAGAAACGGGCCGCCCTTGGACACATATATATTTCCCCTATCTTTAGGGGGCCATGCAACACTTTTCCACACTGGAATCTTATTGCCAGGGAATCCATATTTCCAAACCCCAATGGGCGGAATTCGACATTCGCCGATTTGAGGATAATATGAAAACCGTGCACCCGCGAATGCCGCAGTTTAAGCACGAGTTTTACGCCATTGCACTAAAGATCGATGGCGGGGGGTTTACCTCCACCGGAAACTATTCTACCAAGGATTTAAGGGCCACGGTTTTTTTCAACTCCCCCTATCAGATCATATCCTGGGATATTGCCCCGGACTGGACGGGCTATTACGTTATTTTTTCGGAAGCTTTTTACAAACGAAACCTTTCGCTGCACGGCGGGTTCTCCAGGAAACGCATCATTGAGGATTTCCCCTTTCTCCTTATTGACAATACGGTGCCCATGCCCATTACCGCTGAAGAAATGGAGCTCTACACCAAGTTATATGCCGATATGCATTCCGAATTTCAATTGAATGAAAACCACGGCAAAACCATAATAGCCAGTTATCTTAATATCCTATTATTAAAAGTAGACCGACTTTACAAGCGCACAAAAACCCATATTACCATTACCCAAGACCAAAGGGCCCAGGATCTTAATACGGTAAGCCGATTCAAGACCCTGTTGGAACTGAGTTTCCAGCCCGGGAAGGAATACTCTTCCACCACACCGCATCAGGTACAGTTCTATGCGGATAAACTTAATCTCCACCCCAACCACTTCAATGCCGTTGTAAAGCGGATTACGGATTCGTCCGCTTCGGAACATATTTATAGACATATTCTTTCCCTAGCCCAAACCCTCCTTAGGAATACACCCAGGTCCATAAAGGAGATTGCCTTTGAATTGTACTATGAATATCCCAACCATTTCTCCAAATTCTTCAAGATACAGACCGGGAAAACACCTAATCAGTTCAGGAAAGAGGCCAACAGCCTAGCCTAGGAATCCATAAACGGGGTAGGGATAGCCCTTTTTAAGGTAACCTTAACGTCTTACTTTGAATTGTATACTTTCTACTTTGAAATCCGTATGAAGCGGGGGCTTTTGCTCCACTACATTTGTTGCAACAAAACAAAAAGGACCGTTGGTCAATAAAAAAGTAAAGACATGAAAACGATAATTCTAGCAGTAACCTTGACACTTGGTCTCATGGCCTGTACTGACGGAACAAAAAAGAAAACCCTTAAAAATGACATACCCATGGAAACAACAATGAGCACGAACATTGATAAAGAAAACCAAGCGATACTACAATTGGCCACCAATTTATTCAAAGAGACCGATAGCCGAAACTGGAAGGCGGTGAAGGCATTGATGACCGACTCCATTTACGTGGATTATACCGCGTTGGGCGGGGAGGCCCAGTTTACGACTCCCAAAGATCTGGTAAGTGGTTGGGAACAACTCTTACCCGGTTTTGATCGTACCGTACACCAAGTGCACAACATAGCCCCTTTTATTGCGGGCAATCGGGCCACAGCCACTATGGATGCCATCGCCACCCATTACCTGAACGGCAAACAGTGGACCGTTTTTGTGGGCTATGACACGGAATATGTCAAAGAAGGCAATACTTGGAAATTGGCCCGTATCGATTTGAGCCTTTATGACCAGACCGGGGATACCGATCTTCTGGCAAAGGCCATGGAAGTTATTAAAAATGGTCAAGTTTCGCCTCTTGCACAAGCGGACCCCAAAAACGAGGCTACGGTCCAAAAATTCTTTACTGCCCTTACCGAAAGAAATCTGGAAAATGTCCTGGCCGTATTCACGCAGGATGCTATACAGGAAATGCCCTTGTCCCCAAACAATTTTCCCAAAACGTTAAACGGTAAAGATGCCATCAAAAATCAATACAAAGGCGTCATGGACTACACACAAAGCTATAATGTGGAATACTTTGGCACCCGGGATCCCAATGTGATTTTGACCAAATACCAAGGCACCGTAACCACTGGGGAAGGAAAACCCTATAACAATGCCTATGTTGGCATCTTTACCCTTGAGGATGGAAAGATTTCAAAATTCGTAGAACTGTTCAACCCCAATATTCTGCTTAACGGATGGCCCGGATTGCAACCGGAAACCTATTCCGTTCACCATGCCGGTGCCCGTACCGACAGTGGGGTAACCCTGGAGAAAATCAACTTTAACAGTAATGGGGCCAACCTTGCGGGGCACCTATTTTTACCTCCTGGTTTTGATACCTCCAAAACCTATCCTGCCGCTATCGTTACGGGAAGTTGGACCAGTGTAAAAGAGCAAATGCCGGATGAATACGCCAGTGTTATGGCCAAAGACGGATTTATCACCCTTACCTTTGATTTTACCGGTTTTGGTGAAAGCGAGGGGCAACCCAGACAGGTGGAGGACTATCGATTGAAGATTGCCGATATTAAAGCGGCCGTGGATTATATGGAAAAGCATCCTAATGTGAACATGGATCACCTCTCTGCCATGGGGGTCTGTGCCAGTGCCGGTTATATGGCGCATGCTACGGCCCAGGACCAACGCATCCAAAAATTGGTGTTGGTGGCTCCCTGGTTACACAATCCAGCAATCGCCAAAAGTATTTATGATATGAGGCCCGGAGGTACAGAAGGCCTACTTAAAGCCGCCGAACAAGCCAAAGAGACCTATGCTGAAACCGGCACCATGGAATATGTGCTTGCCGCCAGTGAATTGGATCCCTTAAGTGCCATGTACGTACCTGAAAATGTTTTTGATTACTATCTAAACCCGGCCAAGGCCGCAGGCCCAGAGTACGACAATCGTTTTGCAGTAAGCAGTTGGGAACCTTGGTTGACCTTTGATGGCATTTCTGCAGGCAAGGATATATCACAGCCCGTATTTATCGTGCATAGCGAAAGTGGGGCGGTACCCCAGGGCACTAAGGACTTTTATAGTCTATTGGAAGGGGAAAAGGATATAAAATGGTTGAATGCCTACAACCAACAACAGCTTTACTTTGAGGAAGAAGCGGTAAATGCGGCCATGGACGAAGTGGTCAACTATTTGAAATAAAAAGACTCAAGACCGCCGTGCTGATAGACTAAAGACGTAAGACCATTTCTTAGCGGGCCACAATTCTTTAGGAATACCATCAAAACCTTGCAAATCCGGTATTTGCAGGGTTTTCAAGTTTAATCCGATTTGGATAAGGTGCCCGGAATAACAATTCAAATTCCAAAAGTGGTTCACTTCCAAATGGTAAACAGTGGCCAGTTGCAGTAATCAGTAGATTAGAACCAATCCACTTCTAAACCTCTAAACTCCTAAACTATTTGAACTTGAACTTGCATTGGACACTTGCGCTTCACCTACCATCCGTCCTAATTCTCATTAAGATATTTATGCACTAGGCTAAT
>JBCBSN010000026.1:0-27362 GCA_039819225.1 Bacteroidota bacterium | reverse complement strand
GGTATAGCCGCCAAATAAGAAAAGTACTTTGCTGGTAAATATGGGAATGACTGTTTTGAACCTTTTGTTATATTTAAGAACCTATTTAAATTCCTTGAAAATTAGAATTATGAAACTACCCATTGTCGCAATTATGGTATTAGGTATAGGTCTTAAGGCAAGTGCCCAGGAAACCTATACCCCAACAAAGGAAAATCTTGAAAATCGGGAATGGTTTCAAGATGCCAAATTTGGTCTTTTTGTGCATTGGGGGGTCTATAGCGTTATGGGAGGTGGAGGAAATCCTGGCGTAGCGGAGTGGTTCATGGAGCAAAAGAAGATTCCTATAGCCAAGTATGAAAAACTGCCCGTTTTTTTTAACCCCATTGATTTTGATGCCGCGGAGTGGGTTAAAATGGTAAAGGATGCGGGCATGAAATACATCACTATTACAAGCAAGCACCATGACGGTTTCGCCATGTATGATTCCCAGGTTTCGGATTACAATATCGTGGATGCCACCCCATATGGAAAGGATGTACTTAAGATGTTGGCGGATGAATGCGGAAAACAGGGAATAAAGCTTTTCTTTTACTATTCGCAGTTGGATTGGCACCACCCGGATTACTACCCAAGGGGACGAACCGGGCAGGGCTATACCGGCCGCCCGGATGAAGGGAATTGGGATGCCTACATTTCCTATATGAATGCCCAACTGACGGAATTGTTGACCAACTATGGAGAAATTGGCGGTATTTGGTTCGATGGAATGTGGGACAAAAAGGATGCCGATTGGGAAAACATAGAGACGTATAAAATGATCCATGAGCTACAGCCCGCAGCTTTGGTAGGGAGCAACCACCACGTAAGTCCGTATCCCGGGGAGGATTTTCAAATGTTTGAGCAAGATCTTCCCGGGGAGAATACGGCCGGATTTAACAAAGGCCCTATAAGCCAGCTTCCGTTGGAAATGTGCCTTACCATAAATGGTTCTTGGGGTTTTAATCTGATAGATGACAAGCACAAATCGCCCAAGCAGTTAGTACATATGATGGTAAAGGCGGCAGGGCGCAATGCCAACCTTCTCTTGAATGTAGGTCCAATGCCCAATGGGCAGATACAGTCGGAACATAGGACTTCCCTTAAGGCTATGGGGGAATGGATGGGACAAAACGGGGAGACCATCTACGGCACCCGAAAGGGAATCATTGCCCCGGAAGATTGGGGAGTAAGCACACAAAAGGGCAAAAAACTCTATATCCATGTCCTGGATTGGGACAAGGAATTCCTATTGATTCAGCCATTTAATGGGAAAATCGCCTCTGCGGTATTCTTTTCGGATAAGGGCAAAGTGAAATATCGCATGGACAAATACGGTCTATTGTTGGAACTTCCCAAGGAAAATCGCGACCCGGTAGACACCATCATAGAGATAACCCTAAAATAAATAGGATTTACAGAAAGGAATCTACTTCCTTATAGGCATCAATTACCGCTTGTTCTCCCATTTTACCGGCTTTGGAATTGCCGTGTTCCATGCCCAGGACGCCTTTGAATCCTTTTTCATGAATCCACTTAAACACGTTTTTGTAGTTGATTTCCCCAGTGGTGGGTTCTTTTCTACCCGGATTGTCCCCAATCTGTATATAAGCAATTTCATCCCAAGTAAGGCCCATGTTATGAATCAAATGTCCCTCGGTCTTTTGTAGGTGGTATATGTCATACAATATTTTGCAAGAAGGACTATTTACTCCCTTACAGATCATATAGGTCTGATCAGAATTTTGCAAGTACAGGTCTGGGGAGTCTGAAAGGGGTTCCAATACCATGACCAAACCGTGCGGTTCAAAAATCTCTGCTCCCTTTTTCAGGGCTTCGATAACATTGGCGTCTTGAACTCCAATAGGCAGTTTTCGTTCAAATCCGCCTGGCACTACGGTCATCCATTTGGCGTTGACCCGTTTGGCCACCTCAACGGCTCTTTTGCAGCCGTCCAGAAATATATCCAGATGTTCCTTTTTGCCCGCTGCAAGGGTGTTAGCCATATTTCCTCCCTTGTCTACCACAAATACGCCCATGGTCATGCCTCTTTTCGCTAGGGTCTCCCCCATCTTTTTCTGCATGGACACACTTCGTTTCATCATCCCGTTATCCTCAAAGGCGGTAAAACCTTGATCGGCCATAAAATTAATTTGGTCAATAGGGTCGTCCCCGGCCATATTCTTGAACATCCCTAGATGCGGGGCATAATGAAGGTTAAAGGTATGTGGGGCCTTGGGAATGGGTTGGTTTGCATAGGATAAGCCGCCGCCAAGACCAATAGCACCACCCGTCATAGCCGTTTTTTGGATAAAACTTCTTCTTTTCATATTCTTTGGTCTAATCGTTTAATCGTATTCTTTTGGTCCATTCCTTTACAAAAGGTATTTAGAATTTGGCACTTGTCTTTTAATCAATACCCTTAATCGGAATAAAATCTTCTCCATTTTTCCAATACCTTGGAGATATGGCCCAGCACTCGCTAAGCTCGTTTATTCTATAGGGACCAGGCTTTGCCCCCGGTTAATTCCTCTAAATCTCCACAACCAACATAGCCTCCGGGAACAGGGAGATAATCCAAAACCTCTTCCCCCACATATTCTGAGGTTTTGTAACCCCAAATGGCTAATCCCCTAAGGTCATTGGCAAAGGCAAACTGGGCATGGGCATCGGCCAAAACGGCATTCTGGCCCTCTTCCAGGGCGTCCTTGTATTCCGCTATGGCCTCCAGGTGATTGGCCTCGTCCTCTTGGGTAACTTTGAGGGTTTTGGACAGTGAGGCCTCCAAGTCTTCGGCGGAAAGATCCAGTACATTTTCCTTTCCGGAATCTTTTATGGCCTTGTCCAAAAAGCGTCCCATGGTCATTTTCATAAAATCCTGTTGCTCTTTTTCCATCACTTGATCGGCGAACTTATCGATAAACAAATGCACCTGTACTTCCGAGGCGGATGGGGTATCCGTCCGGGGAAGGATAATATCTACCAATTGGGTAAGGGCGGCCCCTTCTTCCCCACTTAGAAAATCCGGAATCCATTTCACCACCTTTTCGGTTTTACAGCCTTGGAAAATGCCCATCAATGTGGGCATGGTCACCGAGTAGCCCAGGGCTGCTCCCATGTTCTTAAGTGCTTTTCTTCTATCCATTAGATATTGCCTTTTTTAAGTTCTTTTACGGCATGGTCCGCCGCCCTGGCCGTAAAGGCCATATAGGTCAATGAAGGATTTACACAACTGGCAGAGGTCATAAAAGATCCATCCGTGACATAAACGTTGGGAACCGCGTGTACTTGATTATGCCCATTGAGTACCGAGGTTTTTGGGTCTCGTCCCATACGTGCAGTACCCATTTCATGAATACCCAGCCCCAGTGCGCCGGGGTTGTCAAAGGGGGTAATGTCTTTTAATCCCGCTTTTTCAAGCATGTCCACCGCAGAATCCTTCATATCCTTTCGCATTTCCAGTTCGTTCTCCCGGAGTTCCGCATCAAAGGTAACCGTGGGCAGTCCCCATTGGTCCTTTTTGCCATAATCCAAGGTAAAGCGATTATCCTCATAGGGCAAAACCTCTCCAAAACCACCCATGCCAAAGGTCCATCCCCCAGGTTTCAAGAGCGCATCCTTCATTTCCTTGCCATAGCTAAGCTCTGCAATGGTATCGTCCCAATTCCCGCGTCCGCCACCGCCTTGATAGCCAAAACCTCTTTTATATTCTTTTTTATTGGAGCTGCCCCCCAAATTCCGGAAACGGGGTATATAAATGCCATTTGGTTTTCTACCTCTATAGTATTTGTCCTCAAATCCATCCAGTTTTCCCTGGGCGCCCACTCGTAAATGATGATCCATGATATTACGCCCCAACTGGTCGGAATCATTGCCCAAGCCATTTGGGAAACGGTGCGATTTGGACTGCATCAATATGGAAGTAGACGCAATGGCCGAAGCGCATAAGAAAATGACCTTGGCCTTAAACTCATAGGTTTCCTTGCTCAATCGGTCTATCACCTTTACCCCGGTAGCCCTTTTGGTATCCGGGTCATAGATGACCTCATGTACAATAGAGTCTGGTCTAAGGGTCATATTCCCGGTGCGTTCGGCAGCGGGCAGGGTAGAGGAAAGACTGCTAAAATAGCCGCCAAAGGGGCATCCTCTGATACAGCGGTTCCGAAATTGGCATTTAACACGACCGTCAAAAGTTTTATCCCCGGTAATATGGGCCACCCGCCCGGCCGTGATGACTCGCCCATTAAAGTGTTCCGCAACCTTGTCCCTCACATGCTGCTCCGCACAATTGAGTTCCATCATGGGGAGAAACTGTCCGTCCGGCAATTGGGAAAGGCCAAGAAGCTCGCCGCTTACCCCTATATATGTTTCTACCTTATCGTACCATGGGGCAATATCCTTGTAACGTATGGGCCAATCCACGGCAATCCCTTCGCGTTTGTTAGCTTCAAAATCAACTTCGCTCCAGCGATAACTATGACGTCCCCATTGAAGCGAACGTCCACCAAGATGGTAGCCCCTCATCCAATCAAAACGCTTTGTTTCGTTATAGGGATGTTCCAGGTCGTTAACGAACCACATACGGCTTGCCGCCTTGGTGGTATATCCTGTACGGGATTGTTTGGGTTGCTGAGCTTTCTGTTCCCGGGTGGCATGTCCCCCGTTTGGAAAGTCCCAGGGATCCATATTGGCCGTCTTGTAATCCGTTACATGCTCCACCATCCTCCCGCGCTCCAGGACCAACGTTTTCAATCCGTTTTCACATAGTTCTTTTGCGGCCCAGCCTCCGCTGATTCCGGTTCCCACAACGATGGCATCATACGATTCCTGATCGTCGTTGTAATAAAATTTGCTCATGTACCTGATTGTTCGAGCCCTAAATGTATTAAATATAAAATTAATTTTCTACATTTAAACACGATACCCCGGTCCCAAGGACTACAATATCGATGGAGCAATCAACTTAAATTATAGAACACAATACCGATACGGAAAATGAAAAGAAGGCATTTTATCCAAAATGGTTCCCAAGCGGGCCTTGCATTGTCCCTATTGGGCCTAGCAGGGTGCAAGGAGGACAAAAAAAAGGATTCTCAAAAAACGGAAGAGCCTATGGCGGAGCAGTCGACCCCTCCTTTTTTTAAACTATCCCTGGCCCAATGGTCCATTCATAAAATGATACGGGAAAAAGGGGTAAATCCCTATACTTTTGCGGAGAAAGCAAAAAAGTGGGGCTTTTCCGGAATCGAATACGTAAACCAATTGTACAATAAGGAATTGGAAGCGGCAAAATATTCCGATACCGCCATGGCCAAATTTGTGGAGAAGTGCAATGCGGAGGCCAAAAAGCACGGAGTGGACAATGTATTGATAATGATTGACGGTGAGGGGAATATGGCCGTCCCGGACGCGGCAGAACGTAAGAAGACCGTAGAAAACCACTACAAGTGGGTTGAGGCCGCCGCCGCCATGGGATGCCATGCTATTCGTGTAAACTTGTATGGGGAGGACGATCCCGTAATCTGGAAGAAAGCTTCGGTAGATTCCCTGACACAATTGAGCACCTATGCTAAAGATCGGAATATAAACGTTATTGTGGAGAACCATGGGGGCCTCTCTTCCAACGGAATTATGGTGGCAGATGTAATGCGGACCGTAGGGATGGACAATTGCGGCACCCTTCCGGATTTTGGGAACTTCTGCATTACCAGAAAGAAAGATAGCCGTGAATGCCAGGAAATGTACGATATTTATAAGGGTGTTACCGAACTTATGCCCCATGCCAAGGCGGTAAGTGCCAAGGCCCATGAGTTTGACGCACAAGGCAACGAGACCCATATCGATTATGTGAAAATGTTACAGATAGTAAAGGATGCGGGGTATGCCGGGTATATCGGAGTAGAGTATGAGGGAAGTGGACTTAGTGAGGAAGAAGGAATTTTGGCCACAAAACGATTGATGTTGAAAGCCGCCAAGGCGATGCGTTAAGACCAAACCGATATTCTTTATGAAAGTTTTCTTTAACCAGCTATTTGATTACAATTTTTATTGCAACAGAAAGCTTATAGAAGCCTGTAGTTCCATGAAGGTGGTGCCTGAAAAAAGCATGGAACTTTTTAGCCATATATTGAATGCACACCATATTTGGAATTCCCATATTCTTGGAAAACCTCCCGAATACTTGCCTTGGCAACTTCATGAAATCAACAAATGGGGGGACATCCATTACGAAAACCAGCGGAGTTCCTTTGAGATTACAACGCAAACCGACAACTTTGAAAAAAGGATTGACTATCAGAACTCCGAAGGGCGATCGTATGCCAATACCATACAGGATATCCTTTTCCAGATTATTAATCATTCCGAGCATCATCGGGGTCAAATAGCGGTGGATTTTAGGACCAATGGCCTAGAACCTCTTTCCCTGGAATATATCAAATACAAACGATAGATCGTCATGGCATGAAATTCGGAGTACGTCTGCAATTGTCCCTGATGATGTTTTTGGAATTCTTTATTTGGGGCAGTTGGTATGTAACTATGAGCATTTATTTGCCCAATACCTTGGGTTCCAATGATCCCGAAGTGGCAATGGCCTATTCCACACAATCAGCGGGCGCTATCTTGGCCCCTTTCATCATAGGTCTGATTGCGGACCGCTACTTTAATGCGGAAAAGGTTTTGGCCGTATTGCACCTTCTGGGCGGGGTGCTTATGTATCTTTTGTACACGACAACGGATTTTACAATGTTCTTCCCCTATTTACTGGGGTATATGGTATTATATATGTCGTCCTTGGCCTTGGTGAATTCGGTTTCCTTCAATCAAATGAAAGATCCGTCCAAGGAGTTTGCATCGGTCCGGGTCTTTGGTACCGTTGGTTGGATCGTGGCCGGCCTTTTGATAAGTTACCTCAACTGGGATTCTCAGGAGGGCATTTCAGAAGGGCTTTTACGCAATACTTTTCTAATGGCGGCCATTTCCTCCATACTTTTAGGACTTTTTTGTTTTACGTTACCCAAGACCCCGCCAAAGATGGATAGGACGAAAAAATCTGGTATTTGGGAGGTTTTAGGTCTGGATGCCCTGAGACTTTTAAAGGACCGTAATTTTTTGGTGTTCTTTTTGACTTCTATTTTAATATGTATTCCTCTGGCCTTTTATTATCAGCGTACCGCCCAGTTTTTAGGTGAAATCGGGGTGGAGGATCCCGCTGGAAAGTTGACCATAGGTCAAGTCTCCGAAATAGTTTTCATGCTCCTATTGCCCTTCTTTTTTAAGCGATACGGTTTTAAAAAGACCATGTTGGTGGCCATGTTGGCTTGGGCCGCGCGCTATATACTTTTTGCCTACGGCAATGCGGGAGAGATGGCCTTTTTGATTTTAACCGGCATTGCCCTTCATGGTATTTGTTATGATTTTTTCTTTGTCTCCGGGCAGATCTATACAGATAGCAAGGCTGCGGGTCACATAAAAAGTGCGGCCCAAGGGCTAATTACCCTGGCCACCTATGGTTTGGGCATGTTGGTGGGTTTCTGGATTGCAGGAAAGATAACGGATGCTTATTTATTGCCCAATGGGGGTCACGAATGGGCCACTATTTGGTGGTATCCCGCTGCTTTTGCCCTTGGGGTGTTTTTCGTTTTCTTCCTTTTCTTTAAAAGGGAAAGGATTACGTATCAAGTGTAGTACCTAAAATATATGGCTATTGCTAATGTGCAGGCAGCTGTTTTTGCGGCAAATTTTGCGAACTCAAGACGAGTTCATATCTTCATTTCATAAAAATCAACGATTAAAAGTTTTACTATTATGCCAAAAAATATACGGTTAGGAATTCTAGGAGGGGGCGGGGATTCCCTCATCGGGGTATTGCACAGAGTGGCCTCCCACATTAACGATAATTACGTAATAAGGGCGGCGGTCTTCAACCCCGTTTTTGAAGAGAATATCGGTTTTGCCAATGAAATAGATGTGCCCACAGATCGTATCTATACCGATTTTGATGCCTTTATCCAAGGCGAAATGAAACTCCCGGAAGACGAACGTATCCAGGTATGCTCCGTGCAGACCCCCAATTTTTTGCATTTTCCCATGGCCAAAAAGCTTTTGGACAATGGCATTCATGTAATCTGTGAAAAGCCCATGACCACTACCCTGGAAGAGGCAAAAATTTTGCAGGAGGCCCACCAAAAGGCAGGGACCGTCTTTGCCCTTACACATACCTATACGGGCTACCCCATGGTACGCCAGATGCGAGAAATGATAAAATCCGGTGCCCTGGGCAAGATCCACAAAGTGGATGCCAGATACTACCAAGGCTGGATCAACACCATTATCCATGATAAAGAAAAGCGTTCCTCGGTTTGGCGCCTGGATCCCAAGAAAGCAGGGATAAGTTCCTGTATGGGGGATATTGGGGTACATGCCTTTAATATGTTGGAATACACAACTGGACTTAGGGTAAAATCCCTGTTATGTGACTTCAATTACCTTTATGATGACAACAAGATGGATGTGGATGGCACCGTACTTGTCCGTATGGATGATCATGTTAAAGGTGTAATCCGTGGTAGCCAGGTAGCCACGGGTGAGGAGAACGGTCTGGCTATCGCTATTTATGGTGAAAAGGCCGCTTTCCGTTGGGAACAGGAACGTCCCAATTTCCTTTATATGATGAGCGATACAGAACCTACCAAGGTCTATAAACCAGGACATGCCTATAATTCCGAGCTGTCCCTGGACGGCACCAAACTTCCTCCAGGACACCCTGAGGGCATCTTTGATTCCATGGCCAATATCTACTTGGGAGCAGCACGGGCCATACGGGGAGAAGCGTACAATGATGGCGAGTTTCCCACCATGTTGGACGGGGTACGTGGTATGAACTTTATAGAGGCCACCGTGGCATCCCATAAGGGCGGCAACGTTTGGGTAGAAATGGAAGATTGATGGACGGGCCTGTCAGGTTTCCAAAACCTGACCGGTCTTTTTTTGATGTCGGTTATCGTTCAAAAACCTTTTCAAATTCTTGGCAAACAAGGATCATACTATCCCGGGGAACACGACCAAAAGGCTCCAGTTCTCGGGTGAAGTAGTCCCAATAGACCTTTCTCCAATGTTCCAGGGATCTATCCCCTTCCCCTTCCCTTTGGGTATACTCTGCGTTAATGCTAAAAAAAGGCTTCAAAACTACTTTGGTAAGGCGAATGAGGCATTTGGCTTGACCCTCCCAATCGGTTATCACCAAAAACTCCCCGGTCTTTGGCAGTCGTTCTTTGCGATATTGAAGCCCTAACAAGGAGCTGGAAAAAGCTTTTTTGACCCCTTTTTTTATCGAACGGACACAAGTATTTGCATCCTCCTTATTGTCGCGTAAACGAATAACCTGGGGTGCATCTACAAAAGCATACTCTAAATGGGCGTCCAAGAAGTCGCCCCACATATTCCGGGCCGAAGCGTTTTCCATAAAATGGTTTTTCAATAGGAATGTCCTTGGGAAACAACGCCCTTTTTAGGACTTTGCTATTCTCCCAACGTTTTTATAGTTACTTTATTGAGGTAGTCACGAAAACTTACCTACTTTAAATTGGTTGGCCGCATGGTTGGCCGCCCTAGCGGTAAAGGCCATATAGGTTAGGGAAGGGTTTACGCAACTGGAGGAACTCATAAAGGCTCCGTCCGTTAGATACACATTGGGTACGGCATGTAATTGATTGTGTTTGTTGGTAACGGAGGTCTTGGGATTATGGCCCATACGGGCTCCTCCCATCTCGTGAATACCCAAACCGGGCCCGGTGGATTCCTCGTAGGGCTCCACATTTTTGAATCCCGCTTTTTTGAACATATCCATAGCCTCCCGAATGATGTCCTCACGCATTTTGTATTCGTTCTCTTTGAATTCCACATCAAAATCCAGTTGGGGCAGTCCCCATTGATCTTTTTCTGTAGTACTCAGGGTAACCTTGTTGTCGTCATAGGGAAGAAATTCACCAAAACCAGTGGCTCCTATCTGCCAGCCCCCAGGTTTTAAAACACTTTCCTTAAGGTCTTTCCCATAGCTCATTTCCCTTACAGAAGTGGTCCAATCCTCCCTGCCGGCGCCTCCTTGGTAGCCAAAACCTCTTGAATAGTTTCGTTTTGTTTTTTTATTAAGGTTCACCCATCGCGGAATATAAAAACCATTGGGCCGCCTACCTTTATAATACTTATCCAGATAACCATCGATCTTGGCATTGGCCCCCAGTTTGTAATGGTGGTCCATAATGTTGGTCCCCAGCATACCAGAGTCGTTCCCTAGCCCATTCGGGAATCGTTTGGATTTGGATTGCAACAAAATCCCTACTGAGGCCATGGCGGAGGCACAGAGGAAAACTATCTTGCCTTTGAATTCCAATTTCTCATGGGTCTCGGTATCGATTACCTTTACTCCGGTGGCCTTTTTGGTAGAGTCGTCATAGACGACCTCGTGTACTATGGAATTGGGTCTAAGGGTCATGTTTCCCGTACGTTCCGCAGCGGGTAGCGTAGAGGAGTTACTGCTGAAATACCCTCCAAAGGGGCAACCGCGCCAACATCGGTTGCGGTATTGGCATGGATTTCGGCCTTCCACCTTGGCCGCATTGTCCGTAATATGGGCCACTCTTCCAATGGTCAATAACCGTCCGTCATCATAGCTCTCCGAAAGTGTTTTTTTAAGGTCTTCCTCCCCGCAGAACAGATCCATGGGCGGCATAAATTTGCCGTCCGGTAATTGGGGGAGTCCTAGATTTTCGCCGCTTACCCCTATGTATGTTTCTACCTTATCGTACCATGGGGAAATGTCTGTATAGCGTACGGGCCAATCTACGCCATGGCCGTCTTTTTTGTTTGCTTCAAAATCGATATCGCTCCAACGGTAACTCTGCCTTCCCCAGGTTAGGGACCGTCCGCCCACGTGATAGCCCCGTATCCAATCAAAACGTTTGGTTTCCACATAGGGATGTTCCAGATCGTTGACGAAGAAATGCTTTACGTCATCCCTTGGGGCCCAATTGACCCGTAGTTGCTTGTGGTATTTCTTTTTGTCCACTGCCGAGAGCTGTCCTTTATAGGGCATGTCCCAAGGATCCAGGTTCATCGTAGGGTAATCCTTAAGGTGTTCCACCATTCTGCCCCGTTCCAAGACCAGGGTCTTTAAACCACTCTCGCAAAGTTCCTTGGCGGCCCAGCCCCCACTTATTCCCGTTCCCACGACAATGGCATCATATACTTCTTCTTGATTCATCTTGGATTTCTTGTTTTAATTCTGATGGTTTTCCTATATTTATGAATTGCTAAAAACAAGGCCGATTTTTGAGTTTTTAGTGAACTAAATATAGGATTTATTCCGATACTATACTTAGAACTCGTCTTGAGTTCGGAATGTTTGGCGAAAAACTAGGATTCCCGTCCGACTGGAACGGGCGGGTTGTATCCAGATGAAGGCTTTTTTGCGTTGCATCCGCCTTAGGCGGACAGAACAAGAAAAAGACAAAATATGGGTATAAAAGACATTTTTACAGCAAATTTTACGGACTCAAGACGAGTTCTTAAAATAAAGATATCATAATCCATTAAACAGAACAAGACACCGATGAACACGATCAAGGGGCCTGCCGTTTTTTTGGCCCAATTTGTAGACAGCAAAGCACCTTTTAACTCCCTGGACGGCATGTGCCAATGGGCTGCCGATTTGGGGTACAAGGGGATTCAGATTCCCACCTGGGAAAGTTTTCTGATCGATTTGGACAAGGCCGCCGAAAGCCAGGACTATTGCGATGAACTAAAGGGCAAGGTGAACTCCTATGGCCTGGAAATTACGGAACTATCCACACACCTACAGGGACAATTGGTGGCGGTACATCCCGCGTATGACATCATGTTCGATAGTTTTGCGCCGGATAGCGTAAGGAACAATCCCAAGGCTCGTACGGAATGGGCGGTGGACGTGGTGAAGAAAGCGGGCACGGCCAGTGGCCGGTTGGGGCTTAAGGCCCATGCCACGTTTTCAGGGGCGCTCCTATGGCATACGGTCTATCCTTGGCCGCAAAGGCCTCCGGGCCTGGTAGAGCTGGGTTTTGAGGAGTTGGCCAAGCGCTGGAAACCCATTTTGGATCATTTTGATGCCCACGGGGTAGATGTATGCTATGAGATACATCCGGGGGAGGACCTTCATGACGGTGACAGCTTTGAGCGTTTTCTTAAGGCCACCGGAAACCACAAGCGGGTAAATATGTTATATGATCCCAGCCATTTTGTACTGCAACAATTGGATTACATTTCCTATATCGATTTTTACCACGAGTTCATCAAGTCTTTCCATGTTAAGGATTCCGAATTTAATCCCACAGGAAAAAAAGGGGTGTACGGAGGGTATAATGACTGGATAGATCGCGCTGGCCGGTTTCGCTCCCTCGGCGACGGACAAATTGATTTTGGGACCATTTTTTCCAAACTCACCCAATACAACTGTGATGTCTGGGCCGTAATGGAATGGGAATGTTGTATAAAGAGTCCGGAACAAGGTGCGCGCGAGGGAGCCGTTTTTATCCGGGACCATATTATTGAAGCCACGCAGAAGACGTTCGATGATTTTGCCGGAGGCGAAACAGACAAGGAAATGCTAAAAAAGGTACTGGGATTATGAGGATGAAATTGGGTTTTAGGATAAGGTTTCTTGTCATTTTAGGGGTTGTTTTTTCCATTTTTATGGCCTGTAAGGACAAGGCCGAAAAAAAGGAACAACCGGAAACTGAAGATACGTCCAGAACGGATATGACGGAATCAAAGCAAGGATGGACGGTCCTCTTTGATGGCACCTCTTTTGACGGTTGGAACGAGTATTTAAAGGACGGGGTTTCCGAACATTGGAAATTGGAGGACGGGGCCATGGTGTTCTACCCTCCCCAGGACAGGAAAAAGGGGGAAAGTTATAATTTGGTGACCCAAAAGGAGTTTACCGATTTTGAGCTTTCCCTGGATTGGCGCATAGCCGAGGCCGGCAACAGTGGTATTTTTTGGGGGGTCCAGGAAATGCCGTCCCTAAAACAGCCTTACCAAACCGGCCCGGAGATACAGGTGCTGGACAATGAGAAACATCCGGACGGCAAAAACGGAATTGATCGGCAGGCCGGTGCCTTATATGATATGGTAGGCCCATCCAAGGACGTTACCAAACCAGTAGGGCAATGGAATACCATGGTGATCCGCATAGATCATAAGGCGGAAAAGGGCAGTGTACACATGAATGGAACAGAAATTGTGAAGTTCCCCGTGGGGAACGAGTCATGGAACAGTATGGTCTCCCAAGCCAAATTTGCGGATTGGGAGCATTTCGGAAAGTACACCAAGGGCAAGATCGGGTTACAGGATCATAGTGATGTAGTGGCCTATCGCAATATTAAAATAAGGGAACTATAAGGGGGATAATCCCTTTTCCCAATTTTACCCTATTAACGAACAAAAGTTGAATACTGTATGAACAGAATAGTGATGATTACGGCCCTGTTATTCGTGGGCATGGTTTTTGGCCAAGAAAGAATCAAGGAAGAAACCAAGGGGATTTTAAAGAACGGTATCATCGTACATCCGGAGTACAGTGGCTCGGAACCTACAAAACCCGAGGCTACCGAGTTTTACGAACCTGTGGTCCCCAAGGTAACCCCTGGTCCAAATGGCGGCGCGCCAAGTGATGCCATTGTTCTTTTTGATGGAACCGGCCTAGAGGGTTGGGTTTCTTCCAAGGATAACGCCTCTCCGGCCAAATGGCATCTGAACAAGGATGGTAGTATGACCGTTGCGGACAAGACCGGAAACATACGTACCCAACAAGAATTTGGGGATGTACAATTGCACATAGAGTGGCGCTCTCCGGCCGATGTGCAGCGCAACAACCAGAACCGGGGAAACAGCGGTATTTTTTTAAATGGTCTTTATGAGGTGCAGGTATTGGATCAAAATGATAATCCTACCTACGTAAACGGACAGGTAGGCTCCATTTATAAACAGCATACCCCATTGGCCATGGCTTCGGTTCCTAGTGGGGAGTGGAACACCTATGATATCATTTATCATGCACCCGAATTCAATTCCGAAGGCAAAAAGACCAAGTCGGGCACTATGACCGTAATCCACAATGGAGTGCTGATTCAGGATCATGTTGAAATCAAAGGCACAACACCTTATATAGGTTGGCCCAAGAATCCACCCCATGGCAAGGGTCCCTTAATGTTGCAGGACCATGGTGATAACAGTCGGGTGAGCTTTAGAAATATTTGGGTACGGGAACTGTAGCGTTGTGTTTTGGGAGCTTTTTGTTGTCAATTGCACAGGCCTTTTACTGCTTTTATTCGCTCTTTTTTATGTAGCATATCCTCCAAAGAAAATCAATTGGTTTTATGGTTACCGTACAAGGAGGACCATGGCCAATCAACGGATATGGGATTATGCCAATAGCATAGCTGCCAAAATGATGTTATTTTGGTCAATTTTTACTATTGTGGGAAACACCGTGCTTTATTTCCTGTTACCTTTTGATTTGGCCATGACGTTGTCCATTTTTTTGCTGTTGATCGGCTTGGGCATTGGGATGTTTTGGTGTGAGACCCAACTGAACAGGCACTTTGATAAAAATGGACATCCAAAGGACAAAGCTTAAATTTAGGTTACCTTTGTTCAAAAGAAGGAGGCTAAGGGCAAAGCCTTTAACAATAAAGACGTCTCATGATTAAATCCATGACTGGTTTTGGGAAACACACGGTGCAACTTCCTACAAAAAAAATTACGGTAGAGCTTAAGTCGCTCAATAGTAAAAACCTGGACCTTAATGCAAGGATGCCACCGGCTTATCGGGAAAAAGAACTAGAACTTAGAAAGCTTATCGCTAATGAATTGGTTAGGGGTAAAGTGGATTTTGGACTCTATATCGAGTATACCGGTGATGAGACCGCTGCCCAGATAAATGAGGGCGTACTAAGGCAGTATATGAAACAACTGGCTTCCATAGCGGACGGAGAAAAGGTCTTGCTCATGGAAATGGCCTTAAAACTGCCCGATGCCCTAAGGACCGATAAGGACGACTTGGACGAGGAAGAGTTTAAGGCCATCCGTGATACGTTGCGGACCGCAATTGGTGAAGTTCAAAAATTTAGGGAACAGGAAGGCCACATACTGGAAAAGGACTTTATACAAAGAATTCAGAACTTGGAAGGCCTATTGAAGAGGGTTTCACAAATGGATCCTGAACGCCAGACTACCATAAGGGAACGTTTGGACAAAGCCATGGCGGATCTAAAAACAGAGATAGATGCCAACCGCTTTGAGCAGGAGCTGATCTATTATCTGGAAAAGTACGATATTACCGAGGAAAAAGTGAGGTTGGCCAATCACTTGGATTATTTTTCCAAGACGTTGGGATCCCCGGATTCCAATGGCAAGAAATTGGGTTTTATCTGTCAGGAAATAGGGCGGGAGATCAATACCATTGGTTCCAAGGCCAATTACGCCCCAATGCAGCAATTGGTGGTACAAATGAAGGATGAACTGGAGAAGATAAAGGAGCAGATGCTCAACGTGCTTTAACCTGGAGTGGTTTCGGGTCTCTTTTGTTTCTAGTTTGTTAGGCGTTCGCTATATAGAGTCTGATTTTCCGGCTTTTACCTAAATTCGATTTTGCAAACCACGGAACATGAACTTGAATTTGCATTTTAGCTTGGCACTTGAGTTTGAACTTGATACTTGAATTTGTATTTGAACAATGAAAGGAGGTAAATTGATTATATTTTCGGCCCCTTCCGGTAGTGGAAAGACCACCATAGTACGCTATCTCTTGGGCCAACCAGAGCTAAATCTCGCCTTTTCCGTATCGGCCACTTCCAGACCTAGGCGGGGTAAGGAAAGACAGGGACAGCATTATTATTTTATGACCGTTTCCGAATTTAAAAAGCATATAAAAAAGGATGATTTTCTTGAATGGGAAGAAGTATATCGGGACAATTTTTATGGGACGCTCAAAACTGAGGTAGAACGTTTGTGGTCCCAGGGAAAGAATGTCATCTTTGATATAGATGTGGTCGGGGGGCTGCGGATCAAAAAAAAATACCCGGAACGCACCCTTGCCGTTTTTGTAAAACCTCCCAGTGTGGATGAGCTAAAAATCCGACTTAAAAAGCGAAGTACGGAAAGTGACGACAAAATTAATATGCGCATTGCCAAGGCTTCTGTAGAAATGGCCACTGCTCCCCAATTTGATAAGGTCATCAAAAATTTTGATCTGGATATGGCCTTAAAGGAGGCGCATGCCCTGGTCTCGGACTTTGTAGGGAGCTCTTCCTCTCTTCAGAAAGCTCCAAAAAAGGATACCTAAGATTGAAAAATGTAGGACTTTTTTTTGGCACCTTTAATCCTATCCATATAGGTCATTTGGCCATTGCCAATCATATTGTTGAGTTCTCGGAGTTGGATGAGGTTTGGTTCGTGATTACGCCACGTAGCCCGTTTAAGGTAAAAGATACCTTGTTGGCGGACCATCATAGATATCAAATGGTCTTTGAGGCAGTACGGGACTACCCCAAACTAAGGCCGAGCAAAATAGAGTTTGATCTTCCCCGGCCCAACTATACTATAGATACCCTAGTACGTTTGGAGGAGAAACATGGAAAAGGCTTTGCATTCTCCCTGCTCATGGGTGAGGATAACCTCAAGGGCTTTCACAAATGGAAGAATTATGAACGGATTTTAGAAAACCATGAGCTCTTTGTGTATCCCAGGATTTCGGGAGGATCGGTGATAGGGCAATTCAGGGATAACCCAAGGATACATCGCGTGGAGGCACCCGTCATGGAAATCTCATCGACTTTTATCCGAAAAAATCATAAGTTGGGAAAAAATATTAGGCCTTTGTTGCCCCAAAGTGTATGGGCGTATATGGACGAGATGAACTTTTATAGATAATCGTTGGTGTTAGGGTCCGCGAGCAGCTTCTCCGCCCAAAAGAAGGCACTCTGTAAATTGTCAAAAACCCCAATAGGTTTTTTCATAAAAGCTTTTTCCAAATGGGCCAACATTCGTCTTCGGTTACTTTGCGCCACTATGGCGAAGCCCTTGAAATTAGGAAAGAGCTTTATGGCATCCCTATAGCCTATGGGATCCATGGAATAGGAGTTAAGACGATGGGAAATGTACACAAAGGGTTTTTCCGTTCCATAGATTTGTTCCCCGATCTGTAGGGGTACCACCGCTTTCTCAAAAGTAACATGTATCCCTTTTTCTATCTCTCCCACGACAATATGCTCATAGTACCTAAAACGCCCTATCTCGCCAACGTATTCCTTGATCAATTTGTTTCTAACCTGTACTATCATAAAGTGCCCCGCATCCTGGTCCGTTAAAATTTTATGGGTAATGAATAAGGCCAGAAGCGTCCAAAAAATCCTTGCATATCACCAAAATGTAGACGGGGTTTTACGTCGAACGTATTTTCAAAGGAGTTTTACCCCAGCCTTTTTGGCAATCTTTTGGTTCCGGCATCAATGGAGGGGAGAACTGGATTCTAAAAAACTTGGAATCACCTTCATGGACTTACCCATTAACGTAGTATAAGTTACAATAATTTGAAGTATCCCGTTGGGAAATCCTCGAATTATAACGTTTTATAAAGGATTTGGAAATTCTCTGAGGCTTAGCTACATTTTTTTTACGCTTTCCCTCAGAATTGATGTGGAATCTACTCGCTTGGGTCAAAAAGTATTACCGTATAGGTAAAGTCTTCTAGTACCCCATCAATAGCTACCTCTTTAAGTGTTACGGTGTATGGGGTGTCATGGGTATTGTTTGTTTGTATCCCTTCCGGCACCCAAACAATGGTACGGTCGCCATAGGCATTGTCCAATTTCTCCTGGTAAAGGGGGATACTGTTACCGGACTCATCGGTCATGGAAACCTTGGTATTTTGGAAATTGGCGTCCCGGATGGAGAATGACCATCTAGGATAGACCAGGTTGTTGGGAATATGTCCCTTGGGAGGCCATGAAATAAAATCCGGCATATTTTCCGGGACTGCCCCGGCATTGCCCAATACCCAAATGGCGTTGGTTCTGGAGGTATTTCCAATTCCAATTTCCTGTAGTCTGGGCCATAACAACCATCTTCTATGGCCTACGGGACCATTGCTGGCACCATGATCCCTCATATAGGAATCTATAGCTCGTTCATTGTGGATCATGGTCAGCAATGAATTTGAGGCTCCTTCCTTGCCTTCTTGACTGAAACATTTCCAAGTATTAGGTGGAGAGTGGTCCAAGGTTGAATTGGCGTGCATCATAAGGGCCGCTCTTTGGGCCTTGTCATTCTTGATACCGTTTTCCAGAATTTCATTGTGAAGCCCAACGGCTTTTCTAAAGTAGTCTAACCGCATTAGAATTTTATCGCGTGTTGCCTGGGGTACCGTACCGGGATTACAGGAAGTTGCGCTACCCGTCCACGGGGTCATGTCATCGGTAACGGCCGATTCGAGATAAAGATCGTTGTATAGTTTTTTGGCCAAGGCCCTGGCATCCTCTATTATCGGGTCTTCTGGGTTAAATGATTCATCAATGGGATCTACATTGCTATCCTTGTTACAGGAAACAAGGCTTAGGGCGAGGAGGAATATTAAAAAGGACTTCTGTACCACGGCATTCATCAGGACAGGATTTACATATAAATTCCAAACGGAGGAAATGAAAAATCCTGATATTATTTTCGACGAACTACCAAAAAGAAGAAACCTAGATTACGGAATGAACGTTAACGTGCTCATCATAAATCTCCAAGAGGTTCAAAGTAGCCGTAAGCAAATCCTTGGTTTCCGACAATAGGCTAAAATAAAGGGCGGTGTTTTTGGGACTGGTCTCATCGGCTCTGGTCCGGGCTACCTGTTTCGCGATTTTTTCGTTCACCCGATCAAAGAGTTGTTGTTTATGAATAATAAGGGCCGTAAGCTCCGGATACTCCTTACTTTCAAAAATATGGGTAACCTTGGAAAACAAGTCGTTGATGTTATTGTCAATTTCCTTGAGATCCTTGATTTGGTTGAATCTTAGTTTTTTATGATTGTTGTTTACATGCTTATACCCTGCCTTTGAGATATACTCCAATGACTGGGTAAGATCCTCTAGGTAATTAAGCATGTTAATGTAAAAATTACTGGTGCCCACACTGGACTCGTCCAGGTTTTTAATAAAGTAAAAGATGTTATCCTTTAGGACCTCTACCTCATTATCCAATTTACTGATACTTTTTTTACTTTTACGAAGTCTTTCCAAATCATGTTTGGCCAAACCATCTATACTGTAGGTATAGATTTTGTTGGCCCTTCTCATGGCCAGGGCAATATTGTCCGCACTTTCCTCTATAAGCTCTTTTATGGAACGGCTTTCTGCTTTTTGCAGTTTTTCCTCGATCCGGGTCTCCTTTACTTTTTTGGTATGGGAAAGATAGTTTTTGCCGATCAACAAAAACGCCGTGATTAGAAGGATTACCACCGCTACAATGCCGCCCCAATGAATAATAAGCGCGATAATGGCCGCAGCGGTAAAGGCACTAATTGCCGTGAAGAACCATCCCCCGATTACATTAAGTACCCCGGCCACCCGGTATACGGCACTTTCCGGCCCCCACGCCCTATCTGCTAGAGAAGAACCCATTGCCACCATAAAGGTAACATACGTAGTGGAAAGGGGTAGTTTCATGGAAGTGGCAATGGAAATCAATACACTGGCTACCATAAGATTTACGGAAGCCCTAACTAGGTCAAAGGCAGGGAGGTCCTGTACCCTGGTCTTGGGCCTGTATACGTAAGGAATCTCAAACTGTTTGTCCATTCGTTGCCTTGCGGCCAACGGAATAATATTGGAAACATTTTCTACGGCCTTGATAGAGAATTTAACGATTTGTCTGGATAGGAAATTGGGCTGAAAACGTTCTTCGCCCTCATCTTGTCTGGCCAAATCCACACTGGTCTTTACCACATTTTTTGCCTTGGAGGAGAACCATAGCGTAACTACCATAATAACACCCGAAAGCAGTAGCAGCAATGTTGGGGTCCTTACGGCCCGTGATAGGCCTTCCATGGTAAAGTCTTCCGCGGAAGTACCGGAACCGGACCAACTGTTGAAGGATTCCATGGCGGCGAGAGGTACACCTATGAAGTTGACCAAATCGTTACCGGCAAAGGCCATGGCAAGCGCAAAAGTGCCTATTACTATTATTGTAGTATAAATGTTAAGCTTGAAAATGGACGTAACCGCAAGGGATATCAAAGTCCAAACGACAAAGTTTTCCAGAAGAAAGACAATAGGGTTTTCGCTAATGAATTCCAGGATGGCAGGATCCACAATGTCCGCACTTTTTAGGCCTTTTACAAAGATAAAATATACGATAGAGGTGATGGCGACTCCCCCGAAAATAGCCCCTACCCATTTGGGTTTTTTCTCAAATTTGAAGGTTATGAAAAGTCTGGAAACAAATTGGACCAAGGCACCAATGGTAAATGCTACAATGACCGAAAGTAGAATGCCAAGAATTATTTCCGTGGCCTTGTCGGTATTAATATAAGTGGGCAGATCGGCAAAGCCGCCCCCAGTGGCATTGATTTTGATCAGGGAAATGGCTACCGCGGCACCAAGCAGTTCAAAGACTATGGAAACCGTGGTAGAGGTGGGCATTCCCATGGTGTTAAAAAAATCAAGGAGCAGGATATCCGTAATCATCACCGCCATAAAAACGATCATGATTTCAGCAAAAACGAATTCACTAGGGTTAAAGATACCCTTACGGGCTACCTCCATCATTCCGCTGGAGGAAACCGCCCCGAACGCGATGCCCAAACTGGCAACGATCATTATGGTCCTAAAGGAGATGGCCTTGGATCCTATGGCGGAATTCAAAAAGTTTACGGCATCATTACTAACCCCTACCACCAAATCCGTAATGGCGAGTATAGCAAGAGCGATAATCATGAAAAGGTATATATTTTCGCCCATTAAAATCGAATAAGCACAAAAGTGCCATTATAATTTTTTACGTAGGTTAAAAAAAGGTTATGAAAGTATTTTTGAGGACTTCCGGGAAACGGTCAATCCCGTAATCCCATGGTAGTCAACCGGGAGGTCGACGATTTTTGTGTCTGCGCCAGCCCCTTGGATTCTCGGGCAATCCCAGGCACTGATTTTGCCCTTAAGCCCTCCTCTATCCGGGTGATGCCATTTTCCTTTATTTCAATGGGAATCTCCCTGTTTTCGTATCCCAGGAAGTCTATGGAAAGTATATAAGTACCGGGAAGAACATCGGTAATTTCGAAGTTTCCATTAAAATTGGTCTGCGTGCTCCAAGAAGTGTCCTTTAGCTGTACATTGGCGAACAATAGAGGTTCGTCCTTCAATTCCAAATCCCAAACCTTCCCCTTCAAGGAACCGTTTGTCTGTGCCATGCCCAAAGCTGTTGACAGCAGAACACCGACCAAAATTAATTTTTTCATCCCCACATATTTTCACCGGCAAAGAAAGTAAAGCAAGGTTAAATTAAAGTTAAGCAAGGGTTAAGAAGCTATCTGTCCGCGCAAAACGACCATGCTACTTTTTAAAGAAAGACATGACCCTTAAAATGGGTAAAACGGCTATCTTGCGGCCATTATGCAGTATATGGATTGGGAACGCCTATTATCCCTTAGGAGGCATGGGGATAAGCACAAAAGATTGCGGAGGGAGCAAGATGAGACCCGTTTGGGTTTTGAGGTGGACTATGACCGGATCATCTTTTCGTCGGCCTTTAGAAGTTTACAGGACAAGACGCAGGTGATACCTTTGTCCAAAACCGATTTTGTACACACCCGTTTGACCCATAGCCTTGAAGTATCCGTAGTCGGCAGAAGTCTGGGCAGGGGCGCGGGACAAGGGATTTTGGAAAGGCATCCCCGCTTACGAGAGGTGCACGGGTATAGTTTTAATGATTTTGGGGCCATAGTGGCCTCTTCTGCGTTGGCCCATGATATAGGGAATCCCCCTTTTGGGCATAGTGGTGAAAAGGCTATAGGGGAGTTTTTTATATCCGGTTTGGGAAAAGACTATGGGGCTGGCCTTTCAAAAAAAGAATTGCAGGATTTAAGGGATTTTGAAGGCAATGCCAACGGATTCAGGCTTTTGTCTCGGTCCCGTGCAGGGGTAGAGGGCGGTTTGCGCTTAAGTTATGCCGTTTTGGGGACCTTTATGAAATATCCCAAGGAGTCCCTGCCCAAGAAACCTACGCCTGATATTTCAGATAAAAAGTTCGGATTCTTTCAATCGGAAAAAGCGGTTTTTAAAGAAGTGGCCACGGATTTGGGATTATTGTCGCGTGGATCCGGTGACAGTATCTCGTTTTGCAGACATCCTTTGGCCTATCTTATGGAGGCCGCGGACGATATTTGCTATACCATAATCGACTTTGAGGACGGTATAAATCTTGGCCTCATCTCCGAGGATTTTGCCTTGGAGTATTTGATCAATTTGGTCAAGGACAGCATAAACACCAAAAAATATAACTCACTAAAATATAGGGAAGATAGGTTAAGTTATTTGCGGGCATTGGCCATTGGCACTTTGATATCCGATACTATTTCGGTATTCCTGGCCAATGAGGAACACCTCTTGGCAGGGAATTTCGGAAGTTCTTTACTGGAAAAAAGTCGATTCAAGGCCCAGATCGATGATATTCTTTCCCTTAGTATGGCAAAAGTGTACCGCTCCAAGGAGGTGGTAGAGAAGGAAATCGCGGGATACCAGATCATATCCGACATCCTTGAGGTGTATACGGGCGCCCTGGTCAGAAAAAGAGAGGGAAGAGCCTCCAATTATGATCGGCTGATACTTAGTACATTGCCGGAGACCTATCAAGAAACAAACGGATCCCTTTATGATATGCTGCTGCAGAGTTGCTGTTATGTGGCCAGTCTTTCAGATGGGGCGGCCGTACACATTCATGATAAGCTCACCGGGAAAAGCTTATAATAAGGGCAAAATTTAAGACTTACATAATTCTCGTTGTCTATACATCTGAATTTAGTCTTGGTTTTTGGTGCTTGCCGTACCTTAGGCGAGGGAGAACCTTAATTCTTTGTCGAACAATGTGATCCAATGCCAATTTTACATGGAAGACATTCCCTTTTCTTAAGCTTATTTTCTAGGTAGAATTGGCACTTCGGCCTTAAAAATCGTAGACGACACCTACACCTAGTAACTGCTTAAATTGAATTCTGGGACCTCCGGGATTGGTTACCTGCCCTTGTTCGTTTACCTGGCGATCAAATAGCACATCATCATCGTAAATCAGGTGGGTTCCAATGTTGGTAACGATATATTTGTTGACTCTGAGGTCTATATTCAGTTCCCAATCCACGTCCACATTGCCAAACCTTCTAAGATAGTCCGTATACAGGCTAAGACGATTTTTTAGCCCCATATTCTTGTACACTTTGGTTTCCCACACATTGTTGACAAGAAAACCAAACTCCAGAAATACATTTTTCCCGGGGGTTATCACATTCCCGTCCGCATCCAACACGGCTTTGCGTACTCCAAAGGCACCCCGGTCTGCCAAATCCTGATCCAGGACAAAGGTCGCTTTCTGGGTTACCGGGGAGATATAGAGATTAAATCGTTGATCTTTGGTAATATACGAGGTGCCCGCCCCAAAAAAAGTATAGCCCGGGGCCATAAAGCGGGATATGGGGGTATCCCGGTCCGGATACCTGAACCCGTTGGAGAACTGGGTGTTAAAATTGGCCTTTATGGAATAGTACCAATTGCTAATGGTATCCCTTTGATAGCCGAAGGTAGAGGTAAGGCGTATAAGATCCTCGGTCTTTCGTACTTGTTGGCCTTCCTGAAAATTGATGCCATATCTAAACCGAAGCTCGTTATCCCACTGGAGATATCTAAACTTGTAATTTCTGGCAAAACTGGCATTTCCAAGGGCGGATACGGAATTGTTGCCCCCCGCATTCCAATTGACAAAAGCAACTTCGTTAAGATTAAGGCCCAGTTTGTTGATACGTGTCCAAAATGAAGGAACTTTAAAACGATGAGGTTTATCCTTAAGTGCCTTGGTGCGTTTAAAGGAAACTACTGGATTCACCAGGTTTACCCCGCGGGGAATGTACTTGATTTTTTCTTGATCTCTTCTAACCACAATGGTTTCAACCACCGAAGTATCCCTGACCATGTTGAAGATATCGCCCAAAATTACATCCGGTATACTATCCACGGGATTATTGGGAAAACTCTCCCCAAACCTTTTCATTAAGCTATCCGGGATCATATTCCGAATATGGTCTAGAACAACATCAGGAATACTGTCCATGACCAACTTTGGATGCCTGTCCCTAAGCACGGCCAAAATACTGTCCGTGAGCCTATTTTGGACACTTTCCACAACGGGCCGAGGTGTATCGGGATCCTGTGCACGTAATGGTACAATTAAAAGAAGAAAGGGGAACCATACCAAGTATAAACTAATTCTGTTCCTGAGCATCAAGAATTTTATTTAAACGATTTCTTAGTGTGGTAGTGTCTATTTTTGCCAGTTTTTGTAATTGTCCTATGGTTCCATGTTCCAGGAATCGATCTTCAATGGCCAGTATTTCAAGGAATCCCTTATACCTCATTTCATTAGCCTTTTCAAGGATGGCACTGCCAAATCCCCCGGCCCGGCAACCATTCTCCATGGTGATGACGTGCTCATAGTGATCAAAAATATATTTCAGCCTTTTGGTGTCCAGTGGCTTTAGGAAACGCATATCATAGTGCCCTATTTTTTGATCGGTATCAATAGCCTCAATAACCTTGCCGATCCGGTTCCCGATCGTCCCAAGGGAAATGAGGGCTATTTTGGAGCCTTTTTTAAGTTCCCGAGAACTGCCTAAGGGGATATTTTCAAAGGGAAGTTGCCAATCCAGCCGGGTTCCCCGTTCCTTAGGATAGCGGATGGCCATAGGGCCGGGCGGTCCCAACTGGGCCGTGTACAGTATATTCCGCAACTCCAGCTCGTCCATGGGGGCAAAAATAATGAGATTGGGGATGCATCGCAAATAGGCAAGATCAAAAACCCCGTGGTGGGTGGCCCCATCCTGCCCAACAATCCCGGCCCGGTCCAGGCAAAAAACCACGGGTAGGTTTTGAAGGGCTACATCATGGATAATCTGGTCATAGGCGCGTTGCAGAAATGTAGAATAAATGGCACAAAAAGGAATTAGCCCATCTGATGCCATTCCCGCGGCCATGGTTACGGCATGCTGTTCCGCAATGCCTACATCAAAGGCTCTATCGGGAATCTCGTCCATCATATATTTTAAGGAGCTTCCCGTGGGCATGGCAGGGGTAATGCCAACAATTTTTGGATTTTTCCTAGCCAATTCCAATAGGGTAAGCCCGAAGACATCCTGGTATTTAGGGAGCTGCCGTAATCGGGACCTCTTCAAGAGTTCTCCGGTGGTTTTGTTGAATTTTCCCGGGGCATGGTAGATTACCTGGTTTTCCTCCGCCTGTGGCAACCCCTTTCCCTTTCTAGTGATTATATGGAGCAGTTTAGGCCCTTTTAATTGTTTTAGTTGTTGAAGAACCTCCACAAGGGCATCCATATTATGGCCATCTATAGGACCCGAATAATGAAAATTAAGGCATTCGAAGAGGTTCTCTTCCTTGGCCGTCCCCTTTTTAACATTGGTCAGATACTTCTTTAGTGCTCCCACACTGGGGTCTATGCCGATGGCATTGTCGTTTAGGACCACAAGCACATTGGCATCGGCGACACCGGCATGGTTAAGGCCTTCAAAGGCCATACCACTGGCAATGGAAGCATCCCCGATAACGGCGATGTGGTGTCTGTCTTTTTCTCCTTTTAGCCGGGAAGCGACGGCCATTCCCAAAATTGCGGAAATAGAGGTAGAGCTATGTCCGGTACCAAAGGCATCATAGACACTTTCGGCCATTTTGGGAAACCCGCTAATGCCCCCCAATTGCCTATTGGTATAAAAAACATCCCTTCTTCCTGTCAGGATTTTATGGGCATAGGCCTGATGGCCCACATCCCAGACCAGTCTGTCTTGGGGTGTATTAAAGACATAGTGCAGGGCAACCGTGAGTTCCACTACACCAAGACTTGCTCCCAAGTGTCCTTCCTTGGTGGCCACCACATCAATGATAAAATCCCGTAATTCTCGGGCAAGTCCGGGCAGCTCCCCTACGGAAAGTGCTTTAAGGTCCTTGGGATAGTCTATCTGCTTCAGGAGGCTCATGGCAAGGAGCAAATTTACGAGTATCCTAGTTTATGCAGCGGTTAAAATCTGATAAATCTGTAGTTGTTCGTTGTGGAGGATAACCATTCCTAAAAGAAAAACTACCAACCATAGAGTAAATCCGTGGGGCCTGGGAATGCCGAACCGATTTATAATGGAAAGATCAGGGTAAACGGGAACAGTTTTTTACTTGCCGAAACCTTTGATGGTGATGGCTATGGGGCCAACGAATTTATCCACACCTATTATTTCGAAAAATAGGAATGAATAGCCTTTTATAAAGAGCTCAAGACGAGTTCAAAAGCTCTCTAGAAGAAGAAAGGAGTTTTTTTATGTCTTTTTTTTTGCTACCATTGGGCAAGTTTTAGAATTGATGCTCGTATTTGACGATACCTACTTTATGAAAAAAGCCCTGCAGGAAGCGGAGCTAGCCTTTGAAAAGGGGGAGGTGCCCATAGGGGCCGTAATCGTAGTGGGGGACAGGATCATTGCTCGCGCCCATAACCTCACAGAACAGTTGAACGACGTTACCGCCCATGCCGAAATGCAGGCCATTACCGCGGCGGCAAATTATTTGGGCGGCAAATACCTTTGGGATTGCACGTTATATGTTACCCTGGAGCCTTGCCAAATGTGTGCCGGAGCCTTGTATTGGAGCCAAATTTCAAAGATTGTGTTCGGGGCAAGCGATCCGGAAAGGGGTTTTGGCGCAATGGGAACCAAGTTGCATCCCAAGACCAAGGTTGCCGGGGGTGTAATGGCCCAAGAGGCAGGAGAATTGCTAAAAAAATTCTTTATCCAAAAGCGCAACTTGAACTAAAGGTTAGAACAAGCTCCGAGAATATTCCAAAATCAAAGTGGGTTACTCCGTTTTTTTTCGCTCACGTTCCCTCATCTTTTTAAGGTTTTCGTCGGTTAGCATGTAATCCTTCATTTTCTTGCCTTTGCTTTGCGTAATCAAAAAAAGGGGCATGGCCACTAAAAAAAGGCCCAAGGTACCAAAACCGATATATTTATTCCC
>JBCBSN010000025.1:0-28127 GCA_039819225.1 Bacteroidota bacterium | reverse complement strand
CCCAAAGACCATTGCCATCCATGATGACAGCCACATGATTAGTCAGCAGTTGTGGGTCTAATTCAGATGGCAATACTGACAAGGCTGGTGTGTAAGGGTGATTAGTCATGGGGGAGGTCTCCAAATAGGTTGGTCAAAAGGTTCTCTGGTAAGATCGCAATCCACGTTTACCGTTCCTTGCGCCTGGCATTTCAGCTCCAGCATAGTGCTCATTTTGTTCAGTTGTGCCAACACCTTAATGTCCGCTTCGTTGAACTCTTCGTATCCAAAAGAATCAAAGAACCTGTTGTCAATCGTATAGGCAAAATCGTGCTTTCCCAGCTTCAATCCAGAGAAAGGAATAACATATTCCCTGTGTTTCATCGTACCAACACTTTAGTAACCTAAGCCGGGAATCGGACAATGATGGCATATCCAATTCTGGCGGGTGCAAAGATACTATTATTTTAGTAAACACCAACAAGTAGGTTCCCAAATCCTTAATCGGGCGGTACTTTAAAAATTGGGGCTTTTTGACGAAGCGACGGCCCTATCGCCTTACTTTCTGTTTTTTAAGCGGGTTACCGGTAAGTTCCCTGTATTCCTCCCGATTTCTATAAATCTGAAGGGCCGTAAAAACTGCTTCCTTAAAAGAACTATGGTCCGCCTTTCCTTTTCCCGCAATCTCATAGGCCGTCCCATGATCCGGGGAAGTGCGCACCTTGGAAAGCCCTGCGGTAAAATTTACCCCTTTCCCAAAGGACAACGTTTTAAAGGGAATCAGTCCCTGATCGTGATAAGCCGCAAGAACGGCGTCAAAATTCCGATACGCATCGGAGCCAAAAAAACTATCCGCGGAATACGGGCCAAAAACCAAATGGCCGGCATTGGCCATCTCCCGAATTACGGGTTTAAGCACCTCATCATCTTCCTTACCAATGACTCCGTTATCCCCGCTATGCGGGTTGATTCCCAAAACCGCCACCTTGGGTTTGCGGACGCCAAAATCCATTTGCAAAGATTTTTCCATGGTACGTACCTTGGTACGGATCAGGATGGGGTTAATGGCCGCCGGGACATCTTTGACCGCTACATGATCCGTGAGGAGACCTACTTTTAGATCATCGGCAACCATGAACATAAGACTTTCCCCCTCCAATTCCTGGGCTAGGAAATCCGTATGGCCGGGAAACTTAAAATCATCGGACTGTATATTATTCTTGTTGATGGGTGCTGTGACCAAAACATCTATATAATTCTGTTTTAACGCATTAACGGCCGCCTTAAGAGACCTAAGGGCATATTTTCCCCCTTCCACAGTCTCTTGCCCAAATGTCATCTGCGGCACCTCCTTCCAAACATTCACCACATTGATCTTTCCAGAAATGGCCTTTGAGGCAACCTGGACCCCTTGATATTTGAGCGAAATCTTCAGTTCGTTTTTCTGAAAGGAGATGATTTTGTTTGAGGCAAAGATTACAGGTGTACAAAAGTCCAGCATCCGTGAATCCTCAAACGTCTTGAGTATCACTTCACATCCAATGCCATTGATATCCCCTATAGAAATTCCAAGCTTTATTTTTGGGGTTTCCTGCATACTTTCTTTGGCTTTATCCTTAAATTTATCGCACAAAACTACTCAATTTAAGCGGAACATGTTCACCGGAATTATTGAAGCCCTGGGCAAGGTAGCCCATCTGGAAAGAGAAGGGAGCAACCTTCATATCACCATAAGCACCCCCTTGGCCAAGGAATTGCAAATTGATCAAAGCATTGCGCATAACGGGGTCTGCCTCACCGTGGTTTCGCAGGATGAAAAGGCATATACGGTTACGGCCATTGAAGAGACCCTACAAAAGAGCAATCTAGGAGATTTAAACCTTGGGGATTCGGTAAATCTGGAACGGGCCATGGTCCTGGGATCCCGTCTAGACGGCCATATTGTGCAAGGTCATGTAGATCAAACGGCTAACTGCACAGGTGTAGCGGAAATGGACGGGAGCTGGGTTTTTTCCTTTTCCTATGACCCTTCCCAAAACAACCCCACCATTGAAAAGGGTTCCATAACGGTGGACGGGGTTAGTCTTACTGTGGTAAATTCCCGCGGGAACACCTTTGATGTGGCCATTATACCGTACACCTATGAACACACTCGTTTCCACGCCTACAAAGCAGGTTCAAAAGTGAACCTGGAATTTGATGTCATCGGGAAGTACGTGGCACGGCTATTGGAACTAAGGGGGTAGTCGGGTTTAAGGTTCCAGGTTTGAGGTTTCAGTTTCAAGTCTGGAAAAAAACAGCCGCGAACCGCCACTGGTTAATGCTAGGCGTTCGGGATGTCAGGTTTTGAAACTTCCGTCTTCGTTCGCCTACATTCCCTACAAACCTCATTACACTTTAATAAATATCTTCTTTTGATAGAGCACGTAGGCCAACAGACAGTAAAAGGCCACTACGGTAAGGCCATACAATAGCGAGGAGAGTTGTAGGGACATAAAGTCATGGACATAAAGGGTATGGAACAACCACCCATGAAAAGAGGTATCCCCAACCTTTATCATACCGAAGACCTTGGAAATAAAGCTGGATAAAAAGTATACCACGATGGCATTGGCCCCGGCATAGCGGAAGATGCTGCCAAATTGAATTCCCCTAACATCGGTAAGGTAATAGATAAAGGCGAGAAAAAGATTGGCCCATCCTGCCGTAACCAGTACAAAACTGCTGGTCCATAGGGCCTTGTTAATGGGGAACACCAAATCCCATAAATGCCCAAGAATTAAAAAAGCACCTCCCATACCCATTAAAATCGTAGCCTTCTTTTGCTGTTCGGAAGTTAAGACCAATCCTGTAAAAATGCCCAAAAGGGCACTACAGATCGAGGGGACGGTACTTAGCAGCCCTTCCGGGTCATAGTCCGGCTTATAATTGTGGGAGCCAAAAATCTGGACATCCAACCAATTGGCCAGGTTGTTGGGAGCGCGCTCATAGGTAGATTCCATACCCTCTACCGGTACAAACCCTATTAAGAGCCAGTACCCGATAAGCAAAAAGGTACAAATCCCAACCAAGGTCTTCCAGTTAACGTTAAGGAACAGAATAGCGGCAAAAAAGAACACTACTCCAATACGCTGTAGGACACCGGGAAAACGAATATCAGCAAAATCCTTTACAAATGGAAAACTTAGCGTGAAGGCTCCTAAAAAGAGCCCTAGCCCTATCAACTTTAAGGCGCGGATACTTATTTTTTTATAGGTCTTGGAATTGCCTGTCCTGTTCTTGTAAGCAAAAACGATGGAGGTCCCTACGATAAACAGAAAAAAAGGGAAAACCAAATCGGTTGGGGTATACCCATGCCATTCTGCATGGAGCAAGGGCGGGTATACGGCGGACCAAGTGCCCGGGGTATTTACCAAAATCATAAGGACTATGGTCATTCCCCGAAAAATATCTACCGAAAGAATCCGTTTTCCCAGCCCCATTAGAGTACGCTACCTTTAATCCTGTTCCAAATCTTTACCAAGAAAAAGCCTGAAACCACGGCTAACCCTGTAAGTACGGACGCAAGACCGGTTTCGCCATAAATCCAGTATCCGGTGGCGAACAAGGCGGAGTAAATAAGGGCACAGCCCAATAGCATGGCCAAGATACCGGAAGGAACGCTCCAAGCCTCAGGTTTGGGCTCCAAAATCACATTTTCATTAGCTGCATCGGCAAGGACTTTCTTCCATCCTGGACCTCCCGGCCTAATCTTTTTATAGAAATCGTAGAGCACGGCCTGGCTTTCCGGCCGCGTCAAAAAGGTGGCGGCCAGCCAAACAATAGTAGTTATAACAACAATGGCCGGTAGTTGAAACCAAGTAGGGAATACGGCATCCTCCCCAAAAAGCCGTGCACCAACGGATGTAAAATTAAAAGCAAAACTCACAATGGCCGCGACGAACATAGCCGAGATCTCGCTCCATGCATTGATCCGCCACCAAAACCAACGCAGGATATATACCAGGCCTGTCCCCGCCCCAAACTGCATAATAATATTGAACAGTTGTGTGGCATTTGTGAGATAAAGGGAAAATAAGGCACTGAGCACCATTAAGATAACCGTGGTAATCCTGCCCACATTTACCAATTCCTTTTCAGAGGCGTTAGCGTTTACCTGTTGCTTGTAGAAGTCGTTTACCAAATAAGAGGAACCCCAGTTCAAATGGGTGGAAATGGTGCTCATATAGGCCGCCCCCAAAGAGGCTAATACAATACCTAATAGGCCACTGGGTAGTTTGGTGAGCATGGCGGAATAGGCCAAATCGTTCCCCAGCTTATCGGCCGGCACATTGGGAAAGGCTGCCGCTATACTGGCCACGTCCGGGTACATTACCAAGGAGGCCAAAGCCACCAAAATCCAAGGCCAGGGCCGCAACGCATAGTGCATGATATTAAAAAAGAAGGTGGCCCCCATAGCATGGCTCTCATTTTTGGCGGCCAACATACGTTGTGCAATATACCCCCCGCCACCGGGTTCCCCTCCTGGGTACCAGGAACTCCACCATTGTACGGCCAAGGGAATCACCAAGAGGGCTACAACGGTATCAGTATCGTTAAAATCGGGAAGAATGGATAATTTTCCCTGTACATTCTCATTGGCGAGCATTCCTGAAATTCCTCCTACTTCAGGTAAATTAACCAGATAATAAGCGGCCCCTACGGCCCCTACAATGGCCACAAAGAACAGGACAAAATCGGTATATACTACCCCTTTAAAACCACCTATTGCGCTAAATATTACCGTTACCACCCCACCAATGAGTATGGTTTGGACGGGCGAGAGGCCCAACATAATCCCACCGATCTTAATGGCGGCCAAATTCACGGCGGCCAATGCCAGTACATTAAAGATAAGTCCAAGATAGATGGCCCGGAATCCCCTAAGGAAATGGGCGGGCTTCCCTCCGTAACGCAAATCGTAAAACTCCAGATCTGTTAGCACTTCGGATCGGCGCCACAATTTGGCATACACAAAAACGGTTAATAAGCCCGTGAGCAAAAATGCCCACCAGGCCCAGTTGGCGGATACGCCATTACCTCTGACAAAATCAGTTACCAAGTTGGGGGTGTCCGTGGAAAAGGTAGTGGCCACCATGGAAAAACCCAATAGCCACCAAGGCATGCTCCTGCCGGACAAAAAGTACTCGGAAGTGTTCTTGCCCGAAGTTTTGGAAACATATATCCCGATTCCTAGAACGATTGCGAAAAAGGCGATTATAAAACTATAATCCAGCGTACTGAGCTCCATTGGGTTGGTTTTGGCAAAGAAATAAGCACTAAAGATATTATTTTTTGGGATACTTTTGCGGGAAATACCTAAAGCCTACCATTGCCACTGATCGCCACATTGGACATCTCGGTTACAGCATGGGCCATGGCATTGGCCGCAGCCTTTGTCATTGGGCTTTCAAAAGCTGGAATCAAGGGAATTGCAATCATCAATGTTACCCTAATGGCACTGGCCTTTGGGGCAAAACAGTCCACAGGCCTTGTGGTTCCTCTTTTAGTAGCAGCGGATATTTTTGCCGTTTACTACTATAACCGCCATGCCCAATGGGGCTATATTTTACGTTTTTTACCCTGGATATTAATGGGGGTCCTGATCGGGGTGTATATGGGCAACGACTTGGATGAGAGGGCTTTTAAGTATTGCATGTCCGTGATTATTCTAACCAGTGTGGCCATGATGTACTGGTGGGATCGGCGTGAATCCAAAGCGGTTCCCAAACATTGGGCGTTTGCCGGTGTCATTGGTATCATTACGGGAATCACTACTATGATCGGCAACTTGGCCGGGGCGTTCAGCAATGTCTACTTTTTGGCCATGCGCCTCCCCAAAAATGCGTTTATTGGCACCGCGGCTTGGTTGTTCCTTATTATAAACGTGTTTAAACTCCCGTTTCATATCTGGTCCTGGCATACCATTACCAGGGAAACCCTGCTTCTTAACCTAAAACTGCTTCCGGGCATTGTTCTGGGTATTTTTGTGGGTATAAAGTTGGTGCGGCACATTAAAGAGGGCTTTTATCGTAAAATGATATTGCTATTAACAGCGTTGGGTGCGCTATTGCTTTTTTTCCAATAAATTGGTTTCCCTTTTTGGATCGAAGCGACCCGCCAAGGCCTAGTGTGAAGAATGCATTTTAGAGACTGTTTTGAAATATGTCAATTGTTTTTTTAGGCCCCTCTTTGCGCCTAACTTCGTTAAGATTTTCGGCCGTAGCCCTGCTACGTCCTTAAATTTTGCCTTGTTATGCATCAAAAATGTCCTATAAGAAATTCCAATCACATATTTCAAAACAGTCTCTTAGCGAAGCGGGGATATCAAAAAGGTAGTGCGGACAACATCAATGTCCCGTGAGTCTTTCCATGGTAAAAAGTTCCGGTTGGCCTCCCCTATTCCCACAACCGGAAGCCACATAGAGCCCTCCTTGAAATTGCAGGACCCCAGTACCGTGCCTTCCCTGGATCATGGGCGGCAAGGAACGCCATGTATGGTCATCCTTGGCCAGGGCCTCTACTTGCGCATGGGCTTTTTCCTGACTACTGGACTCCCCGCCTAGCACTAAAATCTCGTCACCATGTACAATGGACATGGTACCAGCCCTCTGTGTAGGGATTTCATGGGGCAAGGTCTGCCAGGTGTCGTTTTCAATGTCATAGACATCCACGGGGCCAATAGTTGCGCCAAAAGGTTCATTGGGCAATGCCCCTGTGTTCCTGCCGGCAAGGGCGTAAATCTTTCCTTTGGTCTCTACGGCTTGAAAATGGTCCCTGGTCCTTGGTGCATCCGCCAAGATTTTCCATTCCCCGGTAGTAAGGTCATAGCTGTCCATCCATTTCTTATGGTCTCCAATATGCCCGTTTTTTATGCCACAGGAAATATAGATTCTCCCCTGATAAAGGACGTTTCCGGTGGCCCCTCTTCGTCTATCCTCCGGAATCTTAGCCCCTTTTTCCCAGGTATCCGTAGCCGTATCATAGCTATAGATATATTGGGTGGGCGTTTCATTCGGCCATCCCCCGGTAAGGGCGGCCACCACATAGATCTTGTTCTTATGGACCACGGGTTGAAAATGATGTAGCTCCAAAGGGGGCTCAGGCCCGGAAGACCAGCCACCTGTAGCAGGATCATAAATGCTCACCGGCCGTATGCCACGTCCGCCCAAGAGGTAAAACTTTTGGCCTACCCGTGTAAAAGCGGCCTCATGCCGTTGGACAGGTTTACTACCATCCTTGGAAACGACGGGTTCCCAAGCAGTTTCCATAGCTTTTTCGGAGCTTCCCGTTGTTTCGGACTTTACCGGACCCTCCTTACATGAAACCATAACCCCGACTGTCCAAAGAAGTATCCCTATTTTTCCCATAACCGACCGTATTTCCTCTCCCATAACTTCAAATGTACAAATCCCATAAAAATAGCGACATAATTCTAAATTTATATCCTATACCAAGGGAATAGTTTATGATTACATAAATAGTTGGTAAGCATTTCTTAACTTTAAACAGTTTACAAATAGTAAAAAAAATGGCATTATTGCTTCGGGTGATCAACCCTTTCCGGTTAAGGCAAAAAATCGTTATTTAAAATTGATATGAGAACTTTTTTGTGTTGTTCCGGTTGATAGGAATCAGGCCTGCACCCTGATTTACTAATAAGGATTCACAAAAGGAATAAAAGCTGGAAACAGGCCCAAACAGGCTATTTTATGGCAAATTGGAAAAAGCTGGACAACTTTACCGCTAAAATTTATCCTACTCTTTTTGAAAACTGATAAAAAGGATATCCAAGTTTTGCTTTGGGGCTCTCTGGCCCCGTTCGGGGTATACTTTTGTATGTATGCTTTTCGAAAACCTTTCACCGTTGCAACATATGAAGATTTTTATCTATGGGGAGTAAACTACAAAATAGTACTCTTAATAGCTCAGGTTTTGGGCTATATGCTCGCAAAATTTATCGGTATTGCGGTGATATCCTCACTTTGGCCAAAAAACCGGTTTCGCTATCTTATCATGATGGTTCTTATGGCGGAACTTAGCCTGCTGATGTTCGGATGGATCCCCCACCCCTTCAATAGTCCTGCTATGTTCCTTAATGGCCTTTCCCTTGGTATGATGTGGGGTGTGGTATTCTCCTATTTGGAAGGAAGAAGGTTTACCGAGGTTCTCGGGGTAATCCTCTGTTCCAGCTTTATCGTATCTAGTGGAGCGGTAAAATCAGTAGGGTTTTGGATCATGGATCATTGGGGCATTTCGGAATTCTGGATGCCTGCTGTGGCAGGGGCCCTTTTTCTTCTTCCCTTTCTTGCATTTTCGCTATTATTGGAAAAAATACCTCCGCCCACCTTGCGAGACAAAACATTGCGAAAGGAACGGAGCCCCATGAACGGTGACGACCGCAAGAAAACTATCCTAAGGTTTCTATTTCCCCTGCTTGTCTTGGTTTTTTTCTATGTGTGCCTTACCGTTATCCGCGATTTCCGGGACAATTTTTCCCGTGAAATATGGGATTCCATTGGCTTTGAGGGCAACGCTTCCATTTATACCCTTTCCGAAATTCCCGTGGCCATTTTGGTATTGTTGATCATTGGTCTATTTGTATTGATCAAAGACAATTACCGAGCTTTTCTTTCATATCACTATCTCCTGCTATCCGGGAGTTTGCTCCTCGGATTATCCACTTTTTTATTTCAGACCAATGCCATTGGTCCCGTATCCTGGATGATAGGCGTTGGCCTTGCCCTATATGCTTGCTATGTGCCTTTCAACTGTTTGTTGTTCGATCGTATGATTGCTACCTTTAGGATAAACGGTAACGCCGGGTTTCTTATTTATTTTGCGGATGCTTTTGGCTACTTGGGCAGTATGGGGGTTTTGCTCTATAAGAATTTTGGAAGGCCGGAGCTTTCCTGGCTTCGGTTCTTTACTCAGGGAACATATCTTTTGGCAGTTTTGGGAAGCATGGCCACTATAATTTCGTTGATCCTTTTTAGAAGAAAGTACAAAAGACGGGCATATGTACTAGAACATCAAAAAGAAGCCGTTAACTTATGAAAAACGCATATGATCTTATTGTGGTGGGGGGCGGTGTCCTAGGGACATTCCACGCCTATCATGCCATTGGAAAGGGGCTATCGGTGGCACTTCTGGAAAAGGATGCCCTGCCCAGGGGTGCCACGGTACGGAACTTTGGCCAGGTAGTTCCCTCTGGTATGAATAGCAAATGGCAGGCCTATGGTAGGGAAAGTTTGGCCATCTATAAGGACATCCAGTCAAAATTCGAGATTTCCCTACGCCAGGAGGGGTCGGTCTACCTGGCCTCCAACAACGAGGAGGTAGCGCTATTGGAGGAGCTTTGGCAAATAAATAGGAAAAACGAGTATACTTCCCATTTGTTGACGGCCTCGGAATGCTTAAAAAAATATCCAGGTCTACGGGAGAGCTATGTAAGGGCCGGCCTCTTTTTTCCCGAAGAGGTAACCATAGAACCCAGGCTAATGATCCATCGTCTGCACGACTATTTGGCGACCCTTGGTTTGGTGGTTTACAAAAATACCAAGGTAATAGAATGCAATGCCCTCGCAAATCATGTAAAGCTTCACACGGCCGTCGGGGGTACTTTTTCCGCCGGGAAGGTAATCATTTGCAACGGAAGCGATTTTAAGACCCTGTATCCCCACCTATTCCGAGAGAGCGAACTTGAGATTTCCAAAATACAAATGATGCAGACCGGACCTCAGCACAACTACCGCCTAAGCGGTTCCGTGTTGACCGGGCTTTCCATACGACGCTATGAGGCCTTTGCCGAGTGTCCTTCCTTTAAAGCGATAAAGTCCAGGGAAAATCCGGATTCCCCGGAAAAAAAATGGGGTGTACATATCCTTTTTAAGCAGGCGGTGGATGGTTCCATAATCCTAGGAGACTCCCATGAATATGCAGATGTAGACCGAGAGGAAGAGCTGGGTTTTGATATAAACATGGACATTGATCGCTTTATTTTGGCGGAGGCACAAAAAATAATGGCCCTTCCCAGCTATGAAATACGAAGTAGATGGTTTGGCCGGTATTCCCAATGTAAAAAGTCGGATATCCACGAAAGGACCATAGATGGGAATATTCATATTATTACAGGAATAGGCGGCAAAGGAATGACCGGCAGCGCGGGGTATGCCAAACATAGTTTAAACTCAATATTTCAATTTGATCATGCATAAGATAGAGCTTGTCGTCTTTGATATGGCGGGAACGGTAGTGGACGAAGACAACGTGGTGTACAAAACGTTGCAAAAGGTCATTAACGCAAAAGGGTATGACCTTACCTTGGATTTTGTACTGGAACATGGTGCCGGAAAGGAGAAACACCAGGCCATTAAGGATATATTGCGAATCCATGAGGGCCGTGACAGACCTGAACTGGCCAAGGAGGCTTTCAAGGACTTTAAGGTGCTTTTGGAAAACGCCTATAAAGAATTGGACGTGGGCACCTATGAAGGTGTAACCGATTTGTTGGATGCCCTTGGGGCACTAAATATCAAAGTTGCACTAAACACGGGCTACGACGGTAAAACAGCTCAATTATTATTGGATAAAATGAATTGGGCCGTGGGCATACATTATGATGTGTTGGTTACTGCGGACGATGTAAAAAGAGGTCGCCCCAATCCCGATATGATCTTTGAGGCCATGGATATCCTTCATATAAAAAATCCCTCCAAAGTACTAAAGGCCGGAGATTCCATTATTGATATAAAAGAAGGAAAAAATGCTAAGTGCGGTATGACCATTGGCGTTACTACGGGTGCACACACCAGGGAGCAACTGCTTACCGCAAATCCTACTCATATCCTAGATTCCTTGGCCGATTTGGAGGAAATCCTTAGGGCTAATCGCGGCGAGAGCGGTCTTAGCTCGTAATAAAAAAATAAATGACCAATATGACCAAAGGAGTTTTTTGCTTGTTTGCCGGCACATGGGGAATCCTGCCATCAAAGAAAATGGAGTCTCCTTCTTTCAGAGGTATTTCATCCTGGCCAATAGTATAATGGCATTCCCCACTCAAAACATATTTGAACTCATAGGCATCCGTTATCACTTTTTCCCTTTGGGAGCCCGGCGCTATCGTAAGCAATACCGCATCAAAACCTACAGAGGACAACTGTTTGCCAAAAATATGACTATAGGTAAAGCCTACGGCTTCATCCTCTTTTTCAATAAGGTCGTTCTCTTCCTTTCGGGAAACAATGTATCCGGAAGCGTTTACCTGGGAGACTCCCTTGAAAAACTCTGTCACCTCAATATCAAGGGAATCAATAATCTTAAGAAAAACGGGCAGCGAAGGAATTGTCCGCCCATTTTCTATTCTGGAGATAAGGCCGCTGGTTACCTCGGCCCTATGCGCAATCTCACTTATGGTGTGGTTTCCTTTCTTGCGTATTTCCTTAATCCTTCTTCCAATACCAATAAGATAATCCTTCAAACTCCTTTGATTTTAGAACCAAAAATAGTGTTTAAAACACAATTGGCTGAAAGCTTGGTTTCAGTGGGCCTAAAAAAATTTTGGTCCCGAATGTATTGGATCCCTACTTTGGCAACCCTTTTGACCCTAAACGTTGACCCTTTATTGAAAAAGATCAACCCCATAAAGCAACCGTTTAAACGTAGACCTATGACCACAATTAAGAAAAACAACTTTTCCCTTCTATTCACATTTATTTTTACTCCGATGCTCATTGCCCAGCAAGAGGGGGCGGCACTTTTGGTACAGCCCTACATCCAGGATGCTGAACCAAATTCCATTAAAATCATGTGGGAGACCAATATGGGTGACGAAAGTATCGTGGAGTGGGGGCCTACGGTTAAACTGGGCAAAAAAACAAAAGGAAAGGCCTTTGCTGTCAACTTTGGTCCTTCAAGGTTGCACGAAGTGCAGCTGACCGGTCTAAAACGTTTTACGACCTATTATTATAGGGTACGGACAAAAAGTATGCGTTCCGATATTTTCCAGTTTAAAACACCCCCTTTCGCCCAGGACGATGAATCCTTTACTATGGTGGCCATGAGCGATATGCAATATGACCATAACGAGCCCAATAAGTTCCGTGAAATGGTAAATGATGGACTCCTGGCTTATTTGCAAAAGGAACATGGGGGACCACTTCCGGATAACTTGGCATTGATGATGGTTCCCGGGGATCTGGTCGAAGATGGAAGTAAGTACCACCAATGGAAGGAGCACTTTTTTGATCCTGCCCAACATCTGTTTTCGGAAGTCCCCGTCTATCCCGTTTTGGGGAACCATGAACGGAATTCCCTCTACTATTTTAAATACTTTAGTTTGCCGCAGAACGGCACCCCCGCCTATGCCGAACATTGGTGGTACAAAGACTATGGCAATACGCGTATAATCGGTCTGGACTCCAATGACGGCTACCGGGATATTAAGGAGCAGTTGAGTTGGCTAGAGGAACTGTTGGAAAAAACGGCTAAAAATCCGGACATCGACTTTGTCTTTGCCCAGTTGCACCACCCCCATAAGTCGGAACTTTGGATTCCCGGGGAGGAGGAGTTCACGGGAAAGGTCGTTCAACTCCTCGAAACTTTTTCCACTAGGACCGGTAAGCCTAGTCTTCATTTTTTTGGACATACCCATGGCTATTCCAGAGGGCAGTCCAAAGACCACAAACATCTCTGGATCAATGTGGCCACGGCAGGGGGCGCCATCGATAATTGGGGGGAATTTGAAGGAAGGGACTACGACGAGTTTACCGTGACCCAGGATGAATATGGGTTTGTACTGGTACAGGTAGATGGGAATCCCCAAGATCCAAAGTTTACCATTAAGCGAATTAGCAGGGGCAATGGCGAAAAATTCAGGGACAATGAATTACGGGACAGTATTACCATTTGGAAGAACTACAAAAAACCGGATACTCCCAAGACCGTTTCACCCGCAGATGGCAAAAGTGTAGCGATTACAGGAGCCATGTTAATGGCCAATCCCTTCTCCAGCCCTTTCCCAGGTGCCTTCCATGCCGCTTCCCAATGGCAGTTGGCCCTGACAAAAGACTTTAAAAACCCTATTTTGGACCATTGGAAACAACATGAGAATTGGTATTACAAGGAAAATAGACAAATGAACGACGACCTCACCGATGAAAAAACGGAGCGCCTAAAACCCGGCACCACATATTATTGGCGGGTACGCTACAGAGATCAAAACCTAAATTGGAGCAATTGGTCCCAAACGGCATCGTTTAAAACGGAAAAGAAATAAGGTAAAGTCCTCTACTTTTTCTTTGCAATCCTTGCTTTTACCCACCTAAGTGTATGTGGCCATTCTATGTAGGGTGGCGCTACCAAAGTAATGTGCGGTAAAATCCTTGGATCTGTTCAAACAATAAGAACGGCAAATTGGTAATAGTATCATGATGTTGTAATAACCCTAACTTAGGATAGATCGCCGAAGTTTGTAAAGCGATTGTTTGAGTTATTCTAGTTTGAGTTAGTTTGTAAAACCGATGTGCCCCACACATCGGTTTTCTGCATTTGTTCAAAAACCCGAAGCTCCAAAATCGTTATCACCTGATCATGGCGAAAACAGGTCTTACAATATTAAAAAAGAAGGGCCCAGGGGAAACCCCTAGGCCTTTAAACTTCTCCTGAAAAACTAACTGAAATATTGTTCTTAAATCTTAAACATGGAGCCCTGTAGATAGTACTGAATTCCCTGACCCACTCCCAAGAAACCCTTCTGGAATTAAAGGGAAAATCGCAACCTTGCAAATAGATAGCGACCGCTATAGCCAAACTGGGAGGTTCTCCTGGAGTAAACAAACTGGTCCCCGGCAGTACCCCCAGGCCTGTTCTCGTCCGGGTACACATCAAATAGATTATTGGCCCCCACGGTTAAGGCCAAGTCTTCTGAAAATGTTTTGGTCACCGTAAAATCGGTAACCAGCTTGCCCCCATATACCGCATTATCGTTGGGTGTAATGTCATCCACACGAGCAACACCATTAAACTCGTCCGGATCGGTAACCTCTCCAAAAAAGACGTTTCTAAGCAAAAAATCCCAGGAATTATAGCTTACCAAATTGGTAAGGTTCAACTTGGTCCGGGGTTGGGCCAGGGTCAAAAAAGCCTCTTCCTGCCCATCAAAGAAAGATCCGGTAAGTCCTGCATTGGCAATCCTTACAGGTACAAAAAGGTCTGTTACCTCCGTTTCGTTAAAGGTGGCGGCGAAATCATTCTTGATCACGGCATCGCCCCAATTGGTTTTATGGGATACCACAAAATCCAGTCCCATGGTCCGGGTATCAATGGCATTTACAAAGAAACGGGCACTATTGGCGCCTGCAGCTTCAAAAATAGAGCCTAGTTCGGCATCGCCACCACTATCAAAACTTCCACTATAGACGATACGGTCATCAATATTGATCAAAAAACCATCCGCGGTCACGGTAAAATCCCCAAACTTCCCTGTAAATCCTAAACTAAAGCTATTTGAAGTCTCTTCCCTAAGCCTATCTATACCTATTAAAGCTGCGGCCCTACTATCATTGGTAAAGGTTCCTTGTTCAAAGGGCAGATTGTCCACAAAGACCGTACTGGTCCTACTAAAAAACTGTTGGTGCAGGGATGGGGCCCTAAATCCGGTACTATGTGCCCCTCGGATGGCAAAATTATCCGTGATTTCATACCTGGAGGCCAACTTATAGTTAAAGGTACTTCCAAAGTCGGAGTAGTTTTCATAACGCCCGGCAAGACTGAACAACCAGTCCTCCGTAAAATCGGCTTCAAAATCAGCATAGAGCGAAATGTTGTTCCTAAAATTCTCGGTTGCGTTTCCTGGGTCATACCCTCGAAACACCTGGGCACCTCCTCCCAGGGCGATTCCTGTAAAGTTGTTACGAACCAACTGGTCCGCCGGGGTAACACTGTTTACGGGATTTCCGTTAATGTCATAGGATGTGTAAGAAGCCTCTTCCCCGGCCAAAATCTCATAGCGTTCCACTTTGTACTCCGCACCAAAAGCGGCATTGAACCCTTGGAACACATCTTCATAAAACCGGTTGAAGTCCAAATTAGTAGTGTTTTGGGAAAAACTAAGCTCTCCCGCATCAAAATTTCGGGGAGTTGCCACTCCCAGAGTACCGTTACTGGAATTCTCCACGGTAATTTCAAACGTATTTCTTCCGTAGGTATTGGAGAAGTCCACATCCCATTGGTCCAATTTCCCCTTAATTCCAATAGCAAGGGACTGATCCAAGATATCCGTAGCAATATCCGGTAAAAACCCATTGGGGAAGGCCGGGGTATTGGCACGGCCATCACCCTGTGCAGGTCTCCTATAAAACCCGGAGGCCAGTCCTTGGCGGTAACTGATGCCTCCGAAACCGTAAACTTCCGTGGTCTCGTCCAGGGGGATGGACATATTGGCAAAAAATTTGCCCTCCCTAAGGCGGGAAGTTCCCACCCGGAACCTAAAATCTTCCCGGGTAAGTCCTCTTTCAGCCAATTCCTGCTCATCAGCATCGAAGCCAAGTCCTTGTTCACTTCTAAACAAATCGAAGCTATCCGGTATGCCATTTGGCATACCCATTTCGCCACCCATTATATCCGTTGGGTCATTCAAATCCAGTCCTTGGATAAAAGCAAGTCTTTCGGGCTCTAAATATTCAATCTGTGACGCAATATTTTGATAGTCTTCTAAAGTCATTCCGGCTACATTGCCCCCAGCCTCGGCAAATTCTCGTTCCGCACCGTGAAATCCTTGAAAAATATCCCCGGCATAATCCCTGTTACGCAAGGCCGGTTCCCTAGTGGAGAGGGAACCAGTAAAGTTAATATACCCTTTTTCCCCTATGGGAAGGCCATAATTGGCATCCAACTGAAATTTTTCACCATCACTACCACCTTCAAACTGGTTGCTGTTTTCACTGAAGTTGGCTCCGGTGGTTAGGGCAAGGTCCAATTTTTTGGTCCCTTTTTTCAAGACAATATTTATGACCCCTGCAATGGCATCCGATCCGTATTGAGCGGCGGCTCCGTCCCGAAGCACCTCTATGCGTTGAATAGCATAGGCCGGAATGGCGTTCATGTCGGTACCCACGCTCCCTGCACCAACGGTGCCATTTACGTTGACCAATGCCGTAGTATGCCTCCTTTTACCATTGACCAAGACCAATACCTGATCAGGGCCCAATCCCCGGAGCGAGGCGGGATCTATATGATCCGTTCCATCTGATACCGTCTGGGATTGGGAGGTGAACGAAGGGGCCACATAGTTTAAAATTTGATTAACGCTCACTTGCGGGCCTTGATTGGCAATTTCCGCAACATCGATCACATCGACGGGAACGGAGGTTTCTGTGGCGGTCCTATTTGGGTTCCGGGAGCCTACCACCACCACATTTTCTAATAAGGCCGCGTCTTCCTCAAGGACAATGTTAATGGCGGATTGGCCATTTAGGGGTACTTCCTTGGTCTTGAACCCTAAATAGGAAACAACAAGGATCGCATTGGAATCTTCTACTTCCAAAACAAAATTTCCATCAAAATCGGCCGTCGCACCTAGGGTAGTTCCCTTTACCAGTACATTGGCTCCAGAGAGCGGGGAACCCAAATCGTCACGGACAGTTCCGGTTACTTCCATTTGAAACCCTTCCCCTTCGGAAGTCTCAATATTACTTTTTTTCAATACAATTTGGTTGCCTTTTATAGCATAGGCCAACCCTTCCTTTATCGTAAGCCTGTCCAAAACCGCATGTAAAGGTTCACCCTTAGCTTTTAAAGAAGTTTTTTTGCGGTCATCTATTTCGTTTACATTGTAAAAGAATCGATACCCGGATTGGTTCTTTATTTCGTCCAAAATAACTTTTAAAGGAACATTTTCAAGATCAATTTGGACCTTTATTTGTTCCGGTCCCACTTTGGCCATAACCTGGTTCAACAACAAAAAGAAAAGCAGAAAACCGTATTTGCTCCAAGTGTTTTTCTCACAAACGCCAAGAAATCGAGGGAACTTTGTTTTTTTCATAATTCAAATAGTGTTTGATGTTAGTATTTGTGTTCTGATGCTTTAGCGAATACGTTTTGGGAGCGCCCGTTTTATTCCGATATGGTTATGATACCGCCTTCCCGAACAAAGGTGAAGGGGGTACTTGCCGCTATTGTGTGCAGTATGGTATCCAAGGTCTCATTTTCAAACTCTCCCATGTATCGTTCGGCGTTAAGGTCGTCCACAGTATTGATTATAGTAACATTGTAAGAGCGTTCCAACCTATCCAGGATTTCCTGGAAGGACAAATGATCAATAACTAATTTGTTCTCCATCCAACTCGTGTACAACTTGGTGTTCACTTTTTTTAGGGCAAAAGTGCCTTTCTCCTTGGCAAAGGCCGCTTGGTGGTTTGGATATAGGAGCACCTTATCTTCCGGCTTGGACTCTTTAAACACGTTTACCGACCCCTCCACCAAGGTCGTGGTAATGTTGCTCTCTGTTCCATAGGCAGAAACATTAAAGCGGGTACCCAATACTTCAACATCCACGTTTTCGGCCCTAACAATAAAGGGTCTTTCGGCATCCTTGGCTACATCAAAAAATCCTTCGCCCATAAGGAAAACTTTCCTTTGGGCGGAAGGAGCAAAAAAGTGGGGGAACTTTAAGGTAGATCCAGAGTTAAGCCAGACCTTGGAACCTTCGGAAAGGGTAATACTAAAAGTCTGCCCATAAGGAACATATATAGTATGCAATGCGTCAAATGCCTGGGGGTGAGCATCAAAATCCCTAAAATCCAGACTTTTACCATCTATTTTGGCCACAGCTTTTCCTTCCTCATCGGTAAGAAGCCGATGCCCATTTTCAGGAACCATTTGTTGAGTTCCATCTCCCAGGGTAATGGTAACACCATCTTGTTCTGTCCTTATAACGGTATCTGATGATAGGGTGGGGATATCCACAGGTCTTGTAAAGAAGTAAACGCCATAACTTACAAGAACCAAGCCCGCAAAAATGGCCGCATACCTCATAATCATTTTTGAAATTCCCTTATTATGATGTTTACGTCCAATAACGGTCAAAAATTTGTCCTTGGCCTTTTTTTCATCAAATTGGGAAGGGGGCATATCCTTTGAGAAAGCCCGGATACGGTTTTTAAACTCTTCCAAGTTGTCCTTGTCCCGAAGCACCCAATTCTTAAGTTGGTCCCGCTCCCTCTTGGATAAGGTTCCCTTTAGAAACTTTTTGATTAAGGCCGATTTTTCTCGCATTGTGGGCATTTACTTTAATCTTAAGATGCCCGTCACCTGAAAAAACCCCTATTTGTACTATTATTTTTATTTTTAGTACCTTGACTTAACCTTAATGTTCCCCAAATCTCACCCCTCCTAGTTGGGCTTTCTTACTTTTCCATGCCTCTATAGGATTATGCTGTGTTCTTTAAGGTACCCCGGTGATCCAGGTTTTTACAATTTCGAGAAACCGGTTTGGTTTAGCACTTGATTTATGATGTAGCCGTATGACCGAAAAACAACTTATAAAAGGACTTAAGAAAGGGGATGTACGTGTATTTGAATATTTGTTCGTCCATCATTATAATTGGCTGTGCAACTATATTCTAAAACTTGGCGGGACCAAGAATTTGTCCGAGGACGTTGTGCAAGAGGTAATGCTGGTACTTTGGGAAAAAAGGGGAAAGCTCCATATTTCCGGGTCGATCAAAGGGTACTTGTTCAAGTGTTGCCATAATCAATTTCTGCAACAACTGCGAAAGGAAAAAAGGCAAGTAGACCTCTTGGATAAAATACGCTGGGAGGTAATTTCATCGGAATACCCGGAGTATCATGAGGATATACCTCCCAAGGCCTCACCCAAGTTGGAAGAGCTCATGTATAAGTTACCCCCAAGGTGCAGGGAAATCTTTATCATGAACAAGCTGGAGCGCAAAAAATACAAGGAAATCGCCAAGGATTTGGGAATTTCCGTGAAAACCGTGGAAAACCAAATGTCAAAGGCCCTGCGCATACTTAGGGATACGGCAAAATTATCATAACACTGGAAGAAAGGAACTACCGTATCATTCTTCCATCCAATAAATTGATAATACGTTGGCCATAGGCGGCATTCTTCTCGGAATGGGTCACCTGAATAATAGTAACCCCTTCTTCGTTCAATTGTTTAAAGAGCTCCATGATTTCCTCCCCCTGTTTGGAGTTCAAGTTGCCCGTTGGCTCATCGGCCAAGATCAACTTCGGTTTGGAAATCAAAGCACGCGCCACACCTACCAGTTGTTGTTGTCCTCCACTCAACTGGGTGGGGAACAAATCCTTTTTGCCTACAATATTAAACCGGTCCAGCATATCGGCTACCATGGACTTGCGCTCGGAACCGCTGTGCTTCTTATACAACAAAGGCATTTCCAGATTTTCATACACGGTAAGCTCATCGATCAAGTGATAAGCTTGAAAGACAAAGCCGATGTACTGTTTGTACAGGTTGGCCCGGTGTTTTTCCTTAAGCTGGTGTACGGGCTCGTCCAAAAAATTGTATTCGCCCTCATCAAAACCATCCAGCATCCCGATGACATTGAGCAAGGTCGACTTTCCGGACCCAGAGGGGCCCATCACGGAAATAAACTCCCCTTCCTCTACGGTTAGGTTAATGTCCTTTAATAAAAAAATACGCTGGCCCCCGGAGTTGACCCATTTAAAGATGTTGTTTAGTTCTAAAAGCATAATTATCTGTTTTCTTGTTTTTGTTTATAGTTAATGTTATTCGATTCGAGACCTTTAAGGTCTTTGGATACCAATGCTTGGCACAGGCCTGTTAGGTCTTTTAAATCTACACTTTGTTTTAGACCTACAAGGAGGCCCCCTTGGCTTCGACTCCGCTCAGCCAGCGGTCGGCAACACCTTGCATGTCTGCACGTCCGAGTAAGACTCCCCTTCCGCCCAAGGCGGAGAGGGACCGGGGGTGGGCTCCCTATTCCGTCCTTAAACTCCTCACCGGGTTGGCTGTGGCGGCACCAACGGCTTTAAGGCCTATGGCGATAACCGTAATCACAATCGTTATGACCGCGGCCAGGGCAAACAACGTCCAGCCCACATGGGTTCTATATGCATACCCCTGCAACCACAGGTCCATGGCCCACCAAGCCACGGGCATGGCGATTACAAAGCTGACCAGCACCAACCGCAGGAAATTGACCGATAATAGCATTGCAATCTGCGAAACGGTAGCCCCAAGGACTTTCCGGATACCCACTTCCTTGATGCGTTGATTTGCCGATAAATGGGCCATGCCGAACAATCCCAGCGCACACACCAAGAAGGCCAAGAGGGTGGCGCTGGTTACTATTTTTTGCCAGCGCTGTTCCTGTTCGTACTGTTTGGCGTTCAATTCGTTCAAAAAATGATAGTCAAAAACCGCATCGGGCATTAATTGGGTATGTACTTTCGAAATGGCTGCTAAGGCCTCCTGCTGTCTCGATTTTTCCAACTTAACCAGTATTTTTCCGGGTTTTTGAACCATGGATAGTACCAAGGGCGCTATAGCCTCCCGTAGCGACCCATAATGATAATCCTTCATCACCCCCACGATGGTCTTTGTTTGGCGATAATCCTCATTTTCGTCAAGTATAAGCTGCTTGCCAATGGGGTCTTCCAGATTGCTTTTGCGCACGAAGGTCTCATTTACGACAACCGCATCGGAGATATCGGATGGAAAGTCGGTCGAAAAATTGCGCCCCAATAAAATCGGGATTTCCAAGGCATTCAGATAGTTTTCATCGGCCGACCATAGTCGCGCATCCATACGATTATTTTCGGTTTTCACCCAGCCATGAGAATGGGCATACCTCCAAAGAAACGATACGGAGCCTATCGAGGGCTCTTTGCCCAACTCCCTTTTAAAGGTATTTCCGATTGCCTCATAATCCCGGTTTCCGGTAATGGAAATCTCGATAATCTGATCAGGATTATAGCCCAGTTCCTTGGTGCGGATATAGTCCAATTGCTTATAAAATACCAGGGCACCGACCAACAAAACCGTGCCCAGGGAAAACTGAAAAACGATAAGACCCTGACTCAAAACCCGATTGCTCCTGATCTTCACCCTATGGTTCAATACTTCTACAGGTCGGAGTTTTGCAAGAATCAAGGCTGGATAAACCCCTGTTAATGCAACGATACCCGCAAAAACGGTGACCAGATAAACCAATAATCGGATATTCCACAATTCCAAAAACACATAATGCCTACCCGTAAATTCATTGAACAAGGGCATCAGTAGGCTCAATAACAGTACCGAAATCCCAAACGCGATGATACACAACAAACCGGATTCCGCCAGAAACTGGAACACAATCTGTCCCTGCTTTCCGCCCACCACCTTCCTTACCCCAATTTCCCCGGCCCTCTTAAAGGAACTGGCCAAGCTAATATTGACAAAATTAATCGATGCAATAACTAAAATAAGCAATGCTATCCCCATAAATACCAAAGAGTACAGCGGACTACTGGAATTTACGACTCCCCCTTCCCCATTAAATTCTCCCGGCCTGAACAAGGGATTTAGATGCATTTCACGTACATCTTGTAGACCATAGTGTATTTCGGGATCAAAACCGTACTGTGCGGTGCTTTTCCCCAATTGCTCCTGGGCATGTACGGCAAAAACAGCATCCATTTTCCTGGATATCGTATCAACATCGGCCAAGGGATTCAGCAGCACAAAAGTACCCAAATAGGTGTTTAGCCAGTTGGTATCGGTAAAGGACAATTGGGCAAACGCAAAGGGAAGCACCAAATCAAATTGCATGGAAGCATTTCGGGGCGGATCCTTTACTACGGCGGAGATGACCAAGGGCTTTTTAAGCTTTTGGAAAGAGGGGTCCGCAGAGCTGCTAAGGACTTCCCCGACCACATCCACCGTATTAAAGAATCGCCTAGCTGTAGATTCCGTAATCACCACACTGTTGATCTCCTGCAATGCCGTAGCCGGATCGCCATGTATTAAGGGAAAGGAGAAGACCTCAAAAAAAGGTCTGTCCGCAAAAAGGATATTCAAGTTCAAGTTCTTACCGTTCCCGCTTACATCGTTACGGATATCCCCGCCCCATAGGCGGACAAAATTCCTTATCTCCGGGATAGCCGCCTGGAAGGCCGGCCCTTGTACCTGTCCGGTTTGGCCCACCGTAATGGGATCTGTTCCGTTTTGCTCTACCAAGGTCGTAGTAACCCGGTATAAATGGGGGATATTTTGATGAAAGGTATCAAAGCTATGTTCGTCGTTCCAATAGATTACGGCAAACAACATGCTAATTATAGCCCCTACCAATCCCACAATTTTTATCGAGGAATTAACCTTGTCTTTCCAAATACTCCGCCAAGCGATTTTTAGGTAGTTACGTAGCATGTTTGTTGTTTTTACTTCATTCCCACGAAGGCGGGAATCTGTCTAAAATTCTTTTATTGGTTTTTAGATTCCAAAGGCTTGTGCCAAGCATTGGCATCTAGACCTTTAGGGTCAATTTCATTCATTATTCTTCCCTTAACCCTTCCACAGGATTACGATTTGCCGCTCCTATGGCCTGACTGCCCACCGTAAGCATGGCGATGCCCAGGGCCAACAGTCCGGCACCCAGGAAATACCACAATTGTAAGGAGATGCGATAGGCAAATCCAGATAACCAATTTTGGGTTATTAAATAGGCAATGGGCAATGCGATCAAAATGGCCACCAGCACCAGTTTGGCAAATTCGCTGGAGAGCATTACCGTGACCTGTGCCGCACTTTGGCCCAATACCTTTCGTATACTGATTTCCTTCCGTCGTCTTTCGGCCGTAAAAGCCGCCAGGCCGAACAATCCCAAACAGGAAATAAGGATAGCAAGACCAGCAAAGTATTGGGAAAGGGTAGCAACCTTATTTTCTGATTCGTAAAGGGATTGGTAGTCATCATCCATAAAGGTAAACTCAAAAGGGTATCCGGGCTGGAACTCCTTATAAAATTTCCCTAGACGTTCCAAAGTGGCCTTTTCCGTTCCGGCCTTTATCCTAGCCATGATATTTCTCCCATGAGGGTCAAACCTGAAAATAAGCGGTTCTACCCGGTTGTGGAGCGATCCATAATGAAAGTTTCCGACAACCCCTATAATCTGACTCCCCCCGTTCATAGCAATGGTATGGCCTACGGGATTCTTCAGTCCCATTTTCTTCACGGCGGCCTCGTTCAATATAATATTGGAGTAATCGTAACCGTAATCCTTTGAAAAAGTGCGCCCGTCTTTTAATGCAATTCCCAAGGTCTCGATAAAATCATAACCTACAACGGGGGACTGAAAGAGAAAATCCCTATCCGAATCCTGTCCGCTCCAAGAAATATCACTTTGCCCATAAATTTCGTTCAAGATGTTCCCGGACATGCTCGTTACGTTAACCACTCCTGGCACCTCCTTTAACCCTGACAAAAAAGCGTAAAAGCTCTCATTGGATTTGCCATCCAATAGCCCGTTCCATCTATCATACAACTTGCCCTTCCATTGGAAACTGATGATATTATCGCGGTTATAGCCCATATTCTTGGTCTGGGCAAAATCAATCTGCCTTTGAACCACCAACAAGCCTACGATAAAAATGATGGATAAGGCAAACTGGAATATGACCAGCCCTTTCCGTGCGCTTACCTCTTGTGTAGAAGTATTGAATTTTCCTTTCAAGACCGCTGTAGGTTTGAAGCCTGAAAGGTAAAATGCGGGATAGATGCCCGAGACCAGCCCGGTAAGCAATACAATACCGATAACGAACAATATGCTAGGGAGCTCCAAATTAAAATGAAGTTGTTTCCCCGCAATTTCATTGAACCGGGGAAGAAATAAAATGACCAATACAATGGCAACTGCCAGGGAGAGAAAGGACATGAGTATAGATTCCCCCAGAAATTGGGTCACCAATGCGCCCTTCTTGGCCCCTACGACCTTTTTTACCCCTATCTCCTTCATTTTCCGGGATGCCAATGCCGTGGACAGGTTGATAAAATTAATACAGGCGATCAACAATATGCATAGGGCGATGATGGAAAACAACCGTACATAGGTTATTCTGCCCCCTACAGGCCTGCCGTTTTCATAGTTTCCGTAGAGGTATTTTTTGGAATATTGTTGAACGAACATTGTACTATGGTCGTCCCAATCGACCTTGGTACCCTTGAAACCTTTGATTTTCTCGTTGAATCGCTCGATATCCGTGCCTTCTTTGAGAACCAAAAAGGTCTGGGCATAACCACCGCCCCATTTTTTTGCCCAAGGGTCGTTTTCCAAAAGGACAGCCATACTGATTAGAAAATCGAATTGGGCCGTAGCGTTAACGGGGAGATCTTCAAAAACCCCGGAGACTTCGTATGTACCCTCAAAGGAAGGGTGTTTCCATTCCAAGGTTCTGCCGATGACATTTTCCTGGGTTCCAAAAATTCTTTTTGCCAAACTTTCTGATAGAACGATATTGTTCTTGTTGGCCAATGCCCCGTCCTTGTCCCCTTGGAGGAGCTTATGGGAAAAAACGTTGAAAAAATCGGCTCCTGCATGCCACCCGCCCGCTTTTATATGCTTGTCCCCGTTCGAAAGGATGCCTTCCCTACTGTGCCAGCTAAAAAAGTCGTTGATGGCGACCGCATGTTCCACTTCGGGCATTTCCTCCAATAAGGCCTCCCCTAAGGGAACGGGGGTTTCGCCTTCGGTCTCCATATTGCCTTCGAACTGAAAGTTCTGCATGACCTGGTACAGTTTGGCATCGTTCTCATGGAACTTGTCCACACTGAGCTCGTCAAAGACCCAAAGTGCAATGAGCAAGGCACAGGCCAACCCCGTGGAAAGCCCAATGATATTGATCAAAAAAGTGCTTTTGTTCCTTTTGATATTCCTGAAAAACAGTTTAAGGTTTTGTTTTAACATTGTGCTTTCATTTTATGATGATGGCTCAAAAGGTTTTCCGTTTCGTTTTAGACCCCAAAGGTCTTGGAGACCTTTGGGGTCTCTCTTTTCTTAAACCTAAAAGGTTCCGCCTATGCTTCGGCTTCGCTCAGCAACCGGCGGAAAACCTTGCAGGTCTTTTCCTCAAAGTGGTGGCTTCGGCTCCCTTCGGCTGCGCTCAGGGCAGGCCGCTCAGCCACCGTTCAAGTAAGTTCTCCCCCATGTGGGGGAGTTTTAGAGGGGGCTTGGGGCCTACTCCTCTCTTAACCCCTCCACGGGATTCCGATTTGCCGCTCCTATGGCCTGACTGCCCACCGTTAGCATAGCAATGCACAGGGCCAACAGTCCGGCACCCAGAAAATACCACAACTGCAACGTAATGCGATAGGCAAATCCCGATAGCCAGTTTTGTGCCAATATATAGGCCATGGGCAGGGCAATCAAAATAGCCACCAGCACCAGTTTGGCAAATTCGCCGGAGAGCATTACCGTGACCTGCGCCGCATTTTGGCCCAATACCTTTCGTATACTGATCTCCTTACGCCTCCGTTCCGCGGTGAACATGGCCAGGCCAAAAAGTCCCAAACAGGAAATGAGGATGGCAAGACCAGCAAAATATTGGGAAAGGGCAGCAACCCTTTGTTCTGCACTATACAAGGCCTGATAATCCGTATCCAGAAATTTAAAATCAAAGGAAAGGCCAGGATTAAATGTTTTGTAAAAATCCTCAAGTTTATCAATGGTTTCGGCCATCATTTCAGGTTTTACTTTTATAATGATCTTATCCGCATCATTTGGCAGGAGTCTAAAAAAAAGCGGTTTAACATTCTCATGGAGCGATCTAAAATGAAAATTTTCCGTTACCCCGATAATCTCCATATCAGTGCCCCAAATACTTACCGTTTTACCTATTGGGTCCTCCAGTCCCATTATTTCAATCGCTGCTTCATTGAAAATTATTTTTTCCTTGTCATTCCCAAAATTCTTGGAAAATGTTCGTCCTTGTTTCATTTCAATACCGAACAACTCGATAATATCATAGCCAATTCCCAAGTTGGAAAATGGAATCAATGCATTGGGATCCTTGCCCTCCCAATTAAAGGGGCCTTGCGAAACACCTGTATCATCCACGATGTTGCCCCACATTCCCGAAGCATATTTTACTCCTGGAATCTTTTTTGCTTCCGCAAGAAAGGCTTCCAAATGATCTGATAATTCTCCCTTAATTGTAAAATAGATAATATCCTTGCGGTCATATCCCAAGTTTTTGTTCTGGGTAAGTTGTATCTGTTGATATACCACAAGCACAGCTACGATAAGCATAATGGATAACGTAAACTGAAATACCACCATGCCTTTCCGCAACGAGGTTTCAATCGAAGATCGGTTCACCCTTCCTTTTAACACATTTCCCGGATCAAACCCGGAAAGGTAAAATGCCGGATAGCTCCCTGCAACCAATACCGTTAACAATAGAACCGCAATTAACCATTTTAGGTGGTCCACATCAAAAACGAGTGCAATCTGTTTTCCGGAAATTTCGTTAAACTGCGGAAGGAGCAACACAACAAGAAAGAGGGCAAACAGCAATGAGAAAAAGGTTAGCAATATGCACTCTCCAAAAAACTGAGAGATAAGGGTCATTCGCCGAGCACCAATGACTTTTCTGACCCCTACTTCCTTGGTTCGCCTAAAAGCCCTTGCCGTAGATAAGTTCATGAAGTTAATACAGCCAATTATCAAAATGAAAAAGGCAATAATGGAGAATAAGCGAACATAGTCTATCCTACCTCCTGTTATTTTACCATTTTCATATCTCCCATAAAGATATTTTGAGGAGTACTGTTGAACCATTAAGGTCGTAATGGAGTATTCCCATTTAGTTTTAATAAAATTCCCGATTTTTTCATTAAACTTGGTAATATCCGTACCCGCTCTCAATAAAAGAAATACCTTGGCGTGATGATTTCCCCAATGTATTTCATCGCGCAGCATATCCTCGTATATCCCAAAAGGGAGAACAAAATCAAATCGATCTGAGGAATACGATGGAATATCCTTAAAAACACCAGAAATGTAAGCTTGCATTTTATGGTCTTCATATTGCCATTTCAGGGTTTTTCCAAGAATGTTTTTAGTAGTATCAAACAACCGAAGGGCCATGGATTCCGAAATGACAATGGCGTTCTTATCTGCCAAAACCTGAGCACTGTCGCCATGTAACAACTCATAGGAAAACATTTTAAAATAGTTTTTGTCGGCAAATCTTCCCGTAGCGTTACTATGATCGTTTTGATGGGAAAGTGTAAAAATATCTTCCACCCAGGACGCATTCATGGCATCTTCTACTTCCGGAATTTCTTGAACAAGGGCCGATGCCAGAGGGATTGGGGCTTCCTGCCATGTAGCAATCCCCTTATCGGTATGATGATTGGTTAAAACCTGATAAAGGCGGTCATCATTTTCATGAAATTTGTCGACTTTCAATTCATCATATACCCATAGGTAAATCAACAATACGCAGGCCAAGCTTGTGGAAAGCCCAATGATATTGATCAAAGAAGTGCTTTTGTTTCTTTTAATGTTTCTAAAAAAGAGTTTTAAGTTGTGCCTTAACATGACATTTTCATTTTATGGTGATAGCCCAAAAGGCTCATTTCTTGAAAACCTGCAAGGTCTCGGATGCCAATGCTTGGCACAGGCCTTGTAGGTTTCGTTTCAACATTTTGTTCTAGACCTACAAGGAGGCCTCCTTGGCTTCGGCTCCCTTCGGCTGCGCTCAGGGCAGGCCGCTCAGCCAGCGGTCGGCAACACCTTGCAGGTCTACTCCCCTCAAGGTTCTGCGCCTTCGACGGAGAAAAACCCTTGCGGGTCTTTCCGTTATTCGTCTCGTAGCCCTTCCACAGGATTCCGATTTGCCGCTCCTATGGCCTGACTGCCCACTGTAAGCATGGCGATGCCCAAAGCCAACAACCCAGCACCCAGGAAATACCCAAACTGTAAGGGAATACGATAGGCAAATCCCGATAGCCAGTTTTGTGCCAATATATAGGCTATGGGCAGGGCGATCAAAATGGCCACCAGCACCAGTTTGGCAAATTCGCTGGAGAGCATTACCGTGACCTGTGCCGCACTTTGGCC
>JBCBSN010000024.1:0-28743 GCA_039819225.1 Bacteroidota bacterium | reverse complement strand
TGTTAAATAGATACGCATTGCACATTTTGATCGCCCTTCTTTGTTTATCCTGTGGCGAAGACCCTATTCCCAAACCCAAGGCCCTGTTGCGCCTAGAGTATCCTAAAACGAATTATGGAAGGTTGGACACCAAAAATTTCAGGTTTGAGAGCAACACGTCCGCTAAGGTAAAAATCGATGGTGACGATGCCCTGACCTTGGATTATCCACAGATGAAAGGCGCGATCTTTATTAGTTATAAACCCGTGGTGGGCAATCTGGAAAAATTGCTTTCGGATGCCCAAAAACTGTCCTATGAACACGTAGTAAAGGCAGATGGTATTGAAGCGGATGAGTTTCGGAACGGAGATTCCCAGGTCTACGGGATGTTTTACGAAGTGCGCGGTAATGCCGCCTCACAGGCCCAGTTCTATGTCACCGATAGCATTTCGCATTTTGTTACCGGGTCTCTGTACTTTTATGCCAAACCCAATTATGATTCCATTTACCCAGCGGCCGCCTACCTGCAAAAGGACATCCGCAGGATTATGGAAACCTTGCGGTGGAAGGAACAATAAGAAACTTTGGGTCTGCGCCAAGTATCGATACCGAAAAGTGAAAGACCTAACAGGTCTTTACTACTGTTCTAAAACGGCCTCTGCGTTGGCTATGCTACCATATATTTCTTCCCGTAGTGCATGTACCTTTACTTCTTCTTCCAACAACCACTTTTGTTTAAGTTCGGAAAGTTTTTTGCCTTTCATCATTTCGTCGGCGGTAAAACGCTGTCCAAAGCCCTGCATCCAATCTACCATGGACTTATTGGCGGCCCTTAAGCTTTCAATGGCATCCGTATAATTACTTTGGGGGCCCGCTTGATTTTTGGTCTGTAATTTGCCGATCAGCTTTGCCGTTTGGGGCATTTTCTCCATCACCTCATCATGTAGTGCCATTACCTCTTCCATCTTTGTGGGCTCCTGGGCGTTCAATGTTATTGGAGCGGTATACAAGCCCATTGCCAACAAAAGGAGTATCTTTTTCATATTATGTAGTTTATTTTTTTATAAAATTAGATAAACGTGCCGGCATTTCTTCAATTACTCTTCTATCTCACGTTTTTTGTCGTTCTATGGAAACTACGTATGTTTTTGGGCCAAAAAATTTACCAAATTTCCTGGAACCTCCAGAAACCGGACTTTTATTACTTTTGGCCCAGTAAGGCTTCGGCCTTGGCAATACTGGTATGGATATGGTCCCGCATTACCTTTACCTTTACCTCTTCCTCATCCAACCATTTTTGTTTTTGCTCCGATAAGGCCTTGCCGTTTAGGATCTCATCCGGATCAAAACGATCCCCAAAGCCCTTCATCCAATCCATCATGCCCTTATGGGCGGCTTGCAGATCTTTCATGGCAGTGTTGTATTTTCCGCCCATTTCCGTAGAATCCACCTTTGGTTTTAACTCGGCCACCAATTTCCCGATCTGCCCCATTTTTGGCATCACCTCATCATGAATGGACATCACTTTTTTCATTTGGGCAGCCTCTTGAGGACCTGCCATTTGCCCCTGCTCCTTACAGGAAAGGACAAGGCAGAACAGGCTTACCAAAAGACCAATTGTATTTCTCATTTTCTATAGTGGTTTAGGGTTCAAAAATAAGGATTCTTTTACATCTGGATTTGATAAAAAAAGGACAGAGCGAATCTGCCCTAATTTATATCGAGAACTACGCGCGGATTTTTGGCAAATCCGTAACATCCCGTCATCAAAAGCAATACATCTAAACCATTAATTGCTTTGATCGTACTTTTTAAAAAGCGTATTGCAGTCCCAAGGTCAGGGTTTCCCTGTTCTTTAGTTGAATGCCATTAAGGTCTTGGTATAGGGGCAACCCAAACTCTAAACCTACCCTAAGGTTCTTCAGCGTTCCATTGGGGACATAGGTATTAAGGCCAAGCCCCGAGTTTATAAAGGTTCCCCCGGAATTTTCGGTATCCGCGGTAATCACCATCATGGGATTCAAGTTGGGATCCACACCCTCTATTTCACCCACGGCGAGGCCTTCCAAACGAAAAGAGAAGCTTAACCAATCCGTGGCCCTGGCCGCTACCCAATTGTTCCAGGTATAGCGATTGCCATATCGGTATTCCCTATCGTTCTCTCCAAAACGGAAGATACCGCGCAGTTGGCTGCCAAAGGAAAAAAGGTTCCCCTGGCATAAATAGGTAAGGGCCAAATTGGTATCAAAAGTACCACTGCCAATCTGCATAGGATAGGGAAGCTCCGTTGCATTGGGAGCAGATGCTGGGGTTACGTCACTCTCCGAGATGCTCCCCGTAGGGATGGAAAACCCTAATTGCCCATGTAAAGTTCGCCGGTTACGGTTAAAGAAACGGTATAGACCTGAAACCTGGATATCCCCAAAACCAGAAGCCTCGGTAGTAAAGGTGCCGCCCATACGTGTAATATGGTCCATTTCCATGGAAAGGACGTTTACCATGGCCATAAGGGTAATGTTATCGCTCGGAGCGTACATGGCACCAAGCATATGCATGTTCATGGGCATTTTGGTAGGGGTTACCATATAGTTGTCCAGGGCATCCTGAAAGGAGGCATCATCACTGCCCTCTTTTAGGTCTTCCATATTCATAAACATATACCGATAGGAGAACATCCATTCTCCCTTGCCGTGCATGTGATCTCCCATTACCGATATGGGGGCATGACCGTCCGGCCGGCCTGCGGACCATTTTTCACTCGAACTGTCATCGGATTCCTGCGCATAGAACGCAATGGTGGCCATAGTGAAAATGGCCAAAATGTATTGTTTCATTGATGTGATTTTAAAGGGTGGACGGTTCCAACCGTGTTTCAAAATAAAAACTTGCCCTAATTATAATTTATATAGTATGACGGAATCCTTGGCTTTTCATCTCTTGCCTTTTATTCTGAGAGCCATAAAGTGATGTTTTCCATCAAAACATGGCGGAACCTAAAATACTTGTTAAAAATTGAGTCGCTCACTTGAATTCCCATGGGAACAGGAGCCTTGATAAAAAGACCGTTTTAAAACAGTCCTTAAAAAGTTATACTAGGGAAGCAGGAGGTCGGAATTGGCTATTGCTGAAGCAAAACCTGTAGTGGTTACAATAGACCAGAAAAGGAGCAAAGGTCTTTGATATGGATTTTGGCGTATTTATATCAATAAGGGTGACGAAACCAATGGGATACTCCTCCATGGCAATTCTAGGAAGGTTCTGCTTTTTTTTATCTTGCTGTTCCTTTACCCTTTGCATGAGGTAGCACTTTCCGTTGCACTCTAACTCGACCTTCTCCTTGTTAACACAAAGAAATTCCGCTATATAATCCTGATTGACAACATATTCAAACAGTGGAAGAACTGGGCGTAGCATAGCCAGAAAGTATAGCAGAACAAAGAAAGAGGCCCAAACTGATTTCAAGTCCGTATTTTTGACAAATGTAAGATTTGAAATGGTTTTACCACATTTTTGACACTATAAAAATGGTGACCCATCATTTTGAATATTTTTTTAAGGACTGTAACAATTAACGATATCCGCACTCCTTTATAGCATACGAATTATTACATGGCACCGTATTGAACGAGTAGAGTAGAGATAAACTAAAACGCGAACAATGAAAAAAACAGCTTCATATGCCCTAATGGCCCTATTGGTTATTTGTGGCGTACAAAACCTAAAAGCCCAAAAAAAAACTTTTTCCGTAAAATCTTTTGACAAGGTCATCGTAAGTCCCCATATCCAGGCAACCCTGGTAGAAGGCTTTGAAGAATCCGTCACCGTGGACTATAGTAATGTCCCTGAGGGCGACCTTCATATGGAGGTCGATGGCAATACCCTTTGGGTATACCTGGAAGGGGCCAAAATAATCACCGGGAGCGAAAAGGAGCGGGGAAATGGTTATACACGGAACAGGTCTTATTATACAGGGAACCAGGCGAAAGTGACCATTACCTATAAAGAATTGGAAACCCTATCCGTAAGGGGCGAGGAGAAGATTACCTGTGAAAGCCTTTTGGATCAAAAGGATTTTACCCTGCGCATTTATGGGGAATCCCAGGTATATCTGGCCCAAGTGGAATTAAACAAGCTGAAGGCCACTATTTATGGTACCAGCTATCTGGAAGTACAAAAAGGGAAAATAGGTTACCAAAAGTTTACCGCCTATGGGGAGAGCAGGGTAAACTCCATTGCCATAGAGAACTTTGATACAAAGATATTGGCCTATGGCGAAAGCGATTTTAGGGTGAATGTGACCGATCGCCTCAAGGTCACCTGTTATGGGGAAACCCATATCACTTATGAAGGAAGTCCCGAGGTGGAAAGAGGAATCGTAATAGGGGAGGCCACTATCCGGAAAATTGGGTAGGATCATGCTATAAGAGACCCCAAAGGTTTCCTTTGCAACGTGGAAAAATTAAAACCTTTGGGGTTCTTTGGAACTGGATATTATTCAAAATCGGCGTCGGTAACGCCTTCATTTACCTTAACTTCCTTTACCAGGAACTCCACTTGTTGCGGGCCCATGGACTGGATAAATGCAAAAGGGAACTTGATGCCGGAAACCTCTTGGTAATCCCTATACATCAAGGTTTGTTGCATTTGCTGCCCTTGCATCTCCATAGTGTCCACTTCCTGTAGTTTAAGACCGCTTTCCACATCGTAGAACACTACTTTTTCATCGGATATCCTTACTTTGTAGGCTTTTTTACCTTCAATATCCTCAATCCCCTCAAGCTGTACATTGCCATTTAAATAGGAGAGCTCCGGGAAAGGAACGGATTCTTCCTTGGCCTTCTTCAATTGTTCAGGATCCAAGTCCTTCCGTTGTCCCTGCATTACCAAGTAACCGCTGTTCCCGTCAAAAACCTGTTTGCTCATGGAGTTGCCCATTAGCATAACATTCTGCATGGATTGGTTTTTGGACGTTTTCTTAAGTTCCAGGTTCAGTTTCATCCCCTGCATTTCGGCCTCGGCCATAAGTGCATAGGACTGTACCCCTTCCAATTTTTCCCTTCCGCCCAAGGCATCGATATACTTGTTCAACACCTCCGCTACCGTAATGCCTTTGGGCATTTGCGAACTATAGTCCGGTTTTTCCGCCTTGTTTGCATATTTGTCAAAATAAAAAGTAGGCAGGTCCTTGCCGTTAAATTCGATTTTTTCTAGATTTTCCAGTACCTCACTTCCCTTTCCAACCACTACCACACGGGCATTATCCACCGAGAAATACTCTTGTGCCGCCTCTTGCACCTGGTCTATTGTAATGGCGTTGATCCGTTCCAAATACGTTTTGTAAAAGTCCTTGGGCAACCCTTCTTTTTCAATGTTGAGCGCATAATTGGCCACGGTCTCAGGATTTTCCAAGGCCATTACGAACCTGCCGGAGTATTTGGCCTTGGTGTTTTCCAATTCTTGTGCCGTAACGGGTTCTTTCCGGATGCGATCGATCTCGTGCAAAATCTGTACAACGGAACTGTCCGTTACCGTATTTCTTACCTGGGCGGAGGCATTAAAACGTGTGGGGCTATATTTGTTGCTCCTAATGGACGAGTAGGAACCATAGGTATACCCTTTGTCCTCCCTTAGGTTAAGGAACAATCGTCCTTCACCACCGCCCAGGATTTGATTGGCCATTAAGGCGGGCAGGTAGTCCTTGTCTTTCATTTGAAGTTCGATAAGGTTCTGTACGGAGACTTCGGACTGTACGGCATTGGGAACGTCCACAAAATTGACCTGGGTATACTGTACATCCTTGGGCTTGGAATAGGAAAAACTGGGCGGTACGGCCTTTGTCCAGGGGGTAAAGGCCTTGGACACCAGTTCTTTTACTTCTTCAAAAGTTACATTCCCAACCACGATAAGGTACGCATTAGCGGGAACAAAATTCTTCCTATAGTACTGCTTTACATCGGCCAGGGTAACCTTGTTGACGGTTTCCTCCGTAACAAACTCCCCATGGGGATGGTCGGTACCGTAGGTCAAAGCCAATTGTACCCTTGTAGCGATGGCGGAAACATCCTTTTCCTGGGATTTAAGTCCCGTGATGAGCTTGGCCTTTTCCTTTTCAAACTCCTCGGCCGTGAAATTGGGATGTATGGCGGCATCGGCCATAAGTTCCAAAATTCTAGGGAAGTATTTGGACAGGCTACTGGCAAAGGCACCCCCGGAACCAAAACTTATGGTAGCGCCCAGAAAATCCACTTCCTCATTAAAATCGTCCTTTGGAATACTTTCGGATCCATTGCCCAAAAGACTGGCCATTAGACTGGATACCCCTGCCTTTTCACCTTCGGAGTGGGGAGGGTTGTCCAGTTCCAGTTGTATGCGAACCCTTGGGAGCTTATTGTTTTCCACCACCATTACCTTTAGGCCATTGTTTAGGGCAAAGGTGTTAGGGTCCGTGAGATTTATTGTAGGGGCAGGGCCCGGTAGCGGCTGTTTACTTCTATCAATTTGTGCCTGAAGGCCAATGGTCATAAAGACAATTACTAGTGTATAAACGTATTTTTTCATGGTTCTCTAGCGCTTAAAATTCGGTTTTATCTCCGGGGAGGTAATTAATGATGACACTTTGATTAGGTTTTAGATATTTACCGGCCACTTCCTTGATTTCCTCGCGAGTAATGGAACGGTAAATTTCTATTTCCTTGTTTATAAGGTCGGTATCCCCGTACAGCAGATAATAGCGGGCCAAGGAATTGGCTATCCCTTCCACGCTGGCATTGGCATTGACAAAGTCGTTCTCAAACTTGTTCAGTAATTTTGTGTAGTCCTTCTCGGAGATTAGCTCGTCCCGAACCTTGGCTACTTCTTCTTCCATTTCCGTCTTAAGGACTTCAAGCGGGGTCTCCCCCACGGGCAGGGCAAAAACTAAATACATGCCGTAATCTTCCTGTCCTATATTAAAGGCACCTACTTGAAGGGCCTGTTTTTGGTCATCTACCATTTTTTTATAGAGTTTGGAACTCTTGCCATCGCTTAAATACGTGCTGATCATATCCAGTACATAAGCGTCCCTTTGCCTAAATCCAGGGGTACGGTAGGCCAGGCCAATAGCAGGTATCTGAATGTTGGCATCATAGGCTGTTACCTCTTTTTGCTCCGTGATGGGCTTTTCCCGCGGATAATTCCTTATAATATCCCCACCTCTAGGGATAGGTCCAAAATAGTCCTGGACCATTTTTTTTGTGGTAGAGATATCAATATCCCCGGCAATCACCAACACTGCATTATTGGGGACATAGTATTTTTTGTTGTACGCCTTTACGTCTTCCAGGGTGGCGGCATCGATATCTGCCATGTAGCCGATATTCGGATCTTTGTAAGGGTGCATATCAAAAAGGCTTTTGCCGAGCACTGTTAAAAAGGATCCGTAGGGGGAATTGTCATACCGAAGTCTTTTTTCCTCCTTTACTACTTCTTGTTGGGTATCCACACCTTTTTGATCAATGACCGGGTGAAGCATCCTTTCAGATTCCATCCATAACCCCAATTCCAGGTTGTTGGAAGGGAAGACCTCGTAGTAATAGGTCCGGTCCTGCGAAGTGTTCGCGTTGTTTTTTCCGCCGTTGGAAGATACAATCTCGAACCATTTCCCTCTATCTATATTTTTGGTCCCTTCAAAAAGAAGATGCTCAAAAAAATGGGCAAAGCCCGTTCTTCCCTCAGTTCGATCCTTGCCTCCCACATGGTACATGACCGAAGTGGTTATTACGGGAGCCGAATTATCTTGGTGAAGAATTACATGTAGGCCATTGTCCAGTTTATATTCCTCACAGGAAACCTCCTGGGCACCAACGCCAAAGGCGATGGAAAACGTTAAGATTACAAATTGAAGTCTTTTTTTCATAGGTGTCAGTGTTAGATTCATTTTATCTGTGGGATAAGTAGACAGGATTGTTGGAATGTTACACGAAAATAGTTTTTTTGACATTTTACAATGGATCTGGAGAAGCTTTAACAAGAATTATACGGGAACGCCATGGTTTTTTTGTAATTTATACGTCGGAATAAAGATGTTTTGGGATGAATAACTATGCCTTGCCCATCCGTTTTGGGGTGGCCACTAGTGGTTGCCTAATAGCCTATTTCCTTATCTTATCCCTTTTTGAACTTCACACAAATGTGTTTTTTAGCCTCTTTAATGGGATAATCACGGGTTTTGGTATTTACGAGGCAATCCGGTATTATAGACTAAGTATAGGAAAAGCATTTGGCTATGGCAAGGGTTTCACGGCGGGCATGGTCACAGGAAGTGTGGCCACCATTTTGTTTACTTTGTTTTTTGCCTTGTACTCCACGGAGCTAAACCCCGATTTCCTGACCCTACTTTCCGAGCTATGGTCCAAAGATTTCTTAAGTTTTGAGGGTATCGTATTTGTAACGGTCGCCATTATGGGCTTTGCCACTACCTTGGTGCTTACCCTTTCCTTTATGCAGCTTTTTAAGACCAGTAATAATCCCAAGCGAAAGTAAGTGATTATTGTGCGGTAAAGACACAAGACCGCTGTACTTCTAGAATCAAGAGGCAAGACTAAAAAATAACCCATTGACAAACAAATTTTTATGAAGTTGATTCTTTAAGGAAGAAATTGACCGATGCCATTTCGGCAAAGCGTGCCCCTATATTTCAAAATCCTTGTAATACCCTATTGGATAAGGGTTACATTTTAAGGGTATAGTTTAACGGACAACAATAAAAGTACACGTAAAAACTCCATAAAATCACTTGTGGATTAGCGAATTACCCCTATATTTGCACCCGCCTGCGAAAAATCCAAATGGATTTTTCGCAGGCGGGCAGGCCCGCTTCCGTGAGGTGGGGATTGAATATCAGTTATAAATAAAAACATTATGTACGCAATTGTAGAGATGGCAGGGCAGCAATTCAAAGTTGCAAAAGACCAAAAAGTGTACGTTCACCGTTTACAGGCCGAGGAGGGCAAAAAGGTAACTTTTGACCAAGTACTTCTTTTGGACGATAACGGAAACGTAACTGTTGGCGCCCCGGTCATAGACGGTGCGGCCGTTGAGGCCAAAGTGATAAAGCACTTGAGGGGCGATAAGGTCATCGTCTTTAAAAAGAAAAGACGTAAAGGGTACAGGAAGAAGAATGGCCATAGGCAACATTTGACCGAAATCCTTGTGGAAGGAATTATGGCCAGTGGGGCTAAAAAAGCAAAGAAAGAGGAGAAGCCAAAGTCTGAAAAACCCGTTGCCAAAAAGGTAGAACCTCAAAAGGAGATCGCCAAGGAGGAGCCTAAAAAAGAGGTGGCCCAAGCCAAAGAAACGATTGTCGAAGCTGTAGCCGATCTAAGCAAGAATACGGTAGCGGAATTAAGGGAAATGGCCAAGGAGAAGGAAATTTCCGGATATTCTTCAATGAAAAAGGCCGAATTAATAGCGGCGTTACAACAATAAAAACCACTCAAAGGAATACATCATGGCACATAAAAAGGGAGTAGGTAGTTCAAAAAACGGACGTGAATCAGAATCGAAACGCTTAGGCGTTAAGATTTTTGGTGGTCAAAAAGCGGTAGCCGGAAATATTATCGTAAGACAGCGGGGAACCAAGCACAACCCCGGTGAAAACGTATATGCGGGCAAGGATCATACCTTGCACGCCAAGGTAGACGGTATCGTAAAATTCGAGAAAAAAGCGGGTGGAAAATCCTATGTTTCCATAGAGCCCGTTGAGGCCTAGAACATTTTACTACAGAAAATAATAAGCCCTTTCAGTGATGAAAGGGTTTTTTGTTGGAGCACCATTTAGGACCTATTACCACTTGGCTTCGGTGGAAGAATTGTTGTCCGTAAGGACAAAGGCCAATGGTTTTTCAAAGAAACTGATAGTTCTTCTCTTTGTAAACAAATACCCAACATACGAGAAAATAATGTTTCCTTAACCCACTGTTTTTTTTAAAAATTGAAAACCTTTTCTAATTTCCAAGCCTAAATGGATTTGGGTGGCGAAGCAAAATCTTCAAGAATTGCCGGACGATCAGCTTTTTGCATTGGTAAAAGCTGGAAACCAGCTCGCTTTTAAACAGATATATCATAAATACTGGGAAGGTCTGTACATCTACGCTCATAATATACTCAATGACAAATGGCTTTCGGAAGATGTATTGCACGAAGTCTTTACCAATGTTTGGACCAATAGGGAGAAAACCGAAATACATAATCTAAAAAGTTACCTGTTCAATGCCGTTAGGAATAGGGCACTATTGAAAATCAGGGCCCACAAGTTTACCGAACTTGACGAGAAAATCGTTTCCAATCTAAAACTCCCCCCCCAAATTGAGCAACAATTTGACCATAACGATTTAAAGCATACTATTGATGTTGCCGCCAAGGAGCTCCCGCCCAGATGTAGGGCCATATTCTATATGAGCAAATTCCATAATTATTCCACGGCAGAAATTGCCAATCACTTCAATATTTCACAGCGAACGGTAGAAAACCAAATAAGCCTGGCGCTAAGACACCTCCGCGGGCAATTGGGAAATGTACCCTGTATTTTGGTTTTTCTTTCTTCCCTTTAGCAAACGTTAGCATACTATTTCCTTTAGGTTACCTAAAATTTAAATTACGGTTTTTTTGAGTTTTTGCATGTGAAGTTCAGGGAGGTTCTGTGTCTTGGTTGTACAAGAGGCTGGATTATGACCAAAAAAGAATTTTTCGATTTAGTAAAAAAATACGAAAACGGAGCGTGCACCAAAGACGAGGAAAAGCTGCTTTTCCAATATTGTGAGGAGGTGCAAACCAAGGATTTTGCCACAACTTGGAACCTGACAGAAAAAGAGGAGGCTGGGATTCGATTACTTCAAAGGATTGTGGATTCCATGGCGAAAACTACCAACAATCCGGTACGGAGACCAAACTTCAACAGGTTTTGGTGGGCAGCCGCAATTTTCACTGGTCTTTTGGTTACGGGATATCTTTATTTCCAGCGTATATCCACTAATACAATTGAAATTCCTCAAGATGCCATAACCTTGGAGCTCGAAGATGGTACCATAGAGATCCTCAAAGAGGACGGTACCACAAAAGTTGTGGACAAAAGCGGGAAAGTAGTAGGGCAGCAAAATGGCAATCAGTTAGTCTATAGCAATACCGAAGACTCCTGGGAATTGGCCTATAACACCCTGTGGGTTCCCTATGGAAAACGTTTTGAACTACAATTGTCAGATGGTACCCGGGTTCATTTGAACGCTGGTTCATCCCTTAAGTATCCCGTTCAGTTTTTGGAAGGCAAGAAGAGAAACGTAACTGTTTCCGGGGAAGCCTATTTGGAGGTCGCAAAGGATACTGCACACCCTTTCATCGTACAGGCGGACAATTTGAACGTAAGGGTATTGGGGACACAGTTCAATGTGCATGCGTATCCCGAGGATGAAGTATCCGAGATAGTTCTGGTAGAAGGTTCGGTTGGGTTGTATAATGATACGGAAACCTTCGAAGAAGGAAATAGTACACTACTTGAACCTGGGTTCAGGGCCCGTTTTGATAAAACCGATAAAGGGATTACCCAAACCAGGGTACCCACCGATGTATACACCTCATGGAGAACCGGGGAGCTCGTTTTTAGAAACATGCCCTTTGAAAACATCCTCAAAAAACTGGAAAGACACTATAACGTAACCATTATAAACAACAACGTGGAACTGTCTCGGGAAAAATTCAACGCCAGCTTTGGCAAAGTACCGATGGAGCGGGTTTTTGAAAACCTAAGAAAATACCATGGGATAGATTCCAAAATAGAAGGAAACGTAATCACTATTGAATAAACTAATAAACAGAATGCCTATGCAGAGATGACGATTTAATACAGGGCCAGAGAAGGCCCAAACGAAACATCACTGATAAAAAAATCGGAAAATGCTGGAACCATTTTCCGATTGTATTTCAGTGATCGATCAGATAAGATTAACCACGATTAACACTATAAAACTATGAAAAAACTTCTTAAGAAGAAAAGAAGCCCATTCCCCGTATTCAAATTTGACCTAAAGATGAAGCTCACCACGCTACTCCTGTTCGTTGCCCTTTTTGCCATGCGGGCCAACACAGGATATGCGCAGCGTACCAAGATTACGTTAAACCTTGAAAATGCCAGCGTGGCCAGGGTAATAGATGAAATAGAGAGCCGTACGGACTTTCGGTTCATTTATAAGATCAAGGATGTGGATTTGGATCGTAAGGTAAGCATCAAAACAAAAAAAGAGCGTGTTACCCAAGTCCTGGAGAAGCTATTTGCCCATACGAAAACTACCTATGCCATAGCGGATGCGGATAATCAAATTTTCCTAAGGAAGCGGAAAGCGGAAAAACCCAAGATGGATGTTCCTGTAAGCACTTCTTTTCAGCAACGTATATCCGGTACCGTTTTGGATGAGGACGGTAATCCGTTGCCTGGGGCCAGTATTGTGGAAAAGGTAACTACCAACGGTACTACCTCTGATTTTGATGGAAATTTTTTGATTGCGGTGGCCGATCCAAATGCCACCCTTATTGTCTCTTATATTGGCTTTACCACAAAAGAAGTCCCTATAAATGGACAAGATAACTTGGAAATAGTGTTGTTGCCACAATCTTCCAAATTGGATGAAGTTGTGGTCGTCGGGTACGGAACACAGAAGAAAGTCAATTTAACGGGATCTGTTTCCAGCGTTAAACAGGACGCCATTGAAAACCGACCTATCACGCAGGCCTCCAATGCCCTTCAAGGACTTTCCCCAGGGGTATTTGTAAATAGCAACTCCGGTGAGGCGGGCAACGATATAGCGGATATCCGAATTAGGGGAATCGGAACTTTGAACGATTCCAGTCCGTTGATATTAGTAGATGGTATAGAAGCTCCTTTAAACAGTGTTAGCCCTAATGATATTGAAACCATTAATGTACTTAAGGATGCGGCCTCCGCTTCCATTTATGGTACTAGGGGAGCCAACGGGGTAATTTTGGTCACCACCAAAAGAGGGAATTTTGATGCGCCAACACAAATAAACTATGATGCCTACTATGGTTTTGCCAGTCCAACCATATTGCCCGATATGGTCTGGGACAACAGAACGTATCTGGAACTTTACCGGGAGGCGGCCATTAACAGTGGTAGGAATTTCAATTTTGATGATGCGGATATTGAACGCTATGATAATATCCCTTCCACGGATTGGATGGAGACCTTGGTAAAGGGCAGTGCCCCGTTGACCAGCCATAATCTGTCATTCTCCGGGGGAACCAATAAGGTAAGTTACTATTTTTCAAATGGCTATCTGGGACAGGAAGGATTGTTGGAAGGAAGTAATGAATTTGAACGTTATTCCTCCCGGTTGAACGTAGACGCGCAATTAACGGAAAAGCTAAAATTCGGGACTTCCATTTCCGTATTTAAACGGGACGGGTTTATTACGCCCAAAGACGTTTTTGGAGCGGGGCGTGGTTTTACGAACAAAGGGAGTCTCGTATTCTCGGGAGCCATGATACAGCACCCGATTACTCCCGTAGTCGATGAACTTGGCAGATATGGCTCTTTCGAGGCCGATCTGGGGATAGAGCGGAACCGTCCCAACGGGCAGGCCGTGGCCGATCAGGAAACCGTTGAACAGGATGGCCTTGATTTACTCGGAAGCGCCTATTTGGAATACTCGCCCATGAAAGACCTTACTTTTAAAGGCACCTTTGGAATAAACTACCAGGATGACCTATTAACGGATATTCGAAAAGAGTATATAACCTATGACCCTGTTACCGGGGATGCTTTTACCAACGGCAATGGTACCAGAAATGTGGGGAATAGACTTAACCAAACCGCCACCCGATCTTTAAATATCACTACCCTACTACAGGCAAACTATGGCTTTGACATCAAAAAGAGCAGGTTCGATTTTTTGGCGGGTTTTAGTCGTGAAAAGGCGACCATAGATCGATCGGAGATTCAGGAGGAAGGATTTGGTACCCAAGATGTTATCACCGTAGGCCAAGGTACCATAGTACAAACGGATGGCAGTATTGGCGATTGGGCCCTGGTGTCATTTTTTGGAAGGGCCAACTACAATTATGACGGCCGTTATTTGTTGGAGGCCAACATAAGGCATGATGCCTCTTCCCGGTTTGGGGCAAACAATAGATGGGCCACTTTTCCCTCCTTTTCGGCCGGGTGGATCGTATCCGGGGAATCCTTTTGGAAAGGAAACGTGGTTTCTTTTCTGAAATTCAGGGGCTCATGGGGCAGGTTGGGCAATCAAAGCACCAACTTATTTCCTTTTGTTTCACAAGTGAATCTTGGTGAAGATTACAACGGTAATCCCGGTGGGGCCTTGACCCGCTTGGGCAACGAGGATTTAAAATGGGAAGAAACCACTACGACCAATCTTGGTGTGGATTTGCGTATGTTCAATGGAAAATTCGGAATAGAGGCCGACTATTTTACCAAAAGAACTGAGGATATCCTTACCGATCTGGACAACCCCCTTTTGGCGGGGGTAGCCGCTCCCACGACGGTAAATGCCGCTACCATAGAAAACAAAGGGTTTGAATTCCTGGTGAACTACAACGATACTTTTGGGGACTTTAGGGTGAACCTCAGTGTGAACGCTACACATGTTAAAAATGAGGTAGTTGCTTTGAACCCCGATTTGGCCGATGATCAGGATAGGATACAACTGAACCGATCGGACAATGTTTGGCTCGTACGGGGCGAACCTATTTTCGCGGTTTTTGGCCATAGAATGGCCGGTATTTTTCAGTCTCAAGAAGAAATTGATAATGCACCCGACCATTCCTTTATTGGTACCCCGGAACCCGGCGATTTTAGATATACCGATGCCAATGGGGATGGGGTAATCGATGCGGACGATCAGACCGTAATTGGGAATAGGCAGCCCGAATGGCTCTACGGTGCCAACTTTGGCTTCGGCTACAAAGGTTTTGAACTTAGCGGCATCATTCAGGGCATAGGGAGAGCTGAAACCTGGATCGCTCGTATGTACCACCCTTTTCCGTTCGCCGGTCTAAGGTCATTTTGGAACGATAACCGCTGGACTCCGGAAAACCCGAGCCAGACCCATCCCAGGCTATGGGTAGACAGGCGTGGCTATAACGGACAGTCCATAGAGACCGCGGACAAACAAATCTCCTACTGGGTGCAGGACAGGGCCTATATACGGCTAAAAAATATACAGTTGGGTTATACGTTCTCCGAAGCCTTTTTAGAGAGATCGCCCTTTAAGCGACTGCGCCTCTACGTTAATGGGGAAAACCTTTGGACTCAAACGGATTTGGACGATTTAGACCCGGAACGCTTTGATCGGGAGTCCCATGCCACCGCGGTACTGCCCCAGAATAGGGTTATATCATTCGGCCTAAATGCAACTTTTTAAACTGTAAAGCAATGAAGAAAACGATATATTTTTTAACACTACTGGTGTTCATGGGAGTTTCATGTGATAGCGACTTGGAACTTACACCACAGGATTCGTTGACCCCGGAGAATTTTTACTCCAATCCAGCAAATTTTAAATCTGCCTTATATGGCATCTATGATGCCCTGCAATCTGCGGGGATGTGTGATTTTATCTCCTTTGCAGATGCTATTTCGGACAATGCCGTGGCACAATTCAATTCAGTCAGTGATTTTGAGGATTTTGGCAGGGGACAACAAGGGTCGAGTGCCAATAATACCATCATAGACTATTACCAAGACCCCTTTATCGTCATTCAAAGGGCAAATTCCCTTTTGGATAATATTGAAAATGAAGGAATCTTGGCAGAAGCGGAGCGCGTTGCTATTAGGGCGGAAGCTAGGGCATTAAGGGCCATTGCCTATGCTAGATTGGTCTATTATTTTGGGGATATGCCCCTTATCACCACCGTACTTTCTAGATCTGAGCTTTTGGAGCTTACTAGAAATCCACGTGCCGAAGTTATCGCATTTGTACTCTCGGAACTGGAAGCCGCTGGGGAAGATTTGCAGGATTCCCCCTTTGATGGGGAAATAGGAAGATTAACGAAGCAGGCTGTATTGGGAATGTTGGCCCGCTTTAGTGTTTTTGAAGCAAGATTGGGCAATTTGTCCTGGCAACAAGCCTTAGCGGCTACGGTAAACGCCAGGGACGCCGCCGAAGCAGGAGGGAACCGACTTTTTATAGCCGGTGACGGAACTAACGGTGGGGATAATTATCGATTCCTGTTCTATGAAGTCAATGAAGATAATGAAGAAATATTGTTCGGGGTTAAATTTGATGAGTTGGATCAAGCCGAATCCGTGTATGGAAGATATGGGATATTGGGCGGTACATTGTTCATGACCGTACATGCCAATTTAGTCGATGACTTTTATACTACGGACGGCTTGCCCATAACCGACGGCGCGTCCATTTTTGACCCGAACAACCCCTATGAAAATAGGGATCCTCGTTTGGCTGCCAGCATCATAGTTCCCGGTTCCTTATTTTCCAACGGCGGGGAATTGGTGGAACTCACCGCGACTTCCAATACGAATGCCGCCACACCCTTTTTTGTACGCAAACAGGTTACCAAAAATGGAGATGAGAATATAGACCTTAACGGAGGAGGGGTTCCGGTTACATTGGATGTTATCGTATTGCGGTATGCAGAGGTTTTATTGTTGTTGGCGGAAGCTGAAAATGAAGTCAACGGCCCTTCGGCGGTAGCGTATGATGCTATAAATCAAGTAAGGACTAGGGTAAATATGCCCAATGTGGCCACAGGCTTGTCCCAAATCGAATTTAGGGACGAAGTCATCCACGAAAGGCGTGTAGAGCTCGCCTTTGAGGGGACGCGATGGTTTGATTTGGTGACCCTCGGTATTGCAGATGAGCGTATTAATGGGATAAATGAAGGCTTGGGAAGGACCTTCAATCCAAATCAACAAGAATTGCTGCCCATTCCACAGATAGAAATTGATCGGATTCCTTCCCTTTCACAGAATCCGGGATATTGAGTAAGAGGCAGTTTTGAAATATGTGATTGGAATTTCTTAAAGATCATTTTTGATGCGTAACAAGGCAAAATTTGAGGTCATAGCAGGGCTATGGCCAATAATTTTAACGAAGTTAGGCGCAAAAAGGGACTTAAAAAAGCAATTGACATATTTCAAAATTGCCTCTAAGTAGTGAGTTTAATGGTAAGAGGGCTTTCAAAAGAGAGAGCCCCCTTTTAATCTATATATCTATTTAACGACTTCAAAATAATCGTTTAAATATTATTGAAATGAAAAGAAATGTAGAAGCAATTATAGTAATTGTCTTGATTTTACTTTTTGCTGTACATACGGCTACTTCACAAAGGATTGAAGGCAGGGTATATGTGGATAAGAATGAAAATGGAGTTTTGGATAAAGGGGAAATCGGGCTTAAAGGGGTTCTTATATCCAATGGCATTGATATCGTAAAAACGGACGGTCAAGGGTATTACGAACTTAACCAACTGGGACATACCCCAATTTTTATGATTAAACCCTCAGGCTATCGATCAACCGTTCTTCATCTTGACCAGCCCAGCTTCTATGAAAATCCAAACAATCGTAAAGGGAATCAAATACTGTTTGGCGTGCATAGGCAAGAGGAGAGCTCAAAAACGAGAATCGTGCTCTTGGGGGATACCCAACCGCATAATATGGATGAGATTTATTATGTGCTCCGTACCGCTATAGACGAAATTAAAGTGGAGGACTTTGACTTTTCCATAGTACTTGGGGATATCGTAAGTGATAATCCCGTTGTTTTTCCTTTGCTAAAAGAAGTAATTTCCACCACCGGACGTCCTTCCTACTACACTTTTGGCAACCACGACCTTGACTGGGAATTTCACCATCCAGGTGCGGAAAAGGATTGGGACGTGGACTTTATCAAAAATCTTGGCCCCACTCATTACGCCCTTGGCTGGGGCAATACAAATTTGCTTACTATCAACAATATAAATGTATTGGGGAAGGCAAAAGGTTATGATTATACCATTAGGGAAGGGCAGCTGCGATTCATAGAGAATTACCTCTCCCACCTCAAAAAAGACGATCTTTTAGTGGTAACCGCTCATGGAAGTCCGAATAGAATAGACAACAAGCAAGAGTTCTACCAACTTTTTAAAGGCTTTACCCATGTTCTTTTTGTACATGGGCATCACCATAAAACCGAGAATTATTTCCTAGGGAAAGAAGAAGGGTGGCCCAATGAAACACCAGCACAATGCATAGATGTGGGAGCCGTATGTGGCGGGCATTGGAGAGGAGAGGAGGATATGTTTTGGATTCCTTCGGCCACAATGGTGGACGGTTCCCCAAAGGGATATGTATTCCTTGATATAAATGGTAAGGAGTATCAGGTTGCCTATAAGGCTTCCGGGATGTCAAAACAAAAACAAATGCACCTTTATACCCCGGATTATCTAACATGGGATAAAAACTTCGTTACCAAAAACCCAACGGCCGGTCAAAGTTTTTACGCCAATATTTACTTGGGCAGCGAACAAACCAATGTAACCTATCGAGTAGATGGGGGCGAATGGAAGGCTATGCAAAAAGTTGTAGAACCCGATCCTTTTCTTAAGCGGACTATGTTGAGACAAAAATTGGGAATCTTGCCAACGGAAGGATCTAGAAAGCTAAAACGGGATTACGATAACATGGGGTTGTGCTCACATTTATGGAAAGCCAACTGCCCTCCAGGATTATCCTATGGAGTACATGAATTGGAGGTACGTTTTACCGACCCTATAATCTATAATGATAGCCAGCGCTGCGGCTTTATATATCTTTCCCCGGAGTATAAGGAAATTGACAAGGAGTTGAACACGCGTTATAAGGAGTGGGTGGAGCGTCAGTAATCAACCTTTCCTTTTTTAGCCGCAATGTGCATTACAACAGTTAACTTTTAAGCTGTTTTAGGACAGCACTTTTTTTTAGATTAAGGGGCATAACCTCCTTATATGGATAAAATAATGATTCCTTAACTATTCCTTGCCTCGTCCAAGAAGGTCCCTTTTTAATTTTAAATTGAAAAAGAGTTGAATTGGGCAATATCGATTTTGGCATATTAACGGATACGCAACTTTTATCATGGATAAAAGGAGGAAATCAATTGGCCTTTTATCACCTCTATAACAAGTATTGGAGAGAACTCTATTCAAGAACCCTAAATGTACTTAAGGATAAGGGAAAAACGGAAGACGTATTGCACGAGGTTTTTACCAGTATTTGGATAAGAAGACATACCTTGGAAATTGCCAATGTAAAGGGCTACCTCTTAACAGCAGTAAGGAACAATGCCTTTGAGAAAATCCACTCGGAAAAGTACATAGACCTGGGGGAGGATATCATTGCCGGCATGACGGTTCCCGCAAGGATAGATCAGTTTTTCGATTATGAGGATCTCAAGGAAACTATTGAGAAAGCCGTGAAGGAACTGCCCGTACGCCGTAGGACCATCTTTTATATGAGCCGTTATCAGGAGTACTCCATTGCCGAGATTGCAATTCATTTTGGCATTTCCCATAGAACGGTGGAGAATCAACTGCATTTGGCTCTAAAACATCTTCGGAATGCCATGGGCATTACCCTGTACTTTTTTATTTCCTTGGGGAACCCTTGGTTATGGGTTATCCCCTTGTATGCTTAAGGTTAACAATTGATTAAATAGAGCCACTTTTCAATTTTGCTTTGTGCGTACCTCCTTTTTTTACGGTCTTATGAATGAAAGGGAACATTATGACCAAAAAAGAATTCTTCGACCTGGTAGGGAAGTTTGTAGCGGGAAAATCTTCCGAAAGCGAAAAAAAACTGTTGTTCGATTTCTATGAAAAACTACAGTCGAACAATATCATGGATTCTTGGAGTTTTACGGAGGAAGAAGAGGCGCGATTACGATTATTACGGCGAATAAAGACAACCCTTAAAACCTCTGAAGCCAAGACTTCGGCCCGGAGAAGGATAAACACTCAAAAAGTATGGCGTGTTGCGGCGATTTTTATTGGATTCATAGTGTCCGCTTACTTCCTATTTCAATATTCATCTTCGCACCAGCCCGTATATGTCCCGGAAAATGCCATTACCCTGGAACTTGAAAACGGCAACATAGAGATTATAGAGGAAGATGGAACCACCAAAATCTTGAACAAAAATGGAACCGTAGTAGGCCAACAAAAAGGAAATGAGTTGGTGTATACCAAAACTGGGAATTCCCAGGGATTGGCATACAACACCTTGAAGGTTCCCTACGGCAAACGCTTTGAACTGCAATTGTCCGATGGTACCCGGGCCCATTTGAATGCCGGTTCTTCCTTTAAGTACCCCGTTCAGTTTTTAGATGGTAAAGAGCGACATGTTTTTATTTCCGGGGAAGCCTATTTGGATGTGGCCAAAGATACGGAACATCCTTTTGTGGTGCATGCAGATGAATTGAACGTAAAGGTTATAGGAACCCAGTTCAATGTGCATGCATATCCTGAGGATGAAGTATCCGAGATAGTACTCGTAGAGGGGTCAGTGGGATTATATGCCGATGCCCAAGCCCCGGGGGATATAAAAAGTACCCTGCTTGAACCGGGTTACAAGGCCAGTTTTGATAAAGCCGACAAGGGCATTACCCGGGCAAAGGTGCCTACCAAGGTGTATACTTCATGGAGAAATGGGGAGCTTGTTTTCAGGAATATGCCATTTCCCAATATCCTTAAAAAACTGGAGAGGCATTATGCCATTACTATTACTAACAATAATGTCGAACTGGCTGGTTCCATCTTTAACGCCAGCTTTGGGAATGAACCTTTGAATGTGATTTTGGAGAGTTTGAGGGATAACTATGGTATTCAATATATAGTTGAACCCAACAGAATACTAATCAACTAATAAAAACAAAATGCTTATGACAAAAACCCATTGAAGTACAACAGTAGTTTTAAGAAAGTCACTGTACAATTTAATTTCATTTGAGCGAATAAAATGAAAAAACCGGAAAATGTGCGACGATCTTCCGGTTAGCGAATAGTGATCAAACCTTACGTATAACCACATATTAACACTATAAAACTATGAAAAAACTTCTTAATCATTCAAGAAGTCGCAATACCCTATTACAATTTGATCTAAAAATGAAACTGGGTACGTTTTTCATCTTCGCTGCGATTTTTGCCTCCTACGCGAATCCTACCTATGCACAACGTACAAAAGTTACCCTGGACTTAAAGGACGTATCTGTTTTGCAATTTATTGATGAAGTAGAAAACAATACCGAGTTCCGATTTGTGTACAAAGTCGATGAAGTGGATGTAACCCGATTGATAACCGTAAACGCCAAAAAGAAAAATATCGAGAGGATACTAAGCGACGTTTTTCGGGATACCGGAACCACATTTAACCTCAATAATCGTCTTATTTACTTGGTAAGACGTAAAGAAGGGAACAAAACCTCCCATCGAATGCCTAGGCCTTCTGCTATTCCCAAGCTATTACAGCAAGCTATCACTGGTACGGTAAAGGACGAGGACGGGAACCCTTTGTTGGGAGCAAGCATTGTAGAAAAAGGGACTACCAATGGCACCACATCGGATTTTGATGGCAACTTTTCCATCGAGGTCTCCGGTTTGCCTACGCTTTTGGAGTTTTCCTATATTGGCTTTGAAGACCAGACCCTTACGGTAAGCAACAACCAACCGTTAGAGGTGGTCATGATCGGATCTTTTTCGGAATTGGATGAGATAGTGGTCACAGGCCAAGGGGCTGGGATAAACAAAAAGAGGATTTCCAGTAAGGTGGAAGTCCTAAGTGCGGAAGAATTGGAAGATATCCCTTCACAGCGTATTGACCAGTTGCTTTCCGCACAACTCCCCAATGCCCAGATAAACTTGACCGGAGGCCAGGCCGGGGCTTCATCCATAATTCGGGTTCGTGGGGTAAACTCTGCCTTTTTGAACTCCACCCCTATATTCTATATAGATGGAGTGCGCATGGACAACTTGAACACGCGCAGTACCCTTGGTGGAGGTAGTGCACAGAGGGCCGCCATTAGTTCCATTGCCGATATTCCCATGGATAACATAGAACGTATTGAATATATCAATGGGGGTGCGGCCACAACGTTGTACGGGGCCGATGCCGCAAACGGGGTTATCCAAATTTTTACCAAAAAAGGAAACGGTTCGGGGAAAACAAGGGTGACCCTGGAAGTACAATCCGGCCTGGATACACCAACAATGGATTTCCTCTATTTTGAGCGTAGTAAAGATCTTTTGTTGCAAACCGGTTTGTACCAACAATATCACTTGGGCATTGATGGTGGCAATGAAGGCTTTGGTTTCAGTTTTTCCGGGAATTACTTGGATAATGAGGGGTCACAATTTGCCGATAACAACGCCAACCGCAAAATCGATTTCAGTACGGGGTTTCGGGCAAAGCTGGGCGATAAAGTGGTCTACAGTAGTTCCTTCATTTTTGTAAATAATCAATTCGCCAGAAACCGGAATGGTAACCAAGGGGGCTACACAGGACTTTGGTTCGCGGAAAGCGGTGCTTCCACCCTCTTGGGTTTCAATAATAGGTTGGATGAATTGAGCAATACCGAGTTTGAGGAGATAAAAGCCTTTGCCAATAGGGCCGAAGCCTTACAGGACAACGAGATAAACGTAAACCGTTTTACAACCTCACAATCCTTTAAATACCTGCCCTGGGAGAATTTGGAACTCAAGTTTACCGGAGGTATCGACTATAGGGTACAATCCGAGCAGAATATTATCACCAATGAGTACCTGTCCCACACCACAAGATCTGAAGTAACCGATGAGGGAAGCATATCCAATGTAGATCGAAATTACTTTGGAATTACATTGGAGTTTACGGCACAGCACAAATGGAATCCCGGCGATTTCTCTTTTATATCCACCGTGGGTGGACAACTGTTCCGCAATGAAGATCGGCAGGTATTGTTCGAGGGTTCCAATATAAGGGACGGCTCCCAAATAGTTAGTGATGCGGCCATTAGAAACAGTGAAGAGATTTTGTTGGAGGTGTTGAATTATGGGATCTATGCCCAAAGCAATATCGGTTACAAGGACAAATTGTTCCTTGACCTGGGTATCCGTGGTGATAGAAACCCTGCTTTTGGGGATAACATTGGTACCGAATTCTACCCAAAGGCCGGTTTTTCCTATATCTTGAGCGAGGAGCCTTTCCTTAAGGATTTGGGCTGGCTCAGTTCATTGCGTATTCGGGGAAGCTATGGGGTAGCCGGTAATTTACCTCCCGCCTTTGTGGATGAAAGAACGGTCACTTTTAATGGCTTTCAGGGAGAGCAGGCTGCCTTTTTTGCCAATCCCGGAAATGATGATTTGAGGCCGGAAAGGACAACCACCTTTGAAGGGGGGGTGGACATAGCCCTGTTCAACAATCGTGTAAACCTCTCGGTTTCCCGATATGAAGCCACCACGGAAGATGCCTTGTTTTTTGTGCCACCGACACCCTCCACGGGTTTTGATCAAAGCCAATTGACCAATATTGGTGAAATAGAGAACAAGGGGTGGGAGTTCAGTGCCAGTTTTGAACCTATCCGGACGGACAAAAGCTCGCTCCAATTCAATGTATCTGTCAATACGCTGGACAATGAAGTGGTAAGCTCTGGAGGCAGTGCACCTTTTAATATCAATGGATTTAGCGCCCGTACCATCCAGACCGTTGTGGAAGAAGGGTTTCCCGTGGGGTACCTAAGAGGTAACGTGGGTGTTTTTGATGCGAACGGTGTCTTCGAAAGCACTACGCCAAATTCTTTTATGGGAACAACCATCCCCGATTTGTTCGGGAACATGGGCCTTACTTTTAATTATGGTAATTTCTCCTTGTTTGCCAATGCCAGTTATCAGCGGGGAGCCTTTGCCCATAGTTTTGATCAGCAGTTCAGGTTCCTGTACCAAGCTTCGGATGATATTATCCCTGCCGCCGAAATAGAGGCCAATGGAAGATCCAATTGGCTAAACTTTACCAATGCCTTCGTGGAAGAAACGGATTTTATCAAGGTGCGCAATATTGGGATGACCTATGTAATAACCCCAAAGTCGAGTTCTGTTTTTGACCGGTTGACTATTGGGGCCAATATTGTTAATCCGTTAAATTTTGCCTCGTCCTCGTTTGATCCCGAAGTCACGCAAAGTGGTGCGGCTCAAGGCCAGAACGGTGCCTCTACCGGGGGTATTGCCTATGCGGTGTATTCGGCCCCAAGACAGTTTTTAACATCGATTAGGGTCAATTTTAAATAATTCTAAACGCATACTACAATGAAAGCAAAGCATATAGTTATACTGTGTATTGTCATGGTCTTTGGTTCTTGTGTGGATAACCCCAACGTAACCGAGGATATTTATCTGAATACCCCCAATTCGGCCAAGAGTTGGGTAAATGGGCTTCGAGGGCAATTGGCATTGACCATGAACACCATTTTGATCAATACCGAAATGGTGTCCGATAATCACTTTAATAATAGTACGCTCTACAGTAAGGTTTTTGATGGGCCGGTCATTGATTATAGAGATTTGGATGTAAACATTTTGCAACAGGAAATAGGGAGACTTCGTGAAATGGCCGATTTTGGATTGGAAGAGGTGGCCCAGGCCGATGAGGGCATAGAGGCCGTAGACCTGGAATTTATGCATTTTAGCCGCGGCTTTGCCTTGTTGCTCGCCGGGGAAAACTTTGTTGGGCTTCCTATTGAACCTCTAGGTGAGATTTTGGAGTGGAGAAGTTTATTGGGTATTGCCTTGGAAGAGTTCGATTTGGCCATAGGTCGATCCTCGGACGCTGAGGCCATTGCGGCCTACGAGCTTCTAAAGGCACGTACCCACTACCGATTGGGCGATTTGACCAGCGCCAGGGATATTGCCACTACCCTTTTGGGAAACACATCCTTGCTTTTTACGGCAAATTTTGATGGCGAAAATGGGTTTAACAACCAAATGCAAGGCGCCTTGTTCCCTATTGGGCCCAATCAATCTTTTGAACCCTTGCCCAGATTGGATTTTTTGGATCCAAAATATTTTAACCTAGGCCCTGCAGCCTCGGACCAAAGACCGGTGAGCCTTGCCAAGGCCGAAGAAGCTTATTTGATCATGATGGAAGCAATGTTGGCAGAGAACAACTTGAATGGGGCAAAGGCCATTGGATTGGATTTATTGGATGTGATAGACGAAAGACCTACCCAGCTATTGGACGATAGTGCCGAGACGCGTATAGGCCCCAATAGAGAGGGGTATCCCATCACTACGGTCAGGGTCAGGGAAGATGAAAATGCCACATTTAAAGAGGGTTACATATTGGACCGGCAGGCCGGGGAAGTGCTTACCTTTACCGTTTCGGGAACCAAGGTTACGAGAGAAGATATTGAAGATGCTTCAACGGTTGATGAACTGCTGTACTTGGTATATCGCCTACGGCAGGAGATTTTTTTAAGTGAAGGAAGAAGGATGAACGATCTGGGTATCCGCTTTCCGGTTTCCGAAACGGAACAATTGAACAATCCTAATGTAAGTGAAACCGATATCCTACCAGTAATCCCAAGTTTTATTCCGTTGGATGGGGGCATGGATAAGTTTAGCGTAGATGCCACAACTGGGGATGTTACCATTTTGTTCGACATGAACAGGATTATCGTAGAGAACAAAGTCTCGGAGGATGTGGTTCCGTTTATGTAGGCCCCTTCTGCCGCTAGTATTGTTTTTTTTACAGGCCATACTATTTGCACAGGAGCGACCAAAGCATGTGGTTGTAGTAAGTATTGATGGGTTTAGGCCAGAGTTCTACAGGGACAGGTCTATGCCCACGCCCCATTTACAAGAGATGTACGCCAAAGGAGTGGGTGCCAAGGAGGTGACCGGGGTCTTCCCTTCGGTCACCTATCCTTCACACACCACCCTTATAACAGGAGTAACGCCTCGGGAGCATGGAGTATATTACAACACCGAAATCAAAGAAGATGGTACCGCTGGGAACTGGATTTATGATTTTAAAGCGATTAAAACTAAAACCCTTTGGCAGGCCGCCAAGGAAAAAGGGTTGACCACCGCTTCGGTTTCCTGGCCGGTTTCGGTAAATGCGAAATACATTGATTACAATATTCCGGAGTTCTGGTCTTTTGAAAATCCTCGTGACCGAAGGGGTGCAACGGCCGAGAAGGCTAATCCACAAGGATTGTTTGAAGAGGTGGTGCAAAATGCCACAGGGAACTTGGAAATCAATGATTACAACCTTTTTTCCCTAAGTATGGATCAAAATCTGGCCCGTATTGCCGGATATATTTTGCGAAAGTACAAACCCCATTTTTTAACCATTCATTTGCCCAATACCGATGGGGCACAGCACCGGGAGGGCCGGGAAGGGGTAATGGTACGAAAGGCGATTTCAGGTGCGGACAATGCTGTGGGAATTATTCGTGATGCCCTGCAAAAAGCTGGGATAGAAGAGGAAACCACGATCATTGTTACCGGGGATCATGGTTTTGTCGATGTCCATTCTATGATATCCCCAAACGTTATTTTAGCGGAACCGGGTCTGTACGATCAAAAAGAGGGGAAGCCCAGTGTTTTTTTCTTTGCCTCGGGAGGGGCCGCTTTTTTGCATTTAGGCGATAAAAATGAGGAAGAAACCTTACGGCGGATAAAAAGGATATTTTCAAAATTACCTTTTGAAATTCGAGATAGCTTTGAGATTGTGGATGAAGATGAGATTGCAGACCGGGGTGGCGACCCGCGTGTTAAGTTGGCATTGACCGGTGCCAAGGGATATAGCTTTAATAGTAGCAAGTTTGGAAACTTTATTAGTCCATATAAAGGAGGGGGAACCCATGGGCATTATCCCGATTTCTATGATATTGCCACGGGATTTATTGGTTTTGGCAAGGGGATGCAGGAGAATCTTACCATCGACAGAATGTACTTGGAAGATGTGGCCAAAATTGTAGCCTCCCTGTTGGGAATAGAATTAAACCAGGGAATCAATTATTACCATAGTACGCTAAAGGGCGGTAGTGGTCTTCTGGATTAGTGTTTGTCGATTTTTATTGAAAAAAGGCGCGGTCTGGTGTACCGCGTCTTTTTATTTCTATTATTTGGAAAGCTAATTGACGTGTTGATTAAAATACCTATCAGATTTCATCACAAACTTAATGATTACTTAACACCGCCGTATTAAAGGGACTATGGCCCTTTTCTAATTTAGGACTTTCCGATGGTGAAATAGGTGTGAAGGACTTTCAAGATATGCCGGACGAGCAATTGTTTTCCGAAATCAAGGTCGGAAATGAACTGGCATTTCAACAACTGTACTACAAATATTGGGAAGGTCTATACGGGGCCACGATCAATGTGTTGGATGATAAAGGTCATACAGAAGATGTTTTGCATGAGGTTTTCACTGCGATTTGGACCAGACGAAAATCGTTGGAGGTTACACACCTTAAGAGTTATTTATACACTGCTGTACGCAACAAGGCATTGAAGAAAATTAGGGATTCCCATTTTTTGGAATTTCATGAAGATGTCCTTTCGGAAATTACCGCTCCCGCAAAAGTGGAACTGCATCATGATGCGCACCACCTAAACCTTAGGGTAGAAAACTGTGTACAGGAACTTCCGGAACGGTGCAGGGCCATTTTTTATATGAGCCGATACCAGAATTACTCCAATGCAGAGATTGCGACCCATTTTGATATTTCGATACGGACTGTTGAAAATCAGCTATACCTGGCCACAAAACACCTTCGCAAGAAATTGGGAGAGACCGTTTTCACACTTCTTATTATCGGCCCTTTTTTGCGCTAAGAATGCTGCTATGTTTTGTTAACATTAACTATGGGTTAAATCCCTGGCATATTCATTTTTCCCATGTGAGTTGGTATCCGCTTTTGGGTCTTAGTACATACAAGGGCGAGTTATGGACAAAAAAGAATTCTTCACTTTAGTAGATAAGCACGAGAAAGGCCAATGCTCAAAAGCGGAGGAACAGGCACTTCTTCAGTTTTACGATCGGTTGCAATCCCGGAAGGTGATGGCCTCTTGGGATTTGTCCGAGAAGGAAGAGGCAAAGATTCGATTGTTAAAACGCATACTACACACGGTGCGGCATCAAAAGCGGGAAAAGGTTACTCCCTTCCATTGGAAAGCCTTGGCCAAGATAGCGGCAGTATTTATCGGCGTTCTAGGCATTGGATATGTTGTCCTTCAAAATACCCTTTTTGGCCCAGAGGAAATACCGGATAATGTCATTACCCTGGAACTGGAGGATGGCAGTATAGAGGTTATCGAGGATGACGGAAATGCAACCGTGGAACAGTCGGGCCAAATTATAGGAAAACAACAGGGTGGTCAAATGGTGTATGCGCAAAACGCAAATATCGAGAAGCTGGTCTACAATACCTTGAAAGTGCCTTATGGTAAAAAGTTTAACATTCAATTGTCCGATGGATCAGTAGTCCAACTCAATTCGGGCTCCTCCATTACCTACCCGGTAAACTTTATAGCCGGGGAGGATAGGAAGATTGCCCTACAAGGGGAAGCTTTTTTTGAGGTACAAAAAGACAGCATACATCCCTTTTTGGTCAATACCGGATTGCTTGAAATTGAAGTGTTGGGGACCCGATTTAATGTGATTGCCTATACCGAGGACGAGGAGACCAATGTGGTACTTACCGAGGGTTCCGTTTCCTTGAGGGCGGATAATGCCCAAAGTGA
>JBCBSN010000023.1:0-29333 GCA_039819225.1 Bacteroidota bacterium | reverse complement strand
TTGGGTATATAGGTTGTTAAAGAGTTTAATATCCCATTGCCTCTTGGCAATCAATTTGGAAGGGGTAAGGTTTTGGATAACACTACCCTGCGAATCGTCATCGTCTTGATCCTGGGCCATAGCGGTCAACGTGGACAAAAGAAAGCCAGCCGCCAATAAAGAATGGATTTTCAAAAATTTCATGATTTCTAGTTTTTAAGTATTGGAAATAGTTGTTGCCAGGCAGTTGCCCCGCAGTTGTATAAAGTGATAGTAATGGTTCTATTGAATAGCGTTTAAGGTCCAATCATAAGGATAATAGGAAACCTTTGCCTTTTCGGGCAATTGCTCCATCTTGTACCCATTGATAAAGTCCACCAGACTCTTCCCGTTTTGGGTGAAATCTCCTTTATACCATTCAAAGATTTGGGAAACCTTCACCTTATTTTTGTTGACCCGAATAAAGTTGGGATCATTAAGGGCTTTTTTGGTCTGCCTTTCCAACTGGTCGTTCAATTGGGAGGGTGTATACGCCTCCGTAATTATGGGCGGGCATCCCAATCCCGCGCACACCAGTACAAAGTGGAATCGGGGTTCGGAGGGAAAATTACCCCGGAGCAGTTTGTTTTCAATATCATTTAAAGTGATTTCCTTGCCACCTATGTTTCGCTTGGTCTTATCAAAGAATCCGGGGATATCCAAAGGTGACTTTAAAGGATATTTGTTTACAATTCCCTTAATGACATGTAGATTATAGCCATTGATCCAAAAGGCTTGATAATCCTTGGCGTTATCCTTGGACACGGAAATACCTTGGGCCATAGTAATTAGCATGTCCAATTTTGAGGAATCGTTTTTAAGCGCCTTGTAATCCACCCGGCCATCATTTACATAGGTCTTGAAAAAAACATCCGCGTCCGAAAAGAAGGTTGAAATATCCTGGGCGGATACATTAAAAAGGGACGTTAGGACTATTGCCGATACGAGAATCAAATTTTTCATACGTTACAAAAATTGATGGTTATGTTGCCGCTTAGGTCGATCGTATTTTAACATCCCTACAAATTATTAGGGATTTTATGATTACTTTAAGATTGCCAAAAAGCGCCGTCTATCCTAAAAATCAACAATAATGCCGCTTTTGACAAGAGAGCCCTGGTCCCTGCCGGCCCCCATAAAATCCCACATGCGGTGTAAACATAAATAGCCCGAAAAGCAGTGGCCCGACCTTTTCCTTAAACTATTTAAAGTGTTTCTAAATTAAAGAATGGGATTAAGTTCCTAATTTTAAATGCGACCTAATCCGCAACGACCAAAACCAATTTATGGAACACATTGTGATTATTGGAAATGGTATTTCAGGGGTGACCGCCGCCCGCCATATTCGAAAAAACTCCGACAAAAAAATCTCCATCGTCTCTGCCGAGACCGATTATTTTTTTTCCCGAACCGCCCTAATGTATATCTATATGGGGCACATGAAGTTTGAGCATACCCAGCCCTATGAAAATTGGTTCTGGAAAAAGAATCGAATCGACCTGGTCAAAGGTTTTGTAGATCAGGTGGATCATAAGTCCAAAAAACTCGTTTTAAGGGATGGAAAGGAATTAGGGTATACCAAGCTTATCATCGCCACGGGTTCCAAACCCAACAAATTTGGATGGCCGGGACAGGATTTGGAGCGTGTTCAGGGCCTTTATTCCAAACAGGATCTAGACCAACTAGAGGCCAATGCCCCCAATAAAGAGGTCTGTAAACGTGCCGTAATCGTAGGGGGTGGGCTCATTGGCATAGAATTGGCCGAAATGTTGCGAAGTAGGGATATTCCGGTTACATTTTTGGTACGGGAGAGCAGCTTTTGGAATGGGGTCTTGCCCAAGGGCGAATCGCAGATGATCAACGAACATATTTTGGAGCATCATATAGATTTGCGGTTAGCCACCAACCTGGTAGAAATTTTATCCGATGAAAAAGGAGGTGCCAGGGCCGTTGTTACCGATAAAGGGGACACCATAGCATGTGATGTGGTAGGATTGACGGCAGGGGTAACTCCCAATATCGATTTTTTAAAAAATTCCGAAATAGACCTAGGTAGGGGGGTAAAGGTAAACCGGTATTTGGAGACCAACGTCCCCGATGTTTACGCCATTGGTGATTGTGCCGAGCAACATGAGGCCATAGGAAACCGTAGGCCCGTAGAAGCGGTCTGGTATACAGGGCGTATGATGGGCGAGACCGTGGCGCAGACCATTTGTGGCAACAAGAGGACGTATGCCCCGGGCCATTGGTTCAATTCCGCCAAATTTCTGGACATTGAGTATCAGACCTATGGCTGGGTCTTTAGTGAGCGGGGCATGAAGGAATATGAGCAGCACTTTCACTGGCGCCATCCGAAGGAGTTTATCTGTATTACCATGGCATTTCATAAGGAAACCAAAAAATTCTTGGGCATCAATACCTTTGGAATTCGGATGCGGCATGAAATCTTTAATCGGTGGTTGACCGAGGAACGCAGTGTGGAATATGTATTGGAATACTTAAAGGACGCCAATTTTGATCCTGAGTTCTATGCCCAATATGAAGGGGACATCGTCTCGAAATTCAATTCGGAATTTGGAACGGCCCTTAGACCCAGGAAAAAAAGTTGGAAACGAATATTTGCAAAAACGTAATCCCTAATGAAAGCAATAAAATATACCGGACTGGTCATCTTTTTAATAGGCCTATCCATTTTTACCGCACTTCCATTAATAGGAGCCTTTAAACTGGATAAGGCCACATTTGATAAAATGGTCGCGGATAAAGGTTTTAAAAGCGAATTATTTATCCAAAGCATAGATCAAGAAGTGGTGGGCAAGTCGTTTTATGGAATGACGAAACTCTCTGGAAAGGTGGTCCATGCACTTGAAAATGCGAACGAGCAGCACAGAAAGAACGAGGAGTATAAAAAGGTGATCTATACGGCTCCCCATGACATGGCCAACTTAATCGGCAAGGCTTCCGGCAGCGGCTTCATAGCCAATAACAAGGGCCTTATGTGGTCCTTGACCTTTGGCCTGGGCATTATTGGTGCGCTACTGTTTATTCTTCCCAATGTAGTTCTATTGGGCAAGAAGGGTATAAAAAACGATGGCATCTATCATCAGAGCTCTACCAATAGGGGTTGGATAGCCTGGCTGGTATTTGTCTTTTTGGTGGGCTTTTATCTAATTCTCTATTTTAGGCCGGAATTTGCCGTAAACTGGACATATCTGGTAGACCCCATCAGTGAGGCCCTAAGCGGAAACCCCGCCGGGCATTGGTTTGTTTATGGTTTTATGTATTGTGTTGTTATGACGGTTATGGCCGTACGTATGTACATCAAATACCGTCATAATGTCTACCAAATGGTACGTACCACCTCGGTTCTGTTCTTTCAAATTGTATTTGCCTTTTTGATTCCCGAAATCATGGTACGTTTACAAATGCCATATTACGATTTCAAGAACGCCTTTCCCCTGGATTACGACTTCTTTTTCCAGTGGAATCTAAAATCGCTCCTGAACAGTGGGGGTATTGGGCTGTTCATCCTATTTTGGGGTACTATCCTTACGTTGATCATCGTACCGGTAATGGTATATTTCTTTGGAAAGCGCTGGTACTGCTCCTGGGTTTGCGGTTGTGGCGGTCTGGCGGAAACCTTGGGCGATCCCTATCGGCAACATTCGGATAAATCCCTTTTTTCCTGGAAGGTAGAACGGTGGTTGATCCATGGGGTGTTGGTCTTTGCAGTGGCCATGACGGGTATGACCCTATACAGCTTCTTTGCGGAGACCGGTACGGTTCTGGGCATTAAGACCCAATCCGTACAGAACACCTATAGCTTGGCCATTGGCGCGGTATTCGCAGGGGTCGTCGGCACTGGGTTTTACCCTATTTTCGGCAATCGGGTCTGGTGTCGTTTTGGTTGCCCTTTGGCCGCATACCTGGGATTTGTTCAGCGTTTTAAATCCCGGTTTCGGATAACCACCAATGGCGGGCAATGTATTTCCTGTGGTAACTGTTCCACCTACTGTGAACAGGGCATCGATGTCAGGGCCTATGCCCAAAAAGGCGAGAATATTATCCGTTCCAGCTGTGTGGGTTGTGGTATCTGCTCGGCGGTATGCCCCCGCGGAGTCCTTAAATTGGAAAACGGCCCGGAAAAAGGGCGCATAAACCCTACCGAAGTTTTGCTGGGGAACGATGTGGATTTAATGGAACTTGTAAATAAAAAGTAGTGTCCGGGGCTTAAGCAGCCAAGCAACGGGGATACTTCCACAGCGGTTTCAAAAAAAAATGAATGATCGCGTTAGTTCGGGTCATCGCTATCGACCCATAAAGAACTTATCTAAACTTTTTGGATTTTAACGTCCCGTTCCGATAGTTATCGGGATGAAGGTTTTGCAATACATCAAAGGTTTTTTTGAGTTGCGTACTTGTGTATAACTAACCGCCCTGAAACTAACAGAATGGAGCTGAGGCAACTAGGCCACGTAAAGATAAAAACGGAGTATAAAACGGCAATTTTTTAGCAAATTGAGAAAGTCCTTATGAGTTCAAAGTAGAAATACAAATTGTATAATATGTTCCCTAAAATCCTTTTATTTATTGGCATTTCCATTGCATTCGGGAATTCACTTCTTAAGGACGCTATCTATTCCAAGGATTTTTATAAAAGTGGAGTCCTAAAATCCGAAGGATGGATGGAAAATGGTCAAAAGCAGGGCTATTGGAAGTTTTATCACTCCAACGGTAAAATATCGGCAGAGGGTCACTATAAAAATGGACAGAGGGAAAAATACTGGTATTTCTATAGCGACCAAAGGGTACGTACCAAAGAAGGGCATTATAAGAGCGGAAAGAAGAACAATTGGTGGTTGTTCTACGATAAAAAGGGAAGAATACACCATAAATGTCAGCTTGCCAATGGTAAAAAAAATGGGTACTGCCTTAAATACACCGATGCCGAATTGACTTCCGCAGAAAAGTATAAAAACGGACAAAAGGTAAAGGAGTGGTTTAGTTTTAGTAGCTTTAGACGGGAAAACAAACTATCCGATCTTCGCTAATGTCCATAATACATGTGATTATCCCTGCATTTAACGAGGCCGACTCCATAGCCAATGTCATTGGTGAACTCCCCGACATAGTTTCAGAAATTATTGTGGTAAACAATAACTCTACGGACGATACCGTTGTGAATGCAACCAAAGCGGGTGCCACGGTATTGGACGAACCCCGTAAAGGATATGGGTTTGCCTGTTTAAAAGGGATGGCTTATGTGGCACAACAGTCCAAACCCCCGGATATTATCGTATTTATTGATGGAGATTATTCCGATTACCCGGAAGAACTGTTAAAAATCGTTGCCCCAATAACAAATAAAGGTTATGATTTTGTAATTGGCGCTCGAACAAAACGACTTAGGGAGCAGGGCAGTATGACCCCCCAACAGATTTTTGGGAATTGGTTGGCCACGTTCTTGATGAAATTAATTTTTAGGGCAAAGTTTACGGATCTAGGCCCCTTTAGGGCCATTAAATACGAGAAACTGTTAAGTCTGGAAATGGAGGACAAGACCTATGGCTGGACGGTGGAAATGCAACTAAAGGCCCTTAAAAAGAGACTGACATATACCGAAGTACCAGTGCGTTACAAAAAAAGAATAGGCGTTTCCAAAGTATCAGGTACGGTAAAAGGTAGTATATTTGCAGGCATAAAAATTTTGGGTTGGATATTCAAGTATAGCATAAGATAATATGGGACTAGCGATCGCTTACATTATTCTTGCCATTTATAGTATTGCGTTATTATTGATATTTTTTTATAGTCTGGCCCAACTGAATCTGCTGGTCAATTATCTGGGGCATAAAAAAAGGAACAAGGAGGCTCCCAAATACAATTTATTGGATCCTCGGGAAATCCCATCGGTTACCATCCAGCTTCCCATTTATAACGAGGTATACGTCATTGAGCGATTGTTGGATAACATCGCCAAGCTGGAATATCCAAAAAGTAAGCTTGAAATCCAGGTACTTGATGATTCCACGGACGGCTCCATTTCCGATACGGCCAATAGGATCAAGGCATTGCGGGAAAGCGGATTGAACATAACCCATATACACCGGGAAAACCGTGCAGGCTTTAAGGCAGGGGCCCTAAAGGAAGGGTTAGAGATCGCAAAGGGGGATTTTATCGCTATTTTTGACGCGGACTTTCTTCCGGATTCCGATTGGTTAAAAAAGACCGTCGTTTATTTTAAAGACCCGGAAATTGGGGTAGTACAGACCCGTTGGGGACACATCAACAGAGATTATTCCATCCTTACCCGCATCCAGGCTTTTGCACTGGACGCCCATTTTACCTTGGAACAGGTTGGGCGAAATGCCAAGGGACACTTTATTAATTTTAACGGAACCGCTGGGATCTGGCGCAAGGAATGTATTTTGGATGCCGGAAACTGGGAGGGGGACACCTTAACGGAAGATCTGGATCTAAGTTATAGGGCACAATTAAAGAATTGGAAGTTCAAATATTTGGAAGACGTGGAGACCCCGGCAGAACTTCCCGTGGTGATAAGTGCCGCACGCTCCCAACAATTTAGATGGAACAAGGGAGGAGCCGAAAATTTTAGAAAAACGGTTTGGAGCGTCATCACCGCAAAGAACATTTCCCTAAAGACCAAATTCCATGGGGTAATGCATCTCTTGAACAGCAGCATGTTCCTTTGCGTGTTCTTAGTGTCTATCCTAAGTATCCCCGCCATGTACATCAAGGTTATATTCCCGCAATTCGACAAGGTCTTTCTGGTTCTTAGCTTCTTTGTGCTGAGCACCATCATTCTCTTTATCTGCTATTGGTTTACCTATAAGAGCATTCAGGGAAGTAGTTTTGACAACTTTGTAGATTACATCAAACTATTTTTTACGTTCTTTTCAGTGGCCCTTGGGTTTTCCCTGCACAATTCCGTAGCTGTGCTGGAAGGCCATATGGGCAAACGAAGTGAATTTGTGCGTACCCCCAAATTTAATATCAACAGCCTCACGGACAGTTGGAAGGGCAATAAATACCTGGCAAAGAAACTGTCGCCGAATATGATTCTGGAATTTGCCCTAATGGTCTACTTCCTTTTTGGAATGTATTCTGCTATTCCCTTGAACGATTTTGGCCTCTTTCCCTTTCATATGATGCTCTTCCTGGGCTTCGGTTTTGTGTTCTTTAACTCATTGACGGCCAAGGCCTAGATTTTTTCAAATAGGGTTCGGGCCCCTGCCCGCTCCCCTTAGCTGGCCTTTAAGGGCTAAATGAAATGAAGCTTTCCAAAATCCTTCCTAAGGATGGTCCGATCGTCCGTCTGTAGCCATTTGTCCAAAATAGTGGCATAGACTTCCCTAAAGTCTACAGTGTGGCGCAAGTCTCCATTATTGTCCAGATCGGACAGGTTAGGCAGGTTATTATAGAAACCGGGTTCCCTAAGGTTTTTGCCCATAAGAAAAATGTTGTTCGCCGTACCATGATCGGTACCCTGTCCGGCATTTTGCTTTACGCGCCTTCCGAATTCGGAGAAAGTGAGTACTAAAGTATCCTTAAAAGAACCGTTTTGATCCAAATCCTTGATAAAGACCTTTATGGCATCTGCATAAATCCCGAGCAGCTTACTCTGTTTGGCATTCTGGCCAGAGTGGGTGTCAAATCCGCCCATGGAGACATAGTATACCTTGGTCCCTAGGCCCGAATTGATAAATTGTGCGGTAGTCTTAAGCTGCGCCGCAAATGGACCATCGGGATAGGTCAACGCGCTTTGAAATGTTTTGGAAGTCTCGTAAATATACTTGGCAGAGGATTTAGCCTCGATCATGGTCTTATACAGGTATCCCAGATTGTGCTCATTTAAATGGGCATCCGATTTGTTTTTCAGAACAGCATCAAAATAGGGTTTTCGGGTATTCCTGTAAAGGGTCTGTGGATTCCGTACCGCAACTCCATTTATGCCATCCCCTTTCATGATCAAGGAAAGGCTATCGTCCAATTCAATTCCCGCATACGGTTTTTCACCAAATGCATTTATATAACGCCCCAACCATCCAGAATCCAGATATTCCTTGGAATCACTGGCCGTATGCCATATATCCGATGACCTGAAGTGGGACCTATTGGGGTTGGGGTAGCCCACACCATTGATTATGCTCAGATATCCCTGGTCATATAACTGTTTCAACGGAGCTAAGCTCCCGTGGAATCCCAGCTCATCCGTAGCCTTTAGAACTGTTTCCTTAGGGATGGCTATTCCAGGCCGCCGTTTGTAGTAAATATCGTTCCTGAACGGAATTACGGTATTTAAACCATCATTGCCTCCCGAAAGCTGTATGACTACCAATTTCCTGTAGTTTTCGGTATCTGCGTTGAACTTTTCGCAGGCCTTTAAAAATTGAGGTACAAAGTAGAGGCTACTGGCCAAGCCGCTTTGCTTAATAAATTCTCTTCGGTTCATCATCGTTGTTTATCTAACACAATTGATATTCGGGCAAGGACATTAACCGTATACAGTCTGTCTTTTTATCCTCTTTTTTCAGTAATCCTTCCAAGGCCTTGGTTTCTACCGATGCGGGAATCAACGTGTCCACAAACTCCTGAAATCCAAGGTGGCCGTAATTCCTTTCAAATATATCCCAGGACTTATGTACGTCAAGGGTCCTTCCCTTTTTCTTCTTGTCATCATAGAATTCCGCAAAGGAATCCTTGAATCCCCCCTTTTCCACCAATTCCAAAATGGCATTGTTCAAAAGCATCGCGGGAAGGTTTAACCTAAACATCAAGGTATTGGTGTCTATCCAATAGCGATCTCCCTTCCACCCTGCCACATTGGGAGGGTGCAATAGGTGCTGCCCCATCATCTTTTGAATAAAAACAATTTGGTTCTCCTTCTTAAACTGCAAGGGAACCACACGATTAATACCCGCCAGGAGTTCAATGGGCGATTTTATCTTTACCCCTATATTTTTGGAATTATAGAACCAATCCGTTTTGAATAGGTATTGCATTAGCTTCCCGATATCATAATCGCCATAAAAAATATGGGTCAACTCCTCCAGACGCTCTTCATCAATGTCTGGATTTACAAAATATCGGTATATCTTGGAACAGATAAACCGGGCACATTGGCGTTGATCTAAAATGATATCTATAATGTCGTCTCCATCAAAATTCCCGGACTTTCCTAAAAATTCTTTTTTCCCAGAATCATGTCTTCTCTGATTTAAATGAAAAGAGCCCTCCTTAAAAGACCAGCCCGTAAATGCCCTTGCGGCCTCCTTGATATCCTTCTCCGTATAATTGCCTACCCCTAGCGTAAATAGTTCCAACAGCTCTCTGGCAAAGTTTTCATTGGGGCTTTTTTTTACATTTCGATTGGTATTCAAGTACTTCATCATCGTGGGCGCCTTGGACACTGCCTTCACAAATTCCCGAAAATCACCCAAAGCATATTTTCTTAAGGTATTATTATACTGTTGGGTGTGGATAATGTTTTTGTCCTTTGCAACAAAAACGTTGGCCCAGAAAAGGATCATTTTTTCATGAATCCCGGAACTGGGATCCATAAGCCTATCGATCCAAGCACGATTATAGTCCTTCAACAGATCCCTGCCCTTTTTTATAAAGGTTCTCCCACGTTTTTCCCCCTCGGGAACTTCCAAATTAATTATCTCGGAGAGATCTATCCGTAAGGGAGTAACGTTCCGTGTCACGGCAAACAAGTGCTCCACTACCTTGTCCCGGGACCAATTCTCCCTGGACCCGAGCTCATGCGGCAAAATACCGAATCCTGCCCGGGAATAGAGATGTTGTATGTTTCTCTTGTTCATTTAAAGGAATTTGTCATTACTTTTAAGTCTTCAAAAAGGTTTTGGATATGTTCCTCCTCCATGTTCCCATGCAGAAAGTCCAAATCAATGGAATAGTCAAAAAATGTCCAATTAAGGGGATGCAAAAAGAAGTACATAGGGGAGCTTTCTGGTAAGATAACGTTTTTACATAAAGGTTTAATATACCAATTTATAAAAAGTATGCCCTATCTGGACTCTTTTGGTTTTAAAACAGACCGTACTGGCCCTTTCCCCTTTGATATTCCAGCGGTAAAATTTGCAAAACGTATAACCTTTGGTTCCCCGGTTACCTTTTTATAGGGGATAATGGAACGGGGAAATCCACTTTGCTGGAGACCCTGGCCTATAGATTACAGCTTCCCCATATGGATGGCACGGGTTATGGCAAGAACGGATTTGAGGCCGCAAAGGTCCTGTTGCCCTATTTGGAATTGCAATGGGGCATTGAGCGGAGTACGGGTTTCTTTTTTAGGGCAGAGGACTTTGGCGATCTTTTGAATAGCATTGATCGTACCGATGCCAGGCTGCATGCACAGCTTCAAGACCTGGAGGGGGAGGTTCCTGATCATATCATACAGGAAATGAAGGACAGTGCCAACCATCAATTATATCATGTGCGGAGGAATTATGGTCAGGATCTACAGGGTTTCTCGCATGGGGAGGCGTATTTAAAGATCATGCACGAGAAAATTTCCCGGAGGGGCATATTTCTCCTGGACGAGCCAGAGGCCGCACTTTCGCCCACCAAACAGTTGGCCCTGATTTATTTCATCCATGAACACTTGCAATCCCAAATGTCCCAGTTCATAATAGCTACCCATTCCCCCATGTTGATGGCCTATCCCGGTGCAACCCTGTATGAAATTACGGAGGATGGTATGGCATCCGTGGCCTTGGAAGATACGGAACACTATTCCGTGACCAAAGGCTTTTTAAACAATCCAGAAGGGTATTTGCGGTTTTTGAAATAGCGAAGACGCCCGTTCCCCACAACCTAATTTCGGGCAAAAACCCCTAAATTAGTCGGGTAATAACCAACCTACCCCATCGGCTGTGCCACAACGCATCCTTACATACTGGAAACTACATAAGATTCCGATAGCACTGGCCTTTTTGGGGCTTATCCTGTATTACATCTTTGCATACCATTTGGAACGCACAGATTTCATGCGCCTTTTGGCGCTTTACACGGCACTTTTTTTTCTAGGTTTTAAGCTCATCCAATTTGAAAAATGGAATTTTAAGTTTTTACTGGTCGTTGGCATTCTTTTCCGGCTCGTGTTTTTTGTAGCCGAGCCCAATCTTTCCCAGGACTTTTACCGTTTTATCTGGGACGGGGAACTCGTGCGGCATTTTATAAACCCATATCTCTCCGTTCCCGATACGCTTATTGGGAAAGAAGAGTTGTTGATCTCCAATGCCCGGGAACTCCATCAAGGTATGGGTAGTCTAAGTGCACGGCACTTTAGCAACTATCCTCCCCTAAACCAACTGCTCTTTGCTTGTGCCACATTCTTGGGGGGCCAATCGATATTAGGTGCCGTAATCGGAATGCGGGCGGTGATCGTGTTTGCTGATATCGGTATTTTCTATTTTGGACGTAAGCTGTTGCGCAATCTTAACCTTTCTCCCCATATGATTTTCTGGTATTTTTTAAATCCTTTGGCCATCCTGGAACTCACGGGAAATCTCCATTTTGAAGGGGTTATGCTTTTCTTTTTTGTGTTGGCCCTATACTTGTTCTCCATTAAAAAATGGGTATGGGCGGGGGTTCCCTACGCTATGGCCATTATGGTAAAGCTGGTGCCGTTGATGTTCCTCCCGCTCTTTTTTAAATATTTGGGAATCAAAAGGAGTATTACCTTCTACCTCGTCATCACCTTGATTTCCCTGGTGTTTCTACTTCCGTTCTATTCTCCGGAATTTTTGGACAACTATACCAAGACCGTTGGTCTATGGTTTTCCAATTTTGAATTCAATGCAGGCCCTTATAACCTAATTAAGAAAATCGCGATCGCCAACGATCAAAAACCTTGGGAACTCATAAAGACCTATGGGAAAATTACGCCTTATATTACCATCGCACTAGTTCTCCTGTTTTCCTGGCTAAAAGTGGATAAAACCTTAAAGAGTGTAATCCTGTCCATGCTCTGGGTTTTAACCCTGTATTATTTTATGGGCACCACGGTGCACCCTTGGTATATTGTTTTCCTTTTGCCCCTAGGTATTTTTTCCCAATTCCGATTTCCGATAGTCTGGTCGGCCGTGATAATCCTAAGCTATTATGCCTACGCACAGGAAGACTACAAGGAGAATTTGGGGTTGATCGCCATTGAATATTTTACGGTATTCGGTTTTTTGATCTATGAAATTCTTAAGCACCATAAACAAAAACCGATTTTTCGTAAAAACTAGGGGCCTATTATGGTCAATTCAATAGTTTTTGTACATTTGATTTCCTATGAAAGGACTACAGTACATATTATTTTTGGTGGGCACTTCCATTAAAACACGTCCGATCTTCACAAACCGCCGCCCGTAAGGGTGCGCTTCTACTATGGAAATAGGTGAGTCCATTTCCGCTTTATCGTCAATTATTATACAGATTTCCCTCTTAAACAAAAACCGTAGCAATGAACATCATAATTGCTGACGAATCACATTTTAAATACGCCCGGATTATTAGTGATACCATCACGGAATCGGCCAAGGTACGGGGTACGGGTATTGCCAAACGCAGTCCCGATTACATAAAGGCCCGCCTAAAGAACGGCAATGCGGTCATAGCCTTGGACGGGGACAAATTTGCAGGTTTTTGCTACATCGAGGTATGGGGCAACAAGGATTTTGTGGCCAACTCTGGACTCATCGTCCACCCCGATTACAGGAAACAAGGGTTGGCGAAAAAAATAAAAAAGGAGATTTTTGAACTGTCGCGAAAAAAATTTCCAGACGCCAAAATCTTTGGCATAACTACGGGCCTGCCGGTGATGAAAATGAATTATGAACTAGGCTACAAGCCCGTGACTTTTTCCGAGCTAACCAAGGATCCGGATTTTTGGAAAGGTTGCCAGACCTGCAAGAATTTTGATATCCTTACCAGGACCGAGCGGAAAATGTGCCTTTGCACAGGTATGCTCTATGACCCAAAGGCAGAACCAGCCGTTAAGGCCCGGACAAAACCCAATAGCAAAACCTTTAAACGGTTAAAAAGTATTAAGGAAAGTCTATTTCTAAAGAAGAAAAAAACAAAGTAAAGCTCAAAATTCTGAATTCTGAATTCTGAATTTAGAACGCTTGCAAAAATAGTAGAAGGATTCCCTCCTTTGGGGATTAGAAATAAAACTATAACTAAATGAAAAAATTAGTACTGGCCTACAGTGGCGGATTGGATACCTCCTACTGCGCCAAATATTTATCCAAGGAAGAAGGTTTTGAAGTGCATGCCGTAAGCGTAAATACGGGCGGCTTCTCCATGGAGGAAATAACGAATATAAAGGAGAAAGCACTACAATTGGGGGCGACCTCTTACATCTCTATAGACGCGGTGCAGACTTTTTATAAAAAAGTGGTAAAACATCTCATTTTTGGGAATGTTCTAAAAAATAACACCTATCCGCTCTCGGTAAGTGCAGAAAGAATTATACAGGCCATTGAGATTGCCCAGTATGCCAAAAAGATCGGAGCAAAGTATATTGCCCATGGCAGTACCGGGGCGGGCAATGATCAGGTACGGTTTGATATGATTTTTCAGATTATGGCACCGGGGATAGAGATAATTACCCCAATTCGGGATAAGAAATTGGCACGAGAGGAGGAAATAGCCTATTTGGAAAAAAACGGTATCGCTTATTCCTGGGAGAAGGCCAAGTATTCCATCAATCGAGGACTGTGGGGCACTTCGGTGGGCGGCGAGGAAACCCTGACCTCGGAAAAACCATTGCCAGATTCCGCTTACCCCAGTCAATTACAGGAAAAGGAGCCTACGGAAGTAAAACTGACATTTGAGAAGGGTGAATTAACGGCCCTGAACGGCGAAGCAAATGATCCCGTTGCCAATATTGAAAAATTGAATGCCCTGGCTTCCAAATATGCTATTGGTCGTGATATACATGTGGGGGATACTATCATTGGCATCAAAGGCCGGGTAGGGTTTGAAGCGGCCGCGTCCCTAATTATCATAAAGGCGCACCACTTGTTGGAAAAGCATACTTTGACCAAATGGCAGCAGTTCCAAAAAGAACAATTGGGCAATTTCTATGGTATGCTCCTTCATGAAGGCAACTATTTGGACGCGGTTATGCGCAACATAGAGGCCTTTTTGACCGATACCCAGAAAACCGTATCGGGCGATGTATTCGTTGGGCTATATCCCTTTCAGTTTAGGTTGCATGGTATTTCCTCGGAGCACGATTTAATGAATGCCTCGTTTGGGAGTTATGGCGAAATGAACAAAGGATGGTCCGCGGACGATGCCAAAGGCTTTATCAAGATTTTGGCCAATTCCGGTAAAATATACAACCATGTCAACGAATCAAATTAAAGTAGGAATCATAGGTGGTTCCGGTTATACCGGAGGGGAATTGATTCGGATATTGGTGAACCATCCCCAGGCGCAAATCGATTTTGTGTACAGCACCACCCGCGCGGGAAAATCCATTACATCCGCCCATCCCGATCTTCTCGGAAGCACGGAACTCCATTTTTCGGGGGAAATCGATCCGGAAGTGGATGTCGTCTTCCTCTGTTTGGGCCATGGCAATTCCAGCTCCTTTTTGGAAGCACATACCTTTGCGCCAAAGACAAAGATCATCGACCTGAGCAATGATTTTAGATTGCATGCGGATGCCACCTTTCAAGGAAAAGAGTTCATCTATGGACTGCCCGAATTGTTCAAAAAGGAAATAGGGCAAGCCAGCAACATCGCCAATCCCGGTTGTTTTGCCACGGCCATACAATTGGCATTACTGCCCTTGGCCCAGGCCAATTTTCTGCAAGCTGATGTACACGTCAATGCCGTAACCGGAAGTACGGGAGCCGGGGTAAAACCCTCGGCCACCACCCACTTTAGTTGGCGCAACAACAATGCCAGTTGGTACAAACCCTTTACCCACCAACATCTGGGGGAAATTGGGGAAAGTCTAGATACCTTTGGGAATCCTGTGGGCAAACTGTATTTTCTGCCCAACAGGGGCAACTTTACCCGGGGAATCCTGGCCACGGCCTATACGCCTTTTGAAGGAAGTGAGGAGGAGGCCCAAGGGCTCTTTAGGGATTTTTATAAGGATGCCATGTTCACCCATGTAGCAGAAGACCCCATCAACCTAAAGCAGGTGGTGAACACCAACCACTGTCACCTCCATGTGCACAAACATGATGATGTGCTCCTGGTGACCTCGGCCATAGACAATTTGCTAAAGGGGGCCTCCGGGCAAGCGGTGCAGAATATGAACCTGATGTTCGGCTTTGATGAAGACCAGGGTTTGCGGTTAAAAGCTGGGGCATTTTAGCCCTATCATCTCCCCTATGGGGAACCCGACCTGCAAGGTGTTGTTGAGGAACGAGACCTCCTTGTAGGTCTCATCAAATAGGAAGGTGGATAAACGAAGTAAGGGATAATAATGATGGCAGGCAAGAACAAATTTATGTTTGACATTAAAAATCTGAGGGACCGGTATCTCAAAAATCAACCAAGCAATACATTGTATCATGAAAATAGCGATTATAGGAGTCGGAAATTTAGGGTTATCGATAGCCAAGGGAATCATTAAGTCGGGACAGGCCGAGGCATTATACCTTTCGGATAAATACACGGACCGTTTGCAGGAATTGGCCAGTAAAAAGGTCTTTGTAACCTCGGACAATATTGAGGCCATCAAGAATGCGGATATTGTAATTTTTTCCGTTCAACCCGGTCACATAGGCGCAATTATGGACGGGGTAAAAGAGCATATTACCCCTAAACACACGGTAATGAGTACCATTGCGGGATACAATATTGAAAAAATGGCCTCCGTTCTTGGGGAAGATGTTCCTATAATCCGAGTGATGCCGAACACGGCCATTTCCGTTGGGAAATCCATGACCTGCCTCAGCAGTAATAAAAAGGGGGGGGAAAGTATTGCCATTGCCAAATCCATTTTCGATGCCGTGGGCCATACTTTGGTCATCCCTGAACATCAAATGCAAGCGGCAACGGTAATATGCGCCAGCGGTACCGCCTTTTGGATGCGCCTGATCCGTGCTACCATGCAAGGGGCCATTCAACTGGGTTTTGAGTCCCAAGAAGCTCAACAATTGGCCATGTACACCTGTAGTGGGGCCGCTGAGCTTTTAATCGCTTCAGGTAACCATCCAGAAGCGGAAATTGACCGGGTTACCACCCCTGCGGGTTGCACGATAAGGGGTCTCAACGAAATGGAAAATCAAGGCATGAGCACCGCTTTGGTACAAGGCGTTTTGGCTTCTTTTGAAAAAATAAATGAATTGAAAAAAGGGTAAAAACGTTGGGTAAGGCTGTCGTCCGGTTCTAAGCCGATGCTGGCTGAGCGGGATTGATGGCAGCTGAGCGGAGTCGATGGTGGTTAAGCAGAGTCGAAGCCCATCATCGGCCTCATTCAAAAACCTTAAAACAAAAGTGGTATTACAAATACGAAATCCGAAACCCATAACCTTAAACTTTGAACATGGAACTATTTAATGTATATCCCTTATACGATGTAACCCCCGTCTCTGCCAAGGGTATAGTAGTAACGGACGATCAGGGCAGGGAATATCTGGATTTTTATGGGGGCCATGCCGTGATTTCCATTGGCCATGCCCATCCGCATTATATAAAACGGTTAAGGGACCAACTGGATAAGATCGGGTTTTATAGCAACTCCATTAAGAACCCCCTTCAGGAAGAGCTGGCTACCGAACTGGGCCGATTATCGGGTTGTGCCGATTATCGCTTATTCCTTTGCAATTCCGGGGCCGAGGCCAATGAAAATGCCCTAAAACTCGCTTCCTTCCATACGGGAAAGTCCAAGGTAATCGCTTTTACCAATGGCTTTCATGGCAGGACGTCCGCAGCAGTGGCAGCAACGGACAATCCCAGGATAAATGCCCCTATCAACAGGCAACAACAGGTAAGCTTTTTACCCCTTAACGATATAGCGGCATTCCGCGAAGAAATTAAAAAAGGGAATCACTGTGCGGTGATACTGGAAGCCATTCAGGGCATTGGCGGACTAGACGAGCCTACGACCGAATTCTATCAAGAAGTGGCATCCCTTTGCCGGGCAAATGGCGTAATATTAATTGCGGACGAGGTACAGTGCGGTTTTGGACGTAGTGGAAAATTCTTTGGTTTTCAGCACCATGGTATACGACCGGACATCATTAGCATTGCCAAAGGAATGGGCAACGGTTTTCCTGTAGGCGGCATTTTGATCCACAAGGATATTAAGGCCTCCCATGGACTCCTGGGCACTACTTTTGGGGGAAATCACTTGGCATGTGTAGCAACCTTGGCGGTATTGGAGGTGTTGGAAGAGGAAAACCTCATTGAAAATGCTGCAGATCTTGAAAGTTATTTCAGAAGTTTGGCCACTAAGGTCCCTGAAATAAAAAGGGTCAAGGGAAGGGGACTCATGCTAGGATTAGAGTTCGATTTTGAAGTATCCGCCTTACGCAAAAAACTGATTTACGAACATCATATGTTCACAGGCGGTGCCAAGAACAAATATGTGCTTCGAATACTCCCGGCATTAAATGTTACCAAGAACAATATCGATCAACTTTTTATCGCCCTAAAAAAAGCAATACAATGAGTGTTATTTTAGACATACAGCAAAGGAATGCCGTGCTTGGCACCATGGCAACGCTATTGGAGCGGGAAAGCGAGGCCATCCTAAAAGCAAACCAGATGGATATGGACAGTTATTCCGGGGAAGACCTGGCCATGGGCGACCGTCTAAAGGTAGATGCCTCAAAGATTAACGGAATGCTGTTATCCCTACGGCAATTGGCCGCCCAGGAAGATCCCTTGGGTGTAGAGCGCTTTAGATTTGCGCATGATAATGGGATGGAGGTAAGCAACCGTACCGCTCCTTTTGGCACGGTTTTGATTATTTACGAGTCCCGCCCGGACGTCACAATAGAAGCCGCTGGAATTGCCTTTAAATCGGGGAACAGAATACTGCTCAAAGGGGGAAAAGAAGCCCTGCACAGCAATACCACTTTGGTTGCTTTATGGCATCGGGCCTTGACCGCCCATGATGTGGAAACCTCCTGGGTGCAATACCTGGCCTATGATCGGCAACGCACCCGTGCCTTTTTGGAAAAACCGGACCAGCCCGTGGATCTTATCGTGCCCCGCGGGGGCGAACGCCTCATCGCCTTTGTAAAGGAACATGCCACCTGCCCGGTTATCGTAAGCGGCAGGGGCAATAATTTTTTGTATGTGGATACGGAGGCCGATCTACAAATGGCACTGGATATCATTGTCAATGCTAAAACCACCAAGATTTCGGCCTGTAATGCCTTGGATAAGGTTTTGGTCGCTTCCGACCTTCCAAGGAAACAGCAGTTTTTACAGCATTTGATTCAGGAATTGAAGAAAAGCGATGTGGAAATAATGACGGATAACGCACTCTCCGGCCTTGAAGGAACCCTTGCCGTGGAGGAAGACGCCATCTGGTACCAGGAATTCTTGGATTATAAGATCGTATTGGGTCAAGCTGTGGATTTAGGCGATGCCATTACAAAGATCAACACCTATGGAGGAGGCCATTCCGCCTCCATTATCACGGTGAACGAAACCGCCGCACAACACTTTATGGATACTGTGGATGCAGCTGCGGTGTACCATAACGCCTCTACCCGTTTTACGGATGGCGGACAATTTGGGCTAGGTGGGGAATTGGCGATCAGTACCGACAAATTGCATCAAAGAGGGCCTATTGGGCTACAACATTTGGTAACCAACAAATGGCATATAAAGGGCAACGGACAGGTACGGTAAAAGACCTCCAAAGTATCGCCTTAGGAGGCTTTTTTGTAGGTCTAATTAGTTGGAAAGGATAAAATACGAAGTACGAAATTAGAAATACGAACCGAACTTTCAAGACAAGACGAAAGGGCTCCTCCCCTTGGCAAGGGGAGGTGTCCAAAGGAGGAGGACAGAGGGGATGAAAATCGTTAATAATCCGGCGAGACCGCCCTATAGGTATATATAGTAAGTTAAAATGAAATATCCTGTAACAGCATTGAACCAGCTAAAACGCGGTAAGAAGAAGGAATCCTATGATAGGGAAACCATTCACGCCATCCTGGATAGCACCGAAATATGCCATATTGCTTTTATCCATGAAGGCAAAGCCATGGTACAGCCTATAAATTTTGGGCGTACCGGGGATAAGTTGTATGTTCATGGCTCCAATCAAAATAGAATGACCACCGCCCTGATCGATGCTAAGCAGGTAAGCCTGAACGTGACGCTTTTGGATGCCATGAAACTAACAAGGTCTGCCTTTCATCACTCGGTAAACTATAGATCTGTAATCGTTTTTGGTTCCGTACGGGAACTCAAGGCCCATGAGGAAAAGCTACACGGCTTAAAAAGCATCATTAACCATTTTGTCCCAAACCGATGGGAGTTTTGCCGTACACCCAATGAAAAAGAACTAAAAGCCACACGGGTCCTGGAAATCACCATTGAAACGGCATCCGCCAAAATAGCAGATGGGCCTCCCAATGACAATAAAGAAGATTTGGATTTATCCTATTGGGCTGGTACTATTCCAGTAAAAATGATATGCGAACAGCCTATTCCCGATGCACACATGGATACAAACAGCGTGGTTCCTCAGCATGTTATGGACTTCTATGACAAACGAAAAAGATGAATATACTCCCGTCTTCACGGGAATGACGTAAAAGCTATAATGACCAAAAAACGCATCCTTCTAAAAATAGGTTCCAATACCCTAACCAAGGAGACCGATCAGATTTCCCGCGGTAAGATCGAGGACATGGGCCGGCAAATTGCCGGTCTACGGGATGACCACGAATTCATCATTGTGAGTTCCGGGGCCATTGCGGCGGCCAAACAATTCGTGAAATTGGAACATAACGGGCAGGAAATCAATCTAAAGCAGGCCCTGGCCGCTATTGGCCAGCCCCACCTCATGCGTATGTTCCAAGAAAGTTTTAGGGAATTGGGGCTTTTCGCCTCGCAGTGCCTATTGTCCTACTCCGATTTTGAGAACCCAAAGGCCAAGGCCAACATTAAAAACACTATTGATATTCTGGTAGCCAATAACTCTATCCCCATCATTAACGAAAATGATACCGTAGCCGCGGACGAAATACAATTTGGGGATAATGATAAATTGGCCGCACTTACCGCGGTATTGCTGAAGGCCGATCTTTTGATGATCGCTACGAACACGGATGGGATCTACACCAAGGTTTCACTTGAAAACGGGGTGCCCAAGACCATTACGGAAGTTTCGGGGATTACGGCATTGAAACAGGAAATAAGCACTATAAAATCGTCCCATGGCACGGGAGGTATGCAATCCAAGATAGAGGCTGCCACCATTGCCCAAAAAGCGGGGATAGACACCTGGATCGTAAATGGGCTAAAGGATAATTTTATTGTTGAAGCGCTAAACGGCACAGGAAACCATACGAGGGTTAGGGGTTAGCCTTTTGGGAGGATGAAGGATGATAAAAGTAAAACGATTTGAAACCATTTAAATGAAAAACTATCTTTCCATTAAGGATATCGATGTGCTTTCGGACTGGGTACGGGAGGCCCGGGGTTTAAAGAGCGATCCCCTTCGGTTTAAATCGCTTGGACAAAACAAGACCCTTTGTTTATTGTTTTTCAACAACAGCCTACGTACCCGTTTAAGCACCCAAAAAGCAGCGTTGAATCTGGGTATGGAAGTGATGGTCATGAATTTTGGCAAGGAAGGCTGGGCCTTGGAATATGGTAACGGAACTCCAATGGATCAGGGCAAGGCGGAACATGTGAAGGAGGCGGCCCAAGTAGTGTCCCAATATGCCGATATCATTGCCATCCGTGCCTTTGCGGGGCTCGAGGACAGGAAAAAGGACGAGGCCGAGGAAGTGCTTAATGGTTTTGTCCAATACGCTTCCGTCCCTATTGTAAACATGGAAAGTTCGGTGGGCCATCCGTTACAGGCCCTAGCGGATGCCATTACCTTGGCGGAACACAACACAAAGCCCAGACCCAAGGTGGTCCTTTCCTGGGCCCCTCACCCTAAGGCATTGCCCCATGCCGTGGCCAATTCTTTTGTACATATGATGCAATTGCAGGAAGCCGATTTTGTAATAACCCAGCCAAAGGGATACGAACTAAATCCAGAAATTACCAAAAACATCCCTTTATTCCATAACCAGGAGGAAGCGTTACAAGATGCGGATTTTGTATACGTGAAAAATTGGAGTAGCTATACGGACTATGGCAAGGTTATACATCAAAATCCCGATTGGATGATGACCAAGGACAAATTAGGCAAGGCCAAATTGATGCATTGCCTTCCCGTACGCCGAAATGTAGTGGTGGAGGATGCAGTCTTGGACAGTAAGGCCAGTTTGGTGGTGGAACAGGCCAATAACAGGACCTATTCCGCCCAGATTGTACTTAAGAAAATCTTGGAAAGTATTTAATACAAACATGGAACAGCGATTACGGAATAAAGTAGGCATTGTTACCGGGGCAACCAGTGGAATGGGCAGGGCCATTGCCCAAATGTTCTTCGACCATGGTGCAAAACTGGTGCTTTCCGGCCGTAATGTGGCAAGTGGTACGGCCTTGGCCAGTACCCTACCCAATACCGTTTTTAAGGCTGGGGACGTTTGCAATGCAGATTACAACCAACAGTTGGTACAAACCGCGCTGGAGACTTTTGGTCAAGTGGATATTGTTTCCTGCAACGCCGGAATCCTAGGTTTGGGCAATGTTGTGGACCTCCCGGCCGAGGTTTGGCACAAAACCCTGGACACCAACGTTACCGCTATTTACCATTTGGCAAAGTACGCCCTTCCCCATCTGGGCAAAACGCGCGGAAACCTATTGGTCAATGCTTCCATTGCAGCCTTTAAAAGCTTTCCCAACCATCCGGCCTATTGTGCCTCCAAAGCGGCCGCCTTGGCATTGACCAAACAATTGGCCGTGGAATACGCACCAGAGGTGCGGGTAAATGCCCTATGCCCCGGACCTGTGGACACTCCCTTGCTCTGGGATTCGGCAAAGGCCTTTGAAAATCCGGATATCGCAGTAAAAAATGCTGCGGAGGCCACCTTGATCAAACGTCTGGGCAGCCCCGAGGACGTGGCCCAATTGGCTCTTTTTTTGGTTTCGGAAGAGGCGTCCTGGATAACGGGAACGGCCGTGACCATTGACGGGGGAATCATAAATACATGATATTAATCGAAGGATATTGAGATTATATATGAATGTAAAATCCAATGATAGCGATCAAAAACACCTTCCCTTTGGGGAGGCAGGGAGAGGCTTGTCCATCATCAAAATTGGCGGCAATGTTATCGGGAATCCCGAGGCGTTATCGACATTCCTAAAGCGTTTCTCCAAAATGGAGGGGCATAAAATATTGGTACACGGTGGTGGGAAGAAAGCTTCAGAAGTGCTAAAGGAAATGGGAATCGCCCCTAAAATGGTAGGTGGCAGGCGCATTACGGACTACAAGACCTTGGAGGTGGTTACCATGGTGTACGGAGGGCTCACCAATAAGAACATTGTTGCCCAACTTCAGGCCAACAATTGCAATTCCATTGGACTTAGCGGAGCAGATGGAAATACCATTAGGGCCCATAAACGTCCAGTACGGGATATCGATTACGGTTTTGCGGGGGATGTGAACGGCATCGACCCAAAAATCATTTCCCAACTGCTGCATGCCGGACTTACACCCGTTTTCTGTGCCCTGACCCACGATGGCCAAGGTCAGTTACTGAACACAAATGCGGATACCATCGCCTCGGAGGTAGCCATAGGTATGAGCAAGGAATATGAAACCACCTTGTATTATTGCTTTGAAAAGAAAGGGGTGCTCAGAGATATTGATGATGAGGATTCGGTCATTCAACAAATCGATTCCAAATCCTATAAAGATCTTTTGGCGGCAAAGATTATCGCCGATGGCATGCTCCCTAAAATGGAAAACTGTTTCCATGCCCTTCGGAACAAGGTTCAAAAAGTATGTATAGGCGATATTACCATGATAACACCGGACCAGACCCAATTTACCACCCTTACTTTATAAGAATGACACGAGAAGTATTGACCCAAAAGGCCGTTGAATTGCTAAAAAAACTGATTGCCACGCCCTCATTTTCAGGGGAGGAGGATAAGACCGCGGATGCCTTGGAAGATTGGTTTCGGTCGTTCAACATCCCTTTTGAGCGGGAAATGAACAATGTATATGCCGTAAATAAATATTTTGATGAAGGCAAGCCCACGCTTTTGCTCAATTCCCATCATGATACGGTAAAACCCAACGCCGCCTATACCAGGGACCCTTTTGATCCACAAATTGAAAATGGCAAACTGTATGGCCTGGGCAGCAACGATGCCGGAGGTGCCCTCGTCTCGCTATTGGCGACCTTTGCCCATTTCTATGCCGAAGAAAACCTGGGCCATAATCTACTGATGGTAGCTTCCATGGAAGAGGAAAATGCCGGGGAAAACAGTCTTAGGGGATTGTTGCCACGCCTTCCGGTAATTGAAGTGGCCCTTGTTGGGGAACCCACCTTGATGCAGTTGGCCACCGCCGAGAAAGGTTTGGTCGTCTTTGATGCCATAGTAGAAGGTACGCCCTCCCATGCGGCGCATCCCAATGACGACAATGCCATTTACAAACTGCCGGAGGTTTTGGAATGGTTTAAAAACTATAGGTTTAAAAGAATTTCGGATCGTTTGGGCGAAGTAAAGCTAACGGTAACACAAATAAATGCCGGAAAACAGCACAATGTGGTTCCTTCCCAAGTAGATCTGGTCATCGATGCTCGGGTAAATGATTGTTATTCCAACGAGCGGATGGTAGAAATTCTCACCCATAATGCGCCCTGTAACCTAAAGCCGCGTTCACTGCGCCTTAATTCCTCCTCCATTCAAGAGAATCATCCCTTGGTGCAATCGGGAGTCGCCCTGGGCAGAAAGACTTACGGCTCCCCCACCCTATCCGATCAGGCGGCATTGACTTGCCAATCGTTAAAGATGGGACCTGGGGATAGTACCCGATCACACTCCGCGGATGAATTTATTTATGTGCATGAAATTGAGGAAGGCATTGATTTGTATATTAAATTGCTCGAAGGGTTTTTAAAATAGACATGAGATGCTAGAGATTAGACGTGAGACGAAAAAGTAAGACCTGCAAGGTGTCGTTCGCCGATTGCTGAACGTGCCCACTGAGCGCAGCCGAAGTGAAGTCGAAGCATGGGCGAATCTCCTTGTAGGTCTCTTCCAAAGATGTGGGGTGCTGAACATTGAATAATACACGCAAAGCGTCTGACAAGGTAAAAGACCCAGACCCGCCGGGCCTGTACCAAACGTTTGGATCCAGAAACCTCATGGGTCTAGAGCAGAAAAAACACGTGTATTTAATTACAAAAAAACACGTGCTTCTATATTGATTTTGTATCTTTATCCAAAAAGAGGAAAATGAATACCAAACTTACATTGACCATTGAACGCGAAATCATCAAAAAGGCAAAGGAATACGCAAAAGATAAAAACCGTAGCTTGTCCGATATTATTGAAAATTACCTGAAAACTTTAGTGGTGAAGGAATCAAAAGAGGAGACCAGGTTGGATGCCACTATTGAATCTTTGAAGGGTTCTTTTAAAATGCCCAAAAATTTCGATTATAAAAAGGAATTGAAAAATCGTCTGGAGAAAAAGTACCTTTAATGAAGAAAGTGCTGATAGATACCGATGTGCTCTTAGATTTCTTTTTTGACAGACAGCCTTTTTCGGACTACGCAGCGCAGGTATTACATATGTGCAAGCAAAAAATAATCGAAGGTCATACAACTCCGGTTATTATCGCGAACACGTATTATTTACTACGCAAAACCGCAAAACACGAAATCGTAATCGACAAACTGAATCAACTTCTTAATGTTATCGATGTAACGGAAATGAACAGGAAAGTGGTGATAAACGCTTTAAATTCCAACTTTAAAGACTTTGAGGATGCATTACAAAATTTTTCCGCTGTAGAAAACAGAGGGATTACCATTATTTTGACAAGAAATATAAAGGATTTTAAAAATAGCGCCCTAGCAATACTCACACCCGAGTTATACGTAAAAGGGAAAAAAGCAAATGACCAACACTAAGAACTCCCGTCTCACATCCACGATCCGGTAAAAAGGGGGTTTTCCGTATTTAGGAAAAAGACAGGAATAAACTAAGGTCAAGGAAGCAAATACAAAACCCAAAAGAGTTGTATTTGAACTTGACACTTGAATTTGAATTTTGACACTATGAAGCTCTGGGACAAAGGTTATAGTACCGATAAAAAAATAGACCATTTTACCGTGGGCAATGATCGGGAATTGGATTTGGTATTGGCCAAATACGATGTCATGGCCTCCAAGGCCCATGCAAAAATGTTAGGCAAGATCGGACTATTGACGGATGCGGAAACCCAATCCCTGGTCTTGGAACTCGATGCCATTGCCCAAACCATTGCCACAGGTGAGTTTACCATTGAGGACTCTTTTGAGGACATGCATTCCAAAATAGAGTTTCTCCTCACTGAAAAATTAGGAGATACTGGCAAAAAAATACACACGGCCCGTTCCCGAAACGATCAGGTCTTAGTGGCCATGCATCTTTATTTAAAAGATGAGTTGACGGAAATAAAGCAACAGACCAAAACCTTTTTTGATCTGTTGTTGGATTTGGCCGAAGCACATAAGGACGTCTTGCTGCCGGGGTACACCCATTTGCAGATTGCCATGCCTTCTTCATTCGGGCTCTGGTTCTCGGCCTATGCGGAAAGTTTGATCGACGACCTATATTTTATTGAGGCAGCCTACAAGGTGGCCGACCAAAATCCATTGGGCAGTGCGGCCGGCTATGGCAGTTCCTTTCCCATAGATCGAAGTTTTACCACTGCGGAAATGGGATTTAATACCCTAAAATACAATGTGGTCGCGGCCCAAATGGGAAGAGGAAAGGTAGAGAAGGCGGCTGCTTCTGGGATGGCCAGTATCGCAGCTACCCTATCCAAATTGGCCATGGACATTTGTCTGTACATGAGCCAAAATTTTGATTTCATCTCCTTCCCCGACGAACTCACTACGGGCAGTAGCATTATGCCCCATAAAAAAAATCCCGATGTATTTGAACTGGTAAGGGCCAAATGCAACAAGCTTCAAGCCGTTCCCTATCAGTTGACCCTTATCATTAATAATCTGCCCAGTGGGTATCACCGGGATTTGCAATTGGTCAAGGAAATTATAGTTCCGGCAATCCAAGACGTAAAGGCCTGCTTGGAAATCCTTACCTTTAGTCTAAAGGAAGTCAAGGTAAACCCCAACATTCTTGAAGACCCCAAATACGATTATCTCTTTAGTGTGGACACCTTGAACGAATTGGTGCAACAAGGCATGCCCTTTCGGGACGCTTACAAAAAAATGGGGCAGGAAATCCAGGCAGGTACCTTTGCGCCCAAACGGGATATTCACCATACCCACGAGGGCAGTTTGGGAAATCTGTGTCTGGAGGAAATTCGGGGGAAAATGAAAAAGCTCCTATTTTGATATTGAGATAATTTAGACTTTTTGGATTGGCTAAAAAATCAGTCCTTTCATGTCCTCTGATAAAATCACTGTTTCCTGATTACCAACATTTTGAGAACCATGGCATCACTTACAAATTGGCAAATATTCCGATATTATCAAATTCCAAAGTGTAGCCGGAACCCCCAACTTTTGAAAATCAGTTCACATTGATCTTAAACAAGCGCTAATTTGGAAAGGTTCAAAGCTGTGTAATACGTATCTTTAACCTAGTCCCTAAGCAAAACAGACCCCCATGTATAGTTTAGTCTACAAATCCATAGCCAAACCGGATTTTGACCTTCCCAAGATCCGGGAAATGGTGGGGAAGGCTAGAAAATATAATCAAAGTCAAGAAATCACGGGATGCCTTCTATTTCATGAGGGACAGTTTATCCAATATTTGGAAGGCAATCAAATAAAGGTCCTTCAACTCTATGACAGCATAAAAAAAGATAGTCGACACCATACCATTGAATTGCTCGCCTATGGCGATATAGAAAAAAGGGAGTTTCAAAGATGGACCATGGCTTTTAAAGACCTAAAGGGCGGGGCGGATAACATGGTCTATCTTAGGCTTTTGGTCGAAGACTATGTTCAAAATGAGAAAAAATTGTACTTGCCGCACTCGCCCAAGACAGCTTTTTGGGGGGAAATAGGGAAGCTTATGGATTAGGGAAGCCGAATCTTTCCGGTTACTTTACCATCCCCAAATTAATAATTTCCTGCTCGGTAAAATAACGCCAATGGCCCCGTGGCAGGTCCTTTTTGGTCAACGGGCCATAGACTACCCGATCCAATTTTAGGATGTCATATTCCAACTCCTCAAAAATTCTGCGTACGATATTGTTCCGGGTGCTGTAGAGTTCCATCCCTACTTGGGACTTTGGTGCATTTTCCACAAAACTGATATCATGTACCTTAACGGTCCTTCCGTCCACTGCAAGACCCTCCTTTATTCTTTTCAGATCCGCACTTCTAAGACTTCTGTCCAATTCCACATGATATAGCTGCCTTAATCCATTTTTGGGACTGTTCAGGCGTTTGGTCATTTCGCCATCATTGGTAAACACCAAAAGTCCGGTAGTATCCTTTTGTAGTTTGCCTACGGCCAATAGCTCGGATTTGGAGGCATTGGATATCAGGCCCATTACCGAACGTTTTCCCTGGGTATTGCGCTGGATTACCGCAAAGTCCTTGGGTTTGTTCAGCACCACATATTCTTTTTTTACGGGGTTTAGCAAACGGCCATCAAAACGCACTTCATCCGTTAACCGTACTTTATGGCCCATTTCGGTAACGGGTTTTCCATTCACGGTCACATTTCCGGCAGCGATATGGATATCCGCCTCGCGCCTTGTACAAATCCCGGAATTGGATACATATTTGTTGAGGCGAATTAAACTGGGGTCCAAGGGCTGTTTGCGCTCCGGGGCCTTCTTGGCCGGGTTGTCCGGTCTTGAATACCTTTTCCTTCCAAAATCTCCGTCCCGTTTTCCGGATGGTTTTCTTCCCTTGTTAAAGTCCGATCTGCCCATATCTAAAATTTTGACAAAGGTAGTCAAGGTATCGGAACTTACATCCCCCGAACAATGTGATGAATCGTTTATGGATTTCCGCTAAAAGTCCGCTATGGTAAACCCTTCGCCAATCGTTCTGCGCATATCGCATAGGACGCGTGGTTGTTGGTCGCCAAAAAAAGGTAGAAAAAAAGATTATGGATCTTTATGCAGTAATGCTACAATACGCATCCGCAGGCTAGAGCCTCAGATTCCTTTTTAAATCCACCACGTTAAATAGGGCTATAACATCATTGAGGTCTATTTCAAAATCCTCATAGTACGGATTTAGGCTATGGCAGGTGAGCACACCGCTTTCCACGTTATGCTCCACGATTCTTTTTACAATAATCCCGGCTTCCCGATGGGCAATGACAAAGTTCCATTTATTGATGTGCAATTTGCTTCCCCAATGATGTCTTTGAATTTCCCGGCAAAGGATGCGGTCCCCATCCAATATGGCCTCCACGCTATTATCGTCCATACTGTCGCCCCGTACTTCAAAGACCACATAATGGCCCTTATACTCCTGATCCACTTCCCACACCTCCGTAGGAAGTCCGCCCCAATAGGCCTCGTCCCCATAACCGGATAAAAAACCGGCTTGGGCATGAACGGGAATTACCGGTACCTTCTTGTATTTCACGGGAATGGGCTGGGCCTCTCCTACGGGAGCTACAGGTTGCTGCGCCTTTTGGGACAAATCCCCGTTCACCAGGTCATCTAAAGTAAGATTGTATTTTTCAGATATTTTCTGCAAAGTTTCAATTTTTGGACGCGATTTTCCGTCGATATAACTTCCTATCGCACCACGGTTTAACCCGAAAAGCTTTCCAAACGCATCTTTCCCTACATTTTCTTTACTCAACAAGTAATTGATATTCAATGATATGTATTTATTTTTCATTTTTTTGTGTATTATTTGCAGAATTTATTCGAATATACAAATAAAATCTGTATATTTGCATATATAATCAGTAAAAGAAGGCTTTAAATACCCAAATGGCAAAGGAGTTCGAGGCCAGAGAGAATTTTAAAACGCAGTTAACTCACTGTTAAT
>JBCBSN010000022.1:0-30785 GCA_039819225.1 Bacteroidota bacterium | reverse complement strand
CAAATATATATTGAGGACTTGCCTTTACTGTTAAATGGATATTAAATGATGATTAAACAAAGCCCTTGTTTAATCCCTCTAAAAAAATATACGGATAATAGGTTTGGGGTTGCGCTATTTTCTTCTCCAATATTTCATATCCTCATGACCGATAGCCCATTGTGGTATTAAACTTTGTTGGAAAATCTTATCGTTACGATAAAGCTTTTGGCAAAGCCCTCTAATAAACATCAGGGTTTTCGATAATGTCCTTTGCCCTATCCTTTAATGCCGCCATCTCCTCTTTATCCTTTTTTTCCAAAAGACGTAGCATCATCCCCATTCTGGGGTTGTCCTTAAAATAGGCCTTCTTCTCATCCAAAAAATTCCAGTATAGCGCATTGAAAGGACAGGCATCCTCCCCGACCTTTTTCTTGGGGTCATACGCACATTTTTCACAATAATTTCCCATTTTATTGATGTAATTGGCACTGCTGACATAGGGCTTGGTGGCCACGGTACCGCCATCCGCAAATTGGCTCATTCCGCGGGTGTTCGGGATTTCTACCCATTCCAATGCATCAATGTAAATTCCCAGGTACCAACGATCTACCTCGTCTGGATGGGTCTGTGTCAATAATGCATAATTGCCGGTATTCATCCGGCAATTGATATTCAAATTTTTTGGCCTTTGTCATGGCGATATACCGCCTAATAATTTGATCTAACCGTTGGGGGTTATCCTTGTCCGAAATCTTAAGGTAAATTACCTTATGCCCCTTGTCCCTTATGGTTTTGGAAAAGGTTCGCATGGCCAGAAAAAAGGCGGTTACCTTTTGTATATGATGGGTAACGTAGTCGGTCTCCTGGCGCATCTCGGCCATGATATAGGTTACGTTATCCTGAACTTTGCCGAACCAACTATGGTTTTGGTTCAGTTGATCCCCCAGGATCAGTCGTAGTTTCACTATGGTTGATTTCCCTGATTTTTCTTTTTCAGTAGTACCCATGGCCCAATTATTCAAATTTTAACTCGGTTTGGGCACCTATTCCATTTTCAGTGGTATTCCATAGGTTTTGGAACACTCCCCGGGAATCATACATTAAGGATTGCCTTTTAATGCTGAACGTACGGTCTTTCGGATCATTGCCTACTCCGCTGGCGTACATCCAGTTTCCCCAATTGCTATGTACATCGTAGTCCAAAAGCATGCTTTCAAAGTAGGAAGCACCAATACGCCAATCCTGCCCCAACTGCTTGGACCAGTAGCTTGCCACATTTTGTCTTCCCCGGTTGCTCATCCAACCTGTCCGCGAAAGCTCCTGCATATTAGCATTAACAAAGGGTTCTTTTGTGGTACCTGAAACCCACCTTTGCTTTTCTTCTTGTGAAGTTTTCCAAGGATGTTCGATATCCCTTATCCCCCCGATTTTAAAAATTCGATTTCCATGTTTTAGGGAGATGTATTTAAAGAAATCCCGCCAAATAAGCTCAAAGATGAGCCAATAGGTATCTTGATTTTTTATTACTTCTTTCTCAAATCTTTTTACTTCCCAATACACTTTGCGGGGAGAAATACTCCCATTGGCCATCCATGGGGATAGCTTGGAGCTATAATCCTGGCCAAGTAGTCCATTTCTCGTTTTTTTATAATTCGCCAGTTTTTTGGTTTCCCAGAAATATGCTCTAACTCTCTCTAACCCTTCATTTTCTCCTCCGATGAAGGGGAATGCCGTTCGCTCATCCATTTGAAACTCTTCTAATCCCAATTTTCCCAAATCCGGAATCGTGGTCGTGTTCTCGATCATATTGTGGACGGGCAAAGAATTCGGGATATTCAAAAGGGGCCGTACCCTGCCAAATTTCTCGCAGTTTTTTCGGAAGGGGGTAAATATTTCGGGAATCTGCTCAAAACTAGGGAAGGGAATATCGTTGGGATGAAACAAGAACTGATCATAGCTTTCGTGAAAGTCAACATGGGCAGAAACCCTTTTCTTTACGGCGGCCAAGGTAGCCCTCTCATCACGGGTCCATTCCTTTTGCAGATAGATATTGGATATTCCCTGTTCTACAACCAATTTCGGAATCACTTTTTCTGCTTCCCCGCTGTAGATGAACAAGGGAATATTGAGTGCTGCCAGATTCTCCCTCAACCGCGACACGGTCTGTATCAAGAAGCGGGCCCTATATTTTCCGGTTCTATTAAAACCAAAGTCCCCGCCCCTAAAGTATTTGGACTCAAAACAATATAGTGCCATTACTTTATCCCCTTTGCAGGCACTGCCCAAGGAAGTATTATCATGTATGCGCAAGTCGTTTCTAAACCAAATAAGATTGTTCATGGAATGTAAATTACAAGTTCAGATTTTGGGTCAGGGCGCAAACGTTGGGCACGGATCCGGATACTATAGTTTTGATCAATGACCATACTGACTACAACTCCCGTATTTCTTCCGAAGGCCGAGCATAGGCAAGGCGTGTTAACAGCTGGGGTAGCGCATAGCCGTCCAGGCCGGAACAGGATATGGTGCTTGCCCGGTCCAAGTGTACGGATCCGTCCTTATGTTGAAGGGATGCATGAAGGTAAATTTCTTCTATACCACCAATAATCAGAAGACATCCATTTTCCTTGATTTCGTATTCGTTGATATATCCACATCCGATTTTTATCGCACTTTCCTTTACATAGGGTGCACGGAAACCGGCCAGATATTCCTCGGTCAATCCACTTTCTTTAAACTCTGAGATATCTTTTTCGTATTTGGCGGAAGTCTTGTGGGCGGATCTGATTATTGTCTTGTTCACATGATTTACCGTAAACTGTCCCAGGTGTTTAAAGTTGTTATAGCTATCCCTTCGGACCGTCAAAGGCCTTAGGATAAAGCCCAGAAGTGGGGGATTACTGCCAATATGGATCACGGAATTAAAGATGGCCAGGTTGCTTGTACCGTTATCGGACAAGGTACCGATGAGGTTACAGGATTTATAACCGGTGCACGTATTGATCAAATTGGAACGGAACCTCGGTGGAAGTTCTTGTAGGTCTTTTGCGGAGTAGTGTAACATCTTTTAAAAATGTTTCATAAAAATATAAAAAAGTTAAACAAAATTAAAAAAGAGAAGATAAATATTCTCCATATTTTATCCGTATGACACCCGAAATAAGGGATGGTATAATTTTAGTACATTTACCCGCTTAATTTTTTTTGGTCCAACCGACTTTTATGATACAGAATCCCAAAGACATTGCAATCGTAGGTTCTGGGCTGGTAGGTTCCCTTTTGGCCATTTATCTCCGCAAAAAGGGACATTCCATTACCGTTTTTGATCGAAGGCCCGATATTAGGACGATCGAGTTTTCCGGCCGATCCATTAACTTGGCTATGAGTAACAGGGGCTGGAACGCACTGGCGGAGGTGGGATTGGAAACGGAAGTCAAAAAAATTGCGATACCGCTATATAAAAGAGCCATGCACGTAGTTGGGGAGCCGTTGTATTTTCAAAAATATGGTAAAGAAGGTGAGGCTATTTGGTCCATTTCCCGAGGTGTCCTTAACCGTAAGATGATCAATTTGGCAGAAGAAGAAGGGGTATCTTTTAGATTCAATGAAAAGGTCTGGGACATAAACCTTCCAGAGGCCAGGATATATACAGGGGATACCGAAAAGAGCGAGTGGAAGGAATATAACTATGATATCGTATTTGGATGTGATGGTGCCTTTTCCAGAATACGCCATAAGATGCAGCGCAGAAGTCGTTTTGACTATTCCCAGGATTTTATTGATGTGGGCTATAAGGAACTTACCATTCCTCCCAATGAGGATGGCACTCATAAATTGGATAAGAACTCCTTTCACATTTGGCCTAGGGGAAGGTTCATGTTCATTGCCATGCCCAACTTGGACGGCAGCTTTACCTGTACGCTGTTTATGCCTTTTGAGGGAGAGATCTCTTTTGAAAGCATTACCACTAAAAAAGAGGCCAAACGCTTTTTTAAGACGTACTTTCCCAATGTACGCAAAGAAATTGAAAATCTGACCAAAGACTTCTTCAATAATCCTACCAGTGCCTTGGTAACCATGAAATGTTATCCTTGGACCTATTGGGACAAAGTGGCCCTGGTGGGGGATGCCGCTCATGCCGTAGTCCCTTTTTACGGACAGGGCATGAATGCCGGATTTGAGGATATTTACGTGCTTCACCAATTGATATTGACCCATGGGGACGATTGGGAAACTATTTTCCAAACGTTTCAAAAGGAACGAAAACCCAATGCCGATGCCATAGCGGAACTGAGTTATCGGAATTTTATTGAAATGAGCTCCAAGACCGCCGACCCTAGTTTTTTATTGCAAAAGAAAATTGAAAAACACTTTGCACAAAAACATCCCGATAAATGGATACCGGCCTATTCCCGTGTTACCTTTTCCAATAGGCCGTATGCCGAGGCCTTGGCCATGGGCGATGCTCAAGAAGCCCTAATGAAAAAAGTAATGCAACTGCCTCATATTGAAGAGAAGTGGGATAGTAGGGAGGTAGAGGAATATCTTTTGGAACTGCTCAAGGAATGACTCCTTTTTCAACAACTTTGAGTATAGGGAGAGGACCTAGCCTTTTTTTGAACGCATTTCTGCGCGCCGCATAGGCATGCCATCAATAAGACTGAAAATGATACTGGGTTTAACGAAAAAATTTTCCTTAAGTTTTACTCCTCCGTCCTTACCGATCAAAAGAATCCCTTGAAACTGTTTTGAGAGGGCGTAGTCCTTATAAACGGAATGGCGGGATACGCCTGTTGGTTTTCCATTCTTGTCCAGAACGTTGTCCGCGGTGACCCGAAAGAGCAAAAGATCCCGCTCTTTCATTTCTTCGGGCGTCTCCAAAAAAGCCACCAGTTGTGCACGCATTGCCGCCGATTCCGGAATGGGATCTACCAAAAGTAGAATCCTACTTTCCCACTGATAATCGGTAAAATCTTGTGCTTGCACCATAAAACTAGCCGCAATAAGGAGGAAGGTGGTGGTGAACAATTTCATAATGGATTTTCCTGGATTCCGAAGATACAAAAAAGCCATCCGAACGGGATGGCTATATTGCAATGGAAAAATAACCGACTATAGACTTGAAAAGAGTTTTTCCATTTTTTCCTGTTCCTCTTCGGCCAGTACCGGATCTACCAGAATGCGCCCGCTGTGCTCATCGGTAATGATCTTTTTTCGCGACGCTATCTCCACCTGTACCTGCGGGGGAATGGTAAAAAAAGAACCACCGGAAGCACCACGCTCCACGGGCACCACGGCTAAACCATTTTTTACATTGTTGCGAATGCGCATATAGGCTTTTATCAATCGTTCCTCTATTTCATCCTGGAATTTTTCGGACTTGTCCAAAAGGGCCTTTTCTTCTTTTTCGGTTTCAGCTAAAATGGCATCCAATTCACTTTTCTTATGCTTTAAATGAGCCTCCCGTTCAGACAGTTTTTCCTTGGTCTCCGAGATAACCTCTTTTTTTTGTTCGATTTGCGCTTTAAACTCCTTAATGTTTTTCTCGGCTAACTGTATTTCAAGTTCTTGGAACTCCAATTCCTTGCTTATGGAGTTGAATTCCCTACTGTTTCGAACGTTTTTTTGTTGTTCGCTGTATTTTTTGATCAAAGCCTTGGATTCCTCGATCAGATTTTTTTTGGCGCCTATTTCAAAATTTATAGTCTCTACATCGGTCTTTAGCTTGTCCAAACGTGTTTTTAGACCCAATACCTCATCTTCCAGGTCCTGCACCTCTAGCGGAAGTTCCCCGCGCACGCTCCGTATTTCATCAACCCGTGAATCGATCAATTGTAAATCGTATAATGCCCTTAATTTTTCCTCAACGGTAATTTCGTTCCTTTTAGCCATGTGCTTTATAAATACTTTATGGGATTGGTTTTACTTTCCGATAAACGGATTGCAAAATTAGGGATTTTTTTTCTAAGATAATCCGTTAAAATATTTTTTGTAAACTGCTCTGTTTCATAGTGTCCTATGTCCGCGATGACCATTTTTCCTTCGGCTTCGTAAAACTGGTGGTATTTGATGTCCGCAGTTATAAAAACGTCTGCCCTGGAGGCTTTGGCCGCAGGTATGGCAAACGCTCCGCTTCCGCCCAACACCGCTATTTTTTGAACACTTTTTCCCAAAAACCTTGAATGCCGTATCCCCTTCGCCCCCATCTTTTTCTTTACGTGTTGAAGAAAATCCTTTTCGTCCATAGGATTTTCCAGTTCTCCCAGCATACCCATTCCAATATAGGGGTCGGCATTGTCCAGGGTATAGATTTCATAGGCCACTTCCTCATAGGGATGATTTTGCAACAAAGCTTGCCTTACCTGGGTCTCCTTCGATTTAGGGAATACCATGTTCACCTGTACTTCTTCCTCATAGTGAATGTTGCCAATTTCTCCTTTGGTAGGTCTGGCCCCTTCTCCTGCCTTATAGCTTCCTCTTCCGGTGATATTAAAACTACAATTCGTATAATTCCCTATATTCCCGGCACCTGCCTGGAATAGAGAAGTGCGAAGTCTATCGGCATCGGTATAGGGCACGTAAGTCGTTAGCTTTTTTAGGCTTCCCTTTTTTGGAATCAAAATTTTAGGATTTTGGATTCCAAGCACATGACAAATTTTGGCATTTACCCCTTCGTTTGAGTTGTCCAGGGCGGTATGCATGGTATAGATGGCGATATTGTTTTGTATAGCCTTTATCACGGTTCGCTCCACATATGTGGTTCCCGTCAGTTTTTTGAGTCCCTTAAAAATAATCGGATGAAAGCTTACAATAAGATTGCAGTCATGGGCCATGGCTTCTTCCACAACGGATTCCAAAGTATCCAAGGTAACCAGTACCCCGGAGACCTCTGTGGAAGGGTTTCCGACCAATAGTCCGGTATTGTCAAACTCCTCCGCGTTGGAAAGCGGAGCCAATTCTTCCAAAATGCTGGTAATTTGGGTAATTGTCATTTCCTGGTTTTATACCTTATAAGACTTAAAATTGCCCATTAAAACACCCTGTTGTCCGTCCAAATAAAAAATCGATGCTTTTTATTTGGGCACTTTTACATTAGAAAAGGTATCATAGGAGATTCCAAAGATAAAATATTATATTTTCGCTTTGATGCAACTACTTCGAAAAATAGCATTTCCCATTTCTTTGTTGTATGCCGTGGTAGTGTATTTCCGAAACTACCTTTATGATATAGGATGGCTACGATCGCATGCCTTTGAAGTACCCATAATATGTGTGGGTAATTTAAGTGTTGGCGGAACGGGAAAAACGCCCATGGTGGAATTTTTGATTGCCTTGCTCCGTGATTCATATAAAATTGCGGTATTGAGCCGTGGCTATAAGAGAAAATCCAAAGGGTTTCTGATCGCGACCAAAGAGAGCACAATGAGCGACCTGGGGGACGAGCCTTATCAGATTTATTCTAAATTCCCGGAGGTATCCTTGGCAGTGGATGCCAATAGGTGTAGGGGAGTCCTTGAATTACAAAAGCGGGAGAAACCGGATATAATCCTATTGGATGATGCATTCCAACATAGGAAAGTACGGCCGGATTATTCTATTTTGCTTACCTCGTATGGGCATTTGTTTGTAGACGATTGGTACTTGCCTACAGGAAATCTAAGGGATACAAAGAAAGCGGCCAAGAGAGCCGATGCCATAATTGTCACCAAATGCCCAGAAAGCCTTTCCGAGCAGGAACAGGAAGAAATTCGCCGGAAGCTAAAGCCAGGTAACAACCAACAGGTACTGTTCAGTACCTTGGCCTATGATCGCCCAAAACAGGGAAACCAATCCGTTTCATGGGAGCTCTTAAGGGACAGGAAAATTACCTTGATCACGGGGATTGCGAATCCCGGACCTTTAGTGTCCTATCTTTTGGCCCAGGGATTACATTTGGATCACCTAAGCTATCCAGATCATCATTACTTTTCACAAAGAGAGTTGAAACTCTTTGCATCAAAGGCCCTTGTCCTCACCACGGAAAAGGACTATGTTCGTTTGAGCGGGAAACTGGAAAAGTTGTACTACCTACCGGTAAGGCATTCACTTATGGGCAATGGAGCGGACATTCTCAAAGCATCTTTGCTTCACCTTATGAAGCGGATTCCTTGAGTTCTTTTTTGCTAAAAATATTTTCTCCGATCTTTTGATAAAAGACCTCTGGCTTAAAAGGTTTGGTAACCACATCATTGCAGCCGGCCGCATAGAAGCTTTCCAGGCTATCGTCCAAGGAAATCGCGGTAAGGGCAATGATAGGAGTGGTTCTGTCGAATTTCCGAATTTCAATAGTTGCCTCCTCACCACTAATTCCGGGCATATGGATGTCCATTAAAATAGCGTCATAACTGTTTTTGGAGGCCAAATCAATAGCTTCTGTTCCATTATTGGCGATATCACTGGTAATCTCTTTTTTGGTCAACATTTTTTTGGTGATAACCTGATTGATTTTATTGTCCTCCACGATCAAGAGGTTAAGACCTTTAAAATCAAAGTCCTTTGGAGTAATCTCAAAAGGAATATCATCCATGATACTGTCCTTGCTCTTAAGCTTTAGTTCAAAGAAAAAAGAACTCCCTTTTCCTAATTCACTTTGTAGCCGTATCTGACTGTTGAAAAGACCTAAAAGACTTTTCACTATAGTAAGCCCAAGACCTGTACCACCATATTCTCGATTTATTTGCACGGATCCTTGTTCAAAACCTTCAAAAATAGTTTGCTGCTGCTCTTCGGATATTCCTATACCATTGTCCTGAACCTCAAAATAAAGGGTAACATCGTCATCTACCTTTTTTAACAGCTGTGCAATTACCTTTACTTCCCCTTTTCTGGTGAACTTGAGTGCATTTCCCACCAGGTTCATGAATATTTGGGAAAGTTTCAAGGGATCGCTCATGAGGTGACCCGGAATCTCTTCGTCGTACTCTAGGGTTATCTTGGTATTGTTTTCCTTGGCACTTTGCTGAAGGGGGTCTATTACTTCCTTCAGTATTTTTTTCAGGTTGAATTCAATGTTTAAAGGCTCCAGTTTTTCCGCATCTATCTTATTTATCTGTAAGATATCGTTAATAAAGTTGAGCAGGTAGTCCCCGGAAAACTTAAGGGCTTTTAAATGTTCTTTTTGGTTCTCACTCGGGTTTTCTTCCAGTAAAAGATGGGTAAGCCCGGTGACGGCATAGAGCGGGGTACGGAGTTCATGACTAACCGTGGAAAGGAAATTGGTCTTTGCTTCCATGGCACTTACCGCAGCGTCCCTAGCAGCTTGTAACTCGTTGTTTTTGGTCTGTAAAAGATCGTTGGTCTTAAGCTTTATTTGATTGTTGCGATGCAAGGAAACCGCCAATAATGAAATAATGGTCAGGAAAGCCGACGTTAGAATAACGGCAATCTCGGAACGGTTCCGGGATTCGTTGAGTTCCTCAATGCGTTCTTCCATTCGCTTGATCTCATCACCCATAAAATCAAATTGGATTTTATCCGCGGTCTTTACCTCCGTCTTTACCTTTTCTATGGTAAAAAGTGAATCCCTGATATGGAGAAGATTCTTGCTATGGTCCAAGGCCAGATCAAATTGGCCAAGGTCCTCATACAGCTGGGTAAGAAGGATATTGGCCTCCAGAGATTCCTTGAAAAAGTTATTTTCATGCGCCAATCGCAGTGCATTCTCAGCGTTGGAGGCACCTTCTTCAAACTTGTTGATGGCCCTGTTTAGGCGCGCCAGTCCAAGATGGGCTTTTGTAGCCAAATACTCTTTCTCATACAGGTCTGTATTAATAATTAGGGAGTTGAAATTTTTGGAGGCATTCTCATATTTTTCAAGATTGAGATAAATATTGCCTTCAACAAGAAGTATATTGTTGAAAAAATTTCGGTCGTTGTTCAATTGTTTGGCCTCGCTGAGCATAAAAATAGCCTGAAAATTCTTTTGATCTCGGTAGAGCAAAATGGCCTCTATATATTTATGGATGGCATCACCATAGGGATATTCAATTTCCTTTAAGAGCGCATTCGCCCGATCCCAATAGAAGATAGTGGTCTCCTCTTTATCCAGTTTTAGGTAGAGCAGGGCAAACTCATGATAGCTATCGATCAACGCTTTTACATCTTCTGCCTTTTCCGCCAGCTCTGCGGCTTTATCCAAAGATACCAGGGCTTGATCTATTTTATTTTGATTCTTTAATTTTCTGGCATCGGCAAAATAGGCCTGTAGACTATCATGAGAGATAGGTTCCTGAGCTTGGGGTGCGTAAAATGCCCCGAGAAGGAGGTATATCCATAAACATATTGAAGCCATGTTATGTAAAGATCTATCTTTCAAAAGTTCTTTTTAAATCGGGGGCTTTCCGTGATGCCGTACTATCGCTTTCGTAGCTGCTATCCGTCGGGAATATTTCGGTGCGTCCATTTGGTACTCAACGGCATTATGTTTTCGGATATAAGTATCCTGAAATTCAAACGTTCCAGAACCGTAACTATTGCCCATTCCAACAAAAAGGAAAGAAAATTCCTATGATGTCCCAGATATCTCTCGCTTCAGTGTATGTGTTTATGCGCTTTGTATGATGAGCGCACCAACGCGCCACTTTCCACGTGCCTAAACCCCATTTTTAGTCCCAACTCCTCATATTTCTTAAACTGTTCCGGTAAAATAAACTCCTTTACGGGCAAATGTTTCTTGGTAGGCTGTAGGTATTGCCCTAGTGTAAGCACATCTACCTTGGCCTCCCTTAGGTCTTCCATAGTCTGTATTACCTCCGTTTCTTGCTCCCCAAGGCCCAACATAACCCCTGATTTTGTGCGATTAGCCCCGTTTTTCTTTAGATAAGTAAGGACACCAAGGCTACGTTTATATTTGGCTTGGATACGCACTTCCCTGGTCAGCCGTTTTACCGTCTCCATGTTGTGGGAGATAACTTCCGGGGCTACATCCAATAGGCGATCTATATGCTTTTCTATACCTTGAAAATCGGGAATAAGGGTTTCTAAGGTAGTTTCCGGATTCATCCGCCGTACGGCCTTTACGGTTTCGGCCCATATAATGGACCCCATGTCTTTCAGGTCGTCTCTATCCACGGAAGTAATCACCGCATGTTTTATTCCCATAATTTTGATGGAACGTGCTACTTTTTCAGGCTCTTCCCAATCCACATTTTCAGGTCGCCCCGTTTTTACCCCACAAAAACCGCAGGAGCGTGTACAGATATTTCCCAAAATCATAAATGTGGCCGTCCCCTCTCCCCAACATTCCCCCATGTTGGGACAACTGCCTGATGTGCAGATCGTATGCAGATCGTATTTTTCTACTAGTCCCCGTAGCTGGGCATATTTTTTTCCCGTAGGTAATTTTACGCGAAGCCACTTGGGTTTTCCTTTAGGCGGGGCCACACTATTCAAAATTTCCGTACTCATAGCTAAAATTTAAACAAATATAAGGTTTCGCCGGGTAGTGGTGGAATGTGGTACGTTTTTTCGGACAATGCATTTGCCGCTATCTCCGAAGTTAGGAGTAACCCAGGTTTTTGGACTCCATTCCACCATAAATGCCGTTTGGCTAAATGTAGCTTTGCTTCCAACTGGTTATAACTGTATGCCGCTATTTTGCGTTTCCCTTGATTACTTCCGCCAACAATTTTTTGGCGCGCAATAGTTTTACCTTTACATTATTTATAGGTTCATTGAGTTCCGAAGCAATGGCCCCGTAGCTCAGCTCATTAAAATATCTTAGGTTGATGACTTCTTGATAATGGGGCTTTAGTTTTTTGATGTGTTGCAAAAGGTTGGCCAGATTCTGTTCTGTAATAAGGCGATCCTCGGCCGTAGGGGCATCGTCCAACACTTTTCGTATGGCATCGTTATTTGCCCTGGTCTCTAAGGAACTTTTTTTTCTTTTGCGCAGCAGATCGATATGAACGTTTTTTGAAATGGAAATCAACCACGTATTGAATTCATATTGTTCATTATAAGTAACGATTCGATCAAAGGCTTTGGAAAATGTCCTAATGGTAATATCCTCCGCATCGTTTTCGTTCTTTGTACGCTTTAATTGAAAGCCATAAACACTGTTCCAAAACCTATCCAAAAGAGCGCTAAAAGCGATTTGGTTGCCCTGTTTGGCCTTTCTTATGGTTTCCTGTAGTACGTTATCTATGTTAGTCAATGCAGTAGGGGATAAAAGTGAGAAGGGTAGGGATGGGAACTCCTATGATTTAGGCCATAGGTTCCCTGCAGTCTTGTTCGCCGGGAAGCTTGCCACACATACCGCAGGCTTGGCCATCCCTATTTAGAAAAGGGCTTTGACTGGCACAAGTGCCCGAAAACCGACCTCCTTTTTTGGACCAAATCTTTATAGCAATACCGGCGAATGCCAAAGCGAGCAGACCAATGGTCAACAAGATTAATTTCATCTATTAGAGATTTTTTAATGCATTGAAAATAAATCTATTACAAAAATTTATGTCGCTGGAATCGCTTCGTCTGTGCATAAACTTGCCCTAATCATCTTCGGTAGCGTATGTTTAAGAAAGTCTATGCTCATTCCATAGCAGGGATTATGCCCAAAGATACAAAAAAATATAGCCTTGAAAATGCATTCAAGGCTATATTCAGGATTGTAAAAAATGCTGTTAATAGGAAATATTGGCCACAATATTTGCCACAGTGGGTGTCTGGGTACCGCCTTTGGATTCAATGGTAATATATCCCATAGCATTATCCGCATAAGGAAGTGCCAGAAGTTTTTCCTGATCCGCGGCTTCTTTTATAATACCCAGGTTCACCATTTTTCCGTTGACTTCGGCCCACATCTGAAAGCACTGGTCCTCTGGAAGATGAGGCAACTTTTCTACGTTTATATAGGATAATCTTTTTACAGGATTAATATAGGCCACCGCTTTTAGCTCCTTTGCCTTTTGGTTACCCTTTACCCTATATTTTTTGGTCTGGGGGTTATTTAGGACGATAAACTGATTCCTAACATCCTCCAATTCTTGGCGCATGTCCTCTTCCAAGTCTTTAATCCTGTTATTTACAATGGTATTTTCCTCCTGAAGACTTTTGTTCTGGTTCCAGAAAAAATAGGATGCCCCTGCAAAAAGAACGGCCACAAAACTCGCTGCTATGGCATAACGATAAAACCTTTTTCGGTTTGTGTTTTCCGCTTTTACCCTGGATAGTATCCGTTCCTTGAGCCCTTCAGGAGTTTTTAGGGCATGGAGCTTTGCAAAAGATTCCAGATTTTCCTGAAGCTCGTTATAGGTATTACGTACTTCGGGATACATGGCAATGTAGCGCTCCACCCTTTGGGCCTCCAACTCTGTAACATTGTCCAAAAGATACTTTTCCAAAAGATCGGAATCTAGAAATATCCTTATTTTTTCCTTCATATGACTACATTTAAGACAACTAAGAACGTCATGGCCGGGCCATAGATCTTTTTTAATTCTCGAAGCCCTATCTTTAATCTCGACTTTATAGTGCCAAGGGGAATGTTCAATTCATCGCTGGCCTCCTGTTGGGTCATGCCTTGAAAAAATAAAGCTTCCAAAACAACTTGATATTTGGATTCTATTTTTTCCAGGTTTTCCCGTACATCCATAAACTCTGGCCGTGTACTTTCTACTCCAAGGTTATATACGTCCGAAACGTCTATTTGGATTTCCTTGTCCGTTTTTGAACTGCTGCTACGCAACTTGTCAATGGCCGTATTTCGGGTAATGCGGAAGAGCCAAGTGAAAAGTTTGGCCTTCGTAGGGTCATAGGAATCCGATTTTCTCCAAATCTTCACAAAACTCTCTTGGAGCACGTCCTGCGCCACTTCTTCGTCCCGCACCACTTTATTGGCAACCCCGTATAAAGTATCTCCATAATGCTCGTACAATAAAGAGATAGCCTTTTCATCCCGCTCCCGAAGTAATTCCACTATATGTCTCTCAAGAAGTGTACTCATAGTGTCCGCCAATACTTAAAAACAGGTACTGTATAAAATCCAGATCCGTGTTTTAAGCGTATATCCCTTAAACGCTAATTTATAAAATTGATTGTCATAGGTGGCAAGATAGCCTTTATTTATTGGTCAAATGTACGGATTGCATTACCCAACATTTGGTTTTTGGTTAGTTTGGTTTGGTATAACCCCCGAAGTCTTTGTTTCGGGGGTTATTTTATGATATTTACTTCGGGCCTTATGGCAATATCAAAAGTTTCCTTTACATGTGCCATGACCTTATAGGCAAGGTCCAATACCTCTTTTCCGGAAGCTCCTCCGTGATTTACGAGTACCAAGGCCTGCTTTTCATGGACCCCGGCATCCCCAATGCGTTTTCCCTTGAGTCCACATTGTTCTATTAACCAACCTGCGGGTATTTTGTAACTATTCTGGGAGATTTGGTAATGGGGTATGTTGGGGTGTTTTTTTACAAGTCTGTCAAAAGTCTTGAAGTCTACTATGGGATTCTTGAAAAAACTACCGCTGTTACCCAGTTTATCCGGATCGGGCAGCTTACTCTGGCGAATAGAAATGACTGCCTTGGAAATGTCCGTTATGGTAGGTTCGTCCACACCCTGCTGGGACAACTCCGCTTCTATGGCACCGTAGGAGGTATTAAGGTTGTGGTTGGCCTTACTGAGCCTTAGCGTAACGGAAACGATGATGTACTTTCCCTTTCCCTCATTTTTAAAATAAGAATCGCGATATCCAAATTTGCATTCTTCTCTATTGAAATATCGCAAGGAGCGATTATGGATGTCCATGGCCTGGCACCCCTCAAAGACATCTTTTAGTTCCACGCCATAGGCCCCAATGTTTTGTATGGGTGCCGTTCCGGTGTTCCCTGGGATCAAGGACATGTTTTCCAAACCGCCATAACCCCGTTCCAGGGTCCAAAGTACCAATTGGTGCCAATTTTCCCCGGCCATTACTTTTAAAACAACTGTATCCCCGTTCTCCGAAACAATAGTTTTTCCTTTGATGTTAATATAAAGGACAAGGGCTTCAAGGTCTCGTGTTAGCAGCATATTGCTCCCCCCGCTTAGTATAAATTTTTCAGGATAACCCTTTAACCGCAAGGCCATGTCCAATTGGTCCAAACTGTTGATTTCAACAAAAAAACGGGCGTTGGCCTCTACACCAAAGGTGTTATAGGACTTTAAGGAAATGTTTTGTCTTATGTTCATCGGCCCGTATAACCCAGCAGTGCCAGCTTTAGTATTTTCACGGCTGTTCTAAGGCGATCTTTGTCCAGAACGTACGCTATTCTAACTTGGTTTTGACCCCAGCCCGGGGTAGCGTAAAACCCTGCCGCAGGGGCCACCATAACCGTTTCGTTGTTTACCCGGAATTCTTCCAAAAGCCACTGGGCAAAATGGTCCGCATCGCTAATGGGAAGCTCTGCAATACAATAGAACGCCCCTTGGGGCCTTCCGACCCTTACTCCCTTAATTTTGGACAATTCCGAGATCAGGATATCCCTACGTTCCGTGTATTCCTTTTTCACTTCTTCAAAATAGATTTGAGGAGTGTCCAAGGCGGCCTCTGCTGCAATCTGTGCATAGGTGGGCGGGGACAATCTGGCCTGGGCGAACTTTAGGGCAGTACGGATTACCTCGGGGTTTTTAGATACTAAATAGCCAATACGGGCCCCGCACATGCTATATCTTTTTGAAACTGAATCTACCACTATGGCATTTTCTTCCAAACCTTCCTCCTGCAAAATGGAATAATGCTCCCTACCGTCATAGGCAAATTCCCGATAAACTTCATCAGCGATCAGGAAAAGGTCGTGCTTTTTAGCTATTTGTGCCAACTTTCCTATCTCCTCCTTGGTATATAGATAGCCGGTAGGATTTCCAGGGTTGCAGATCAATATGGCCTTGGTCCTCGGAGTGATTAGCTTCTCGAACGCGGTAATCGCTGGAAGGGCAAAATTGTGGGCAATATCGGATATTACGGGGACCACCGTTATGCCAGCGGCCGTAGCGAACCCATTGTAATTGGCATAGAAGGGTTCTGGAATAATAATCTCATCTTTGGAATCGGCTATACTGCCCATGACAAAGGAAAGCGCTTCCGATCCCCCGGTGGTGACCAAGATATCGGTTGCCGAAACCAAAATTTCATTTTTGGCGTAATACCGGGCTATCTTCTCCCGGTAGTTTTCGGATCCTTCCGTCCTACTGTATTCCAATACTTGTAGGTCATTGCTCTTAACGGCATCCAAAGCCACCTGGGGGGTCTTAATATCGGGCTGGCCTATGTTTAAATGAATCACCCTTACGCCCTTTTTCTTTGCTTCCTCGGCATAAGGGACCAACTTGCGTATGGGAGACTCCGGCATTTGCCGGCCTTTATGGGATAGAGAAGGCATGGCTGTTATATTTTTCACAAAAATGATAAAACCTAGCGGACAAAACAATCTTCTTAGGTCTTAATATAAAACGATGGCCCTAAGCGGATCCTAGAGGACCCTTGCGTATATAACTTTTACTACATTACGGGAAACGTCCCGGTTTATCGAATGTTTTGTTAATTAAAGACCCTGAACCGTAAAAATTTGTAAATTTAATAATGGTTATGGTGAACTATTGTGAAAAATGAGGCATTTGCTTTCTTTTGGTCTGATATTCTTTTTGGGGTGTACCTTTTTTGGGTTTGCCCAGGGATTCTCCTTGCCGGAAGGACAAAAATACCAGAAGGTAAGGTTTCAATTGATCAATAATGTAATCATCCTTCCGCTGGAGGTGAACGGTACCGAACTCTCCTTTATTTTGGATACCGGGGTAAGCAAACCAATTTTGTTCAATATTTCGGACAAGGATTCCGTTGAAATCAAGGATGTTTCCGAAATCACTATCCGAGGGCTGGGCCAAGGGGAACCGATCAAGGCCTTAAGTTCAAAGGGAAACGCTTTCTCCCTAAACAATGTAAAGAATACTAATCAGTTGCTTTATGTGGTCATGGACAAGAACTTCAACTTTTCCCAGACTTTGGGCACTACCATACATGGAATTATTGGTTATGAGCTATTCAGGGATTTTGTTGTAGAAGTAAACTATCGTTCCAAAATAATAAAGTTTCATAATCCGGACACCTATGAACATACTAGGGATAAGCGAAGCGAGACCTTACCCTTGGCCGTGGTAAATAAGAAGGCCTATTTGGATGGAAAGGTTTTCCTAAAAGAGGGCAGCCAAGTACCCGTTAGACTTCTCTTGGATACGGGAAGTAGTGATGCCATTTGGCTTTTTGAGGACGACACTATTGGTATCCCGGATAAAAACTACGACGATTTTTTAGGAAGGGGCCTCAGCGGTAGCGTTTTTGGGAAACGAACGAGAATTGAGGGCATTGCCTTAGGCAAGTTCTCCCTTAAGGATGCCAAAACGGCATTTCCCGCTCGGGAATCCTTTGCGGCCCTTAAAAATTTGGGGAATCGTAACGGCAGTATCGGAGGGGAGGTCTTAAAGCGATTTAATATAGTTTTTGACTATCCCAATAACAGGATTACCTTAAAAAAGAATGCCAATTTCAAGATGCCCTACCAATACAACATGAGTGGTATTGAGTTGCAGCATGACGGGATGCGCTATGTGGTGGAAAGTATCGCGAATCCTTCCCGAGTAGTGCGGAAGAATTCCGTAAGTTATGGAGATGTTCAAATCCTCTTAAAGAATGCTACTCGACTTAGTCTTGTTCCGGAAATAGTGGTTTCCGGTATTCGGGCCGGGAGTCCTGCGGAAATTGCAGGAATTCAAGAAGGGGATATGGTACTTTCCGTAAATGGTAAGAGCGTACACACTTACAAACTTCAGGAAATCGTGAAGATGCTCAACGAGAGAGAGGGCAAACGCATCCGACTCCAGGTAGTGCGCAGAAACAGGGATCTGGTTTACAGTTTTGTTCTCAAGGATGTTTTTAAAGAAAAACCCTGATACCGTATTTTGGTGCCAGGGTTCCTTACAAAAGTTTCTAAATACGTAAAATATATTTATTTGCCTTCGGGAGCTTTTACCTCTCCTTTTATCTTTAACACCTTAGTAGGTGTGTCCGCATTGGAAATAACGGTAACCGCTTTCCGTATGGGTCCCACACGGTTGGTGTCATATTTTACCTGTATCTCACCGGTCTTACCAGGCAAAATGGGATCTTCGGGCTTTTTAGGGATGGTACATCCGCAGCTGGAACTTACCTTGCTAACGATCAGGGGGGCATCCCCTGTATTGGTAAACTCAAAGACGCGAACGCCATTGCTTCCCTTTTCAACGGTTCCGTAATCGACCGTTTCTTCTTTAAACTCAATTTTGGCCTTTTTTTCCTGAGCGGTAAGGCTAAACCCGAACAAGCCTATAAAAATTACAAGTACTAATTTCTTCATCATGTTTTGTTTTGGGTGAACTTCAAAAGTAAATCTTTTCGGATGAACGTCCAAAATCCTTTTGTTATCTATTAACGTTACTTATTTTTGTTTCGTATTTAAACTGGGACAAAAGACCACATAGATCGATATTTAACATTCATTTAGGGCGTATTTACACTGCCGTCATTCCCTTACCAAAAACTATTCCAAAAAATGGAGATTCCATCAAAATATAACCCGCAGACCGCGGAAAACCGTTGGTATGACTATTGGTTGAAGCATAACTATTTCCATTCAGAACCGGATGAAAGGGAACCTTATACCATTGTGATTCCACCTCCCAATGTAACGGGGGTCCTACATATGGGACATATGCTCAACAATACGCTTCAAGATGTATTGATCCGTAGGGCAAGGCTTTTAGGGAAGAATGCCTGTTGGGTGCCGGGGACCGATCATGCGTCTATAGCCACAGAGGCCAAAGTAGTCGCCAAATTGAGGGAAAAAGGGATTCGCAAGTCGGATATTTCCAGGGAGGAATTTTTGGAACACGCCTGGAATTGGACCCATGAATACGGCGGGGTGATTTTGGAACAGCTAAAGAAATTGGGATGTTCCTGTGACTGGGAACGCACGGCCTTTACCATGAATACGCATATGGTAGATTCCGTTACCAAGGTGTTTATAGATCTCTATGACAAGGGACTTATTTATAGAGGGCATCGTATGGTAAATTGGGATCCCGAGGCCCAAACCACACTTTCGGACGAGGAAGTAATCTACGAGGAAAAGCAAGGACTCCTATATTACATCAACTACCCGTTGGTCGATACAGACGGTCCCGGTGGATCCCAAGATACGCTTACCATTGCCACAACTAGACCAGAGACTATTTTGGGGGATACGGCCATTTGCATCAACCCCAATGATGAAAGATACCAAGGATTAAAAGGGAAAAAGGCCATTGTGCCAATTTGTAACCGTGTGATCCCAATTATCGAGGACACCTATGTGGACCTGGAATTTGGGACAGGCTGCCTAAAGGTTACCCCTGCCCATGATATAAATGACAAGGCGTTGGGAGAAAAACACGATTTGAAAATCGTGGACATCTTTAACTCCAATGCTACTTTGAACGCCCATGGCCTGCACTATGAAGGCAAAGATCGCTTTGTGGTACGTAAAGAGATTGTTAAGGAACTCAAGGAAAAGGGGTATTTGCTTAAGACAGAGGATTATGTGAACAAGGTGGGTACTTCCGAGCGCACCAAGGCCGTTATAGAACCAAGACTGTCCGATCAGTGGTTCCTAAAAATGGAGGATTTGGTAAAACCGGCCTTGGCCGCGGTTTTGCAGACCGGGGAGGTAAAGTTTTTCCCCAAGAAGTTCGAAAACATGTACCGTAGTTGGATGGAGAATGTCCGTGACTGGAACATTTCCAGGCAATTATGGTGGGGACAACGTATTCCTGCCTACTATTTTGGGGAAGGTGCCAACGATTTTGTGGTGGCCGAAACTAAGGAAAAGGCCCTTGCAAAAGCACAGGAAAGAGTTTCCAAAAATGGGAATGGGCGTTCCCTCACACTTCAAGATCTTCGCCAGGATGAGGATGTGGTGGATACCTGGTTCTCTTCGTGGCTCTGGCCCGTTACGGTGTTTAATGGGATTTTGGAACCGGACAATACCGATATCTCGTACTATTATCCCACCAGCGATTTGGTCACTGCTCCCGATATTATCTTTTTCTGGGTGGCGCGAATGATAATTTCCGGTTACGAGTACCGGAAGACCCCCCCTTTTTCCAAGGTATATTTTACGGGGATCGTTCGTGACAAGCAGCGACGAAAAATGTCCAAACAATTGGGCAATTCGCCAGATGCATTAAAGCTTATTAAGCAGTATGGAGCGGGCGGCGTCCGTGTTGGGCTCCTGTTGAGCTCTGCAGCCGGCAATGATCTTATGTTTGATGAGGCCCTGTGCCAACAAGGCAAGAATTTTGCCAATAAGGTCTGGAATGCATTTCGACTGGTAAAAGGGTGGGAGGTTGGTGAGTTTCCCCAGCCAAAGGCTGCGGCCTTGGGGATACGCTGGTATACCTCCAAGTTGAATAGGACCTTGGCCGAAATTGAGGACCATTTTACCAAATACCGCGTTTCCGATGCCTTGATGGCCCTCTACAAACTAATTTGGGACGATTTTTGTTCTTGGCTGTTGGAAATCGTAAAACCTGCCTATGAACGGCCCATAGATAGCCAAACCTATACCGCCGTTATTGATCTATTCCAGGATAACTTAAAAGTACTGCATCCCTTCATGCCGTTTCTTAGCGAGGAAATCTGGCAGCGTATTGCGGATCGGAACCCCGATCAGGCCTTGATTGTTTCCAAATGGCCCAAAATAGGGAAGGTAGATCAGGGATTGATTGAGGGATTTGAGTTTGCGGCGGATGTGATTTCAGGAATTCGCACGATACGAAAGGAAAAGAACGTTCCCCTAAAGGAATCACTGGAACTTTCGGTCTTGAACAAAGAAGGTCAGGACACAGAATGGGACGATGTAATCCAAAAATTGACCCATGTTTCCCAAATTTCCTACGGTGATAAGGGCCTGGAAGGTGCATTGACCTTTCGCGTAAAAAGTAACGAGTACTTTATCCCATTGCAAGGGGCCATAGATGTAGAGGTCGAAATAAAAAAAATCCAGGACGAGTTGAACTATACCAAAGGATTCCTACAATCTGTTCAAAAGAAGCTGTCCAATGAACGCTTTTTAAACAATGCTCCCCAAAAAGTGGTGGAACTGGAAAAAAAGAAAGCCGCCGATGCGGAAGCTAAAATCGATACCTTGGAAAAGAGTTTGGAAAATCTTGGGTAACGGTTTCCGGAAAACAAGCTTGGACAAAGCATTGCACTTTATCCAAGCCCAATTTCCTTTTTAAAAATAATAGGCGAGTCCAAAGAACAGATTACTTGGGTTTAGGGAGAGCGTAAAAGAACTGGATTGGGATTGACCCATGGGGTTAGGGCCATTTGTATTAAAGGATTCACTTTCGCCATCGTTATAGCTATAACCCATTACTCCCAAGTTTGCCTCAAAAGCCAGATTTGTCGTTGCAAAATAGGTGAATCCAGGCCTTAGACCAATAAAAACCTGATTGATGGTACTCTCCGAGGTGGTTCTGTTGTCAAGAGTATTGTTCCTCCAAATCCTGGAATATCTGGCTTCCCCTTCTAAAAAGAGCGCTATTTTTTTAACTATGGACTTGTAGCCCCTAATAAATGGGTACAAGCTTAGATCTTGGATGTTGAACCCTGTAGTGTCCGTTTGGTTTCCCATATCGCGATTTGTGTTTTCACTATTGGTATGACCATATCCGATACCGAGACCTACAAGGAGGTTGTTGGCAAAAAAGTGCCCCGTTTTTCCATTAAGGTCAACGCTCCATCGATCATTTTCTCCAGTTCCGGCATCGTTCTCATTTTCTGCACTGGTAATGTCCAACGATGCATTTCCTCCAAGGAACCACCGGCCTTTTTCCAATATAAGCACCTCATTGTTCTGATTTTGTTGTCCATAGGAAATTCCGATTGTAAAGACAACGGCCAAAAAAGTAATTTTTTTCATGTGTGTTTGTTTTTCAACAAAGGTTTATCAAAAAGTATAGAGGTGTTTTTAATGAATTCCCAATTAACAATTTAATCACACTTTCAGGTTTGCCGTCCTAATAAATCTTTTCTCCAATATGTACTGTAGAACCTATTGATCTATATATCTTTATAGGAAATCATTTATCATGAAAAGCGTTATACCCTGTTTAATCCTTTTATCCATGCTCTCTTGCGGTTTACAAGGACAAGAAGATGATATTCTACCTGCAGAAATACAGATTAAAACGGCTACTTTACCACTTTCCGAAACGGATAGGGAAGGGGCCATGGTCTATGGCTATGACCCGGAAGGTCAAATGGTAGTATTGCGGAAGGGAAACAGCAATCTGATCTGTTTGGCAGACGACCCTAAAAAGGAGGGCATAAATGTCTCTTGTTATTCCAAGAAATTGGAGCCTTTTATGAAAAGGGGACGTGAGCTTACCGCAGAGGGCAAGAATTTTAAGGAGAAACGGGAAATCCGTGGGGCAGAAGTGGCCGCCGGAAAAATTTCCATGCCCAAGGAACCAAGTATGATGTATGTGTATTTTGGGAGCGAGGAGTCTTATAATCGCAGTACCGGGGAACTTGGGGATGGGCAATATCGTTATGTCATTTATACCCCCTTTGCCACAACGGAGTCCACAGGATTACCCGATAAACCTCACGAGAAAGGTATGCCATGGCTTATGGATCCGGGAACTTTCCGAGCCCATATTATGGTAGGACCCTTTAACTGATATGGGATATACGGGGCACTGGGCATCTATTCTTTTCTCCAAATCCACTTTAAATTCGTAGAACGAAATTCTTATAATCCTATTAAAAATAGTATTTTGAACCTTTTTTTAATGGATGTTATGTGTTGAACACGTTTAAACGAGTTCATTGTGTCCAGGTGGAAAATCCGAAAATTAAAGTGTAGAATGCGCTATACCCAAGAAGATTTATTGAAAGTTAAGACTAGAAAAGATTTAATAGCAATAGCAGAAAGCAAGAATATTAGGATAGACAATGTTGTAAAGAAGCTCAAATATGAATTGGAACTGGCAAAACTCCAGAGCGAACTGGTGGCCTTGCAGCAATGGGTCTCTAAGAACAATTTACGGGTGGCCATTCTTTTTGAAGGCAGGGACGCCGCTGGAAAAGGGGGGTCCATTAAGCGATTCTATGAGCATCTTAACCCAAGGACGGCCCGAGTAGTAGCCCTTTCCAAACCTACGGACAATGAGAAGGGGCAATGGTACTTTAGGAGATATATTAAAGAATTGCCCAATCCGGGGGAAATTGTTTTTTTTGACCGGAGTTGGTACAATAGGGCGGTAGTGGAACCGGTAATGGGCTTCTGTAACGACGAGCAGTATGCGCAGTTTATGGTACAAGTCCCGGGTTTTGAACATATGTTATATGAGGATGGCGTTATCCTGATCAAGTTCTGGTTTTCAATATCCAAGGAAGTACAGAAAAAACGGTTTACCGCTCGCCTAAAAAATCCGTTGAAGCAATGGAAGTTCAGCCCTGTGGATATGAAGGGACAAGAGCTATGGGATAAGTATACCTATTACAAAGAGCAGATGTTTACCAGGACCCATACGGATTTTAGTCCATGGATCATCGTAAAGACCAACGACAAGCAAACGGCACGCTTGGAGAGTATGCGTTATGTATTGTCCAGATTTGACTACAGGGAAAAGGATTTTGGCAAGATACCCGTACAACCGGACCCCAATATCATTGTACGTTATTACAGAAATGCAAAGCAAATAGATATCTAAATGGATGCACTAAAACATGTACAGTTTACCGAGGAAGACTTGGATTTGCTTAATAGTAAAGTTGGCCTAAGAAGCCTGTTCACCAGTAAACATGTGGATTTGGAAAAGGCCTTGAGAGAAACAAAATATGAAACCGACCTGAGGGAAAGACAAGTAGAGTTGGTAAAACTCCAGCGATGGGCCATTGAGAACAGAAGAAAGATAGTTATTCTTTTTGAAGGTCGTGATGCAGCAGGAAAGGGTGGTGCCATACGCCGTATTTCTGCATATATTAACCCCAGGTATTATAGGATTGTAGCCCTGAACAAGCCTACTGAGGACGAAAAAGGGCAGTGGTACTTTCAGCGCTATGTGAACAGACTTCCGGAACCTGGGAAAATCGTTTTTTTTGATAGAAGCTGGTACAACAGGGCAGTGGTAGAACCTGTGAACGGTTTTTGTACGGATAAGGAATACGAGGTATTCATGTCCCAGGTCAATGATTTTGAGAAAATGATTATCCAATCCAACACCTTCCTTATAAAATTCTACTTTTCTATTACCAAGGAGGAACAACAAAAACGTTTCGACGATATCAAGCAAAGCGATCTAAAACGTTGGAAAATGTCTCCGGTAGATGAACGTGCACAAGAGTTATGGGACGAATATACCAAATACAAGGAGGTCATGTTAAAAGAGACACATACCTCTCATGCTCCCTGGGTGGTTATTGATGCGAACAAAAAAACCACTGCACGTCTAGGGGCCATAAACCATATCTTGAAGACCATTCCATATAAGGAATAAGGTATACTCCTTCCAAAGGTAAAGGGTTATACCATATACCCAAGGTTTTTAAATATAGGCAAAGGCAATTATGATATTGTGAGTTGTCTTATTTGTAGGTCGATTTGTCGATTATTTGAAAGATTTTACGTTAAATCGGGTTATGGTTTATCAAATGCCAAAATCAATTCAAAAGGTATGACCATGACACGTGAAATTCGACTACAATACTGCAAAGTTTGTGCTCATCAAAAAAAGGACCTTAATCTTGGGATTATTTGTGGTTTAAGAGGAACGGTCGCCGACTTTGAAGCGTATTGCCCGTCCTTTGAAGAAGATGCCCTTCTCAAGGAGAAAATGAGGGCTAGGGAAACCGAATTTGCTGTTGAGGGCAAGTTGGCCAGTCAAGGCCAACGTTTTGCAAATTATTTGGTGGATCAGGTTTTTCTGGTTGGTTTTGGATTGATTATCGGCTCCGTTATTGGTATAATACTTGCCTATGTAGCACCGGAGTACCTATACATTTTTGAATATGATAACCGCTTAATGGAGTACGGTCTGGGTATGGTTTTGGGTTTTATCTACTTTAGTTTTTTTGAGGGTTTTACAGGAAGATCTTTGGGCAAGTTCTTTACAAAGACCAAGGTGGTTACAGAGAATGGGGAACGACCCGATTTTAGGACCATTTTTGTACGCTCCCTCTGCAGGTATATCCCCTTTAACGCTTTTTCTTTCCTTGGATCCGATCCTGTGGGTTGGCACGATAGTCTTTCAAAGACCCGGGTGGTGCAAATAGATTGATCAAGCATTTAACGATGTTGTATACCTTACATTTCTTTGGTACCGTACCAGTGGACAACGGTATTTTATGGATTTTCTTGAAAAGTGCCGGTCATTGAACGGAAGAACCTTCCTAAGGAACCTTCCCCATTATATTGTCTAGTATTTGTTCTGATAACATTGGAAATGACCAAGTACTTCCCTCCCGGGAGTTTATATTGGTTTTCCCGCAAGGGGTACTTACCTCCCGTGGGAAACCCACATTTTTGTAATCCAAAATCATTGGGGGATTATCCATTGGTTTGTGTTAAAGCCTATGTATTTATCCGGAAAACAAATGGTGTTTGTCCGAATATTTTTGGTGAATCCGATTTATTTTTAAAGGTACATTCTTAAGTTTGTGGACAGACACGCATTACTATGAGACCTTATATTTTGTCCGAGAACAATTGGAATGCCTTAAAAGATACCAGGTTTGACCTGGCCGTACTTCCATGGGGCGCCACGGAGGCCCATAACTATCACTTGCCCTATGCCACAGATAATATTGAAGCGGATGAGCTTGCCGCGGAAGCCGCAAAAGTGGCATGGCAAATGGGAGGAAAGGTAATCGTGCTGCCCACTATTCCTTTTGGCGTAAATACGGGACAGCCCGATATCTATTTGGATATTAACCTCAATCCTAGTACACAATATGCCATCCTAAGGGATATTGTGGAGGTGCTTCAAAGACAGGGGGTATATAAATTATTGCTTTTCAATAGTCATGGTGGAAATAACTTTAGGCCTTTGGTCCGAGAGCTGGGACTAAAGTTCCCAAAAATGTTGATCAGTATTTCCAATTGGTTCCAATGCATGGACAAATCCAGTTATTTTGATGAAGTGGGCGATCATGCTGATGAAATGGAGACTAGTCTTATACTTTACTTGAGACCGGAACTAGTGCTGCCAAGAAACAAGTGGGGGAGTGGGACTTCAAAAAATCATAAAATCAAGGCATTTTCGGAGGGCTGGGTCTGGGCAGAACGAAAATGGTCCCAGATTAGCGAAGATACCGGTGTAGGAAACCCGATGAAGGCATCTGCTGAAAAAGGGGAACGTTTTTTTAAGGATGTGACCCAGAAAATGGGAAAGTTCCTGTATGACCTGAGCATCGCCAACTTAGAAGAGCTTTATGAATAGCGGTGCAGCAGGCACAAAAAAAGGCTTCTTAATTTTCCTGTTCAGGGCTTTTTCGAAGCTCCTTATCCACCAATTCCACATATTGCTTCATAGCCTCCGTTCTACTTATGTCCCTGGCCTGGATAAGGGCGTTGGCCTTGAAAGCATTGATCAAAGGGGTTTTGCTTCCGGGATTGCTATAATTTTTATTGGCAATTTTGTAGTAGGCATAAAGTTTTAGCAATAGGTCAGCCGGTAGTGGTAGCGTATATTGGTTTACGAATTCCACCGCCTCCAAAAAATCAGTATGTAATTTCTGCCCTTTCATTTTTGTCCACAAAGGTCGCGATACAGGTTTTAGCCCCAACGACCTTTTGATTCAATTTAACCGTAACCGCACAATCCAAGGGTAATAAAAGATCTACCCTGGAACCAAATTTGATAAAGCCGGCGTCTTCCCCCTGTTGCACATTATCGCCCTCCTCTGCGTAGTTCACTATACGCCTGGCCATTGCTCCCGCAATTTGCCGGTATAGAATATCCCCGAATTTTGGTGTGCGAACAACTACTGTAGTGCGCTCATTGTCCGTACTGGACTTGGGGTGCCATGCCACCAAATACTTTCCTGGATGATATTTGGAATATTTGATGTTGCCACTTACGGGATACCGTGTCACATGCACATTAACGGGGGACATAAAAATTGAAACCTGTATGCGCTTATCCATGAAGTATTCCGGTTCCTCTACTTCCTCAATTACGACAACCTTGCCGTCTACGGGTGCCAGGATTTCATCAAAACTTTTGAGTATTTTTCTTTTTGGGTTCCGAAAAAACTGCAATATCAGTACCAAAACCAAAATGGAAAGAATCTGGATTCCAACACGCAGCCAAGATATATTCACATAAAACTGGGATATTAAGGCGGCAGCACAAACCAAGAAAAACGTTACGATGATGATTTTTTGGCCTTCCCTATGAAACATAAGTAAAAATTATTAAGGTTAAATACGCAAAAGGTGCCGCAAATACCAAGCTATCCAACCTATCTAACATACCCCCGTGACCCGGCAAGATGGCCCCGCTGTCCTTTACCCCCGCCGCACGTTTTAGTTTAGACTCCAACAAATCCCCCAAACTGCCCCCAATTACAATTATAACTGCCAAAATAATCCATTGGGCAGGACTTATTACAGGTTCATATTTACCGATAATATAGGCAGCACCTACCGCAAAGATAAGACCTCCCAGGGTTCCCTCTACAGTTTTTTTTGGAGAAATCGAGGGGTATAGCTTGGTACGTCCAATGCTGCTTCCCACTAGATAAGCACAGGAATCATTGACCCATATAAGAATAAATATTCCTATAATGAGGAGTTTTGCAAAATCATCGTCCTTATAAGGGATCATGGTCAAGAAGATGCAACCTCCTCCGATATATAAAAGACCCACAACAAATTTTTTAAGGGCACCCTTTAGTTCCTGTTTTTTGGAGAATAAATAGAAAAGCAGAGCAAGATCTACCATAACGGTCAAAACAAGCAAAACGTAGATTAAAGTAATGTCGTGGACCAAATAGATATATGCCCACCAAAGGGCCAAATAAGCGATGAATACATGGTAACCCCTTAGTTTTACCAACCTCTTGTATTCATAGAGGCAGGCGAGCCCAAAAGTCATAAAAAGAAAATCAAAGGCGTCCGAACTTAAAAAAACGGCGGAGAGCAATAGAACAATATAAACGGCCCCTGTTAACGCCCTCCTTAAAATCTCTCTCATACTAAAGGTCTTCCAGAAGTAAAAGATACAGATTTTTGGAACTGCTTCCGTAGGTTAAAAAATCATCTGAGTTTTGGTCCGTGGGCTGAAAATGCTTAAGAGTGGTTATATTGGCGGGAATACTATGGCCATATTTTTTCTTTATGGCCTTAAGGCCTTCACCAATGGATTCCACTAATTGGCTGGTAGTTGCAAAAACAATGACGTTATCCGGTAATTCGTATAACTTTTTCTCATTAAGCTGGTTTGAGCAAACCAAAATGGAGCCGTTCTGCGCGATTAAATGCTCGCAAGTAGTAAAGAATACGTCACTGTTCCCTGGTTTTCCGGTAAAGGTGATTCCTTCCTTTGAAAACCTGCCCTCAAGTCTGGAATCCATAATAAAGAAAGGGTGTCCCTCCCAATTATTTTCAGCGACTATATTTTTAAGGGCAACGGAAACTTCTGAGAAAGAATCGCAATACAGGAATTTTCCCCCGTTCTTTTTGAAATGGATGGTGAATTTTTCGTCAACAGGGATATTTAGGTCGGGCATATGTACCCCACGGGTCTCTACGGTTTCTTTGGAAACCTTTTTTTTGCCGCCACCAAATAATTTGTCAAATAGCCCCATTTTTAACGATAACCTTCAAATATATTGTTCCATTGGCATTGTAATCAAGCCTTTGGACTACTTGTTTTCCGTGCCCGGCTCCTCTACAGGAACTTCCTTGGCCTTATCCTCCGCATCCTCTGCCTTGAGCTTCTCCTGTCCTTTTTGATCAAACGCTTTCTCGAAAGGTCTTTGGCCGAATATTTTCTCCAAATCCTCCTTAAAGATAACTTCCTTTTCTAAAAGGCGTTCGGCAAGTTCAATAAGTTTGTCCTTATTCTTTTCCAAAACCTTTAGGGCTCTTTTGTATTGCTCTTCTATAATTTTAGAGATTTCCTCGTCAATACGCTGTGCCGTTTCCTCGCTGTAAGGTTTGGTAAAGCCATATTCGCTTTGGCCGGAGGAATCGTAATAGGTAATGTTTCCAATTTCATCGTTAAGCCCATATATGGTTACCATGGCCCGTGCCTGTTTGGTTACCTTTTCCAGATCGCTAAGGGCACCTGTGGAAATTTTGTTGAAAATCACTTTTTCCGCGGCGCGTCCTCCCAGGGTAGCACACATTTCATCCTTCATCTGTTCGGGACGTACAATGAGTCGTTCTTCGGGTAAATACCAAGCAGCTCCCAAGGATTGCCCCCTTGGTACAATTGTAACCTTGACCAATGGTGCCGCATGTTCCAACATCCAACTTACGGTAGCATGCCCGGCCTCGTGATAGGCAATGGTCTTTTTTTCTCCGGCAGTAATAATTTTGTTTTTCTTCTCCAATCCGCCCACAATACGGTCAACGGCATCCAAGAAATCCTGTTTGTTCACTGCCTTTTTCTCTTTTCTTGCGGCAATAAGCGCCGCTTCATTACACACATTGGCAATATCCGCACCGGAAAATCCGGGGGTTTGTCTTGCCAGAAAATCCAAATCCAAGGTTTCCGCAGTTTTTATGGGTCTAAGGTGTACCTCAAAAATCTCTTTTCGTTCCCTAATATCCGGAAGATCTACATAGATTTGCCTATCAAACCTTCCTGCACGCATTAGGGCTTTGTCAAGGACATCGGCACGGTTGGTAGCTGCAAGTACGATAACATTGGTATTGGTGCCGAAACCATCCATTTCCGTGAGAAGTTGATTCAATGTATTTTCCCTTTCATCATTAGATCCGGTAAAATTATTCTTTCCCCTGGCTCGGCCAATAGCATCAATCTCATCTATAAATATGATGGCTGGGGATTTGTCCTTGGCCTGTTTAAATAGGTCACGTACCCTTGAAGCCCCTACACCAACGAACATCTCCACAAAATCCGACCCGGAAAGGGAGAAAAAAGGGACTTTGGCCTCTCCGGCAACAGCTTTGGCCAATAAAGTTTTTCCAGTACCTGGAGGCCCCACCAAAAGGGCTCCCTTTGGAATTTTACCTCCCAAAGAGGTATACTTGTCAGGATTCTTTAGAAACTCCACAATTTCCTCTACTTCTTCCTTAGCTCCTTCGAGCCCGGCCACATCCCTAAAGGACGTTCGGGTATCCGTCTTTTCATCAAAAAGCTTGGCCTTGGATTTGCCAATGTTAAAAATCTGACCACCGGCACCTCCGCCACCTCCACCGGACATACGCCGCATTAAATAGATCCAGATACCAATGATAAGGATGAACGGGAGCATGGCGAAAAGTAAATCGCCCAATACATTGGATTCCGTATCATAGTCTACGATGGTATCCAAGTTATTTTCCGTTTTCAGGTTCTTTATTTCGTTCTCAAAATTTTGGAGATCTCCATAATCCAGGACATACTGGGGAGAAGCAGTGGGGTTTAACGCAAAAGGTTGGTTTTTTACTTCTTTATGTACGTCCTTTTGCAATGCCTCATCTGTCAAAAATACCTTCGCTTGGCGCGTGTTGGTAATGATGAGTATTTTATCA